>CAISHO010000080.1 GCA_903885165.1 uncultured Nitrosomonadales bacterium | reverse complement strand
GAGCGCCGTTTGCGCTATGTGCTGGATGCGACCGGTGAAGGCGTGTGGGATTGGGATATCAAGAGCGGGATGGTGACCCACAATAGTCAGTGGTGCAAAATTGCCGGTCTGGATGACAACTATTTGCAACATCCGGTGGAGAAATTCGGCGAGTTGCTGCATGTGGATGACAAGGAGCGCGTGTTTGAGAGCTTGCAGCGCTGTCTGGAAGGGCACGGACACTACCAGAGTGAACACCGGATGACCATAGGGAATAACCGGATTGCCTGGGTGCTGGATAGGGGCGATGTGGTTGAACGCGATGAGGCGGGCAAACCCTTGCGCATGGTCGGGAGCTTTGTAGATATTACGGCGCGCAAAGAGGTCGAGCTGGCGCTGGGCGTGCGCACCGAATTGCTCAATGCCATCTTTGAGTTAAGTCCGGACGGGTTTATTTCTTTCGATGAGGCGAAGCAGATCTCTTACGTCAGCCCCGCCTTCACCCAAATGACCGGGCTCAATGCGATGCAATTGCTCGGTATCGATGAACCGAAATTCACGGATTTACTCGCCTCATTGTGCGTTGCCAGTTCGCGCTTCAAAGGCGTGGAAGCTTTGCGCGAAAACGCCGCGAGCAGTACGTCCGATAAACGCGAAATTATTGAGCTGTCACTCGGCGCGAAACGCATACTGGAGGTGGGGTTGCGCAGCAGTGACAACCACTCGGTTTCGCAGATTCTCTACTTTCGGGAAATCACCCATGAAACGGAGCTGGATCAACTCAAAAGCGAGTTTCTCTCAACCGCCGCGCATGAGTTGCGTACGCCGATGGCCAGTATTTACGGTTTTGCCGAGTTGATGTTGGCGCAGGAGTTCGACGCGGAGAGTCGTCGCGAATTTTTATCGATTATTTACAAACAGTCCGAGTTGATGACCGCTATTTTGAATGAACTGCTGGACCTGTCACGGATCGAGGCGCGTCGCGGTAAGGATTTCGTCTTTGAGGCGCTGTCGGCGCAAGCCCTGATTAAGCAAGTCGTGAGTGCTTTTATTTTACCTGAGGGTCGCAGCACGCCGACGCTGACGGTGCATCAAGAGGCCAGATACATCCATGCGGACTACAAAAAAGCCTATCAGGCGATTTTGAATGTGCTGTCCAATGCCTACAAATATTCCCCCCATGGTGGAGATGTCAGTATTACCCTGGTGATGGAAACGTGCCCGAATAATACGAGCCTCCCCTGTGTCGGAATCCGGGTGATTGATCATGGCATAGGCATGACCGATGAACAGCTGACGCGCGTCTTTGAACGTTTCTATCGCGCAGACACGTCGGGAAAAATCACCGGTACGGGGCTGGGCATGAGCATCGTCCAGGAAATTGTCCTGTTGCATGGTGGACAAGTTACCTTAGAGAGCGAGTTGGGACTAGGGACCTCTGTGACACTCTGGTTCCCTGCCTCAGCGGCGGTGAATGAACATCAGTCTATTATCGGAGAAGCACAGTGATGACTTTAGCACAGCGTATTAATGCCTTGATTTTGCTCGCCATCGTCGGACTGACGGGGTTGGCCGGGATCAACTATGTACAACTCGAACGGGTCTATGAAGCGGTCAACTTTTCCAATGCCAATGTGGTTCCGTCTTTGCTGCTGCTCGATGATGGCGCCAAGGAGTTCGGGCGCTTGCGCGTGGGACTTTACCGGCATGTGCTGCATCACAGCGCAGATAGGCTCTCAGATGTGGAAATTCTGATCGATCAATCACAGAGTGAACTGAAAAATGCCCTTAAAAAATATGAGCCGCTTATTGCGGATGAACACGATAGGCGTCTGCTGGCAGACGATCTCAATGCGCTAGCCGGCTACACTGAACATATTGCCATGATCCTCGGGGCTTCCCACCAAAATCGTGACAGTGAGGCGTTGGCGCTGTTGACGGAAGCGATCCCGGACGCCGACAAGCTCAATCATGCATTGGATGTGCATAAGGCCTATAACGCGTCAATGGGTCAAAAAACCGCTGCCGAGGGGGAGCTCATTAAAGCGCATGCCATCCGGGTGGCCATATTGTTGTGGGCCGTCATACTGACACTGATTGTTGTCCTCGGCGTGTGGTTGAAGCGTAATTTATTGAAGGCACTGGCGCAGGCGATCGAGGTCGCGGACCATATTGCAGCCGGTAATCTATCCTCGACGATTGTGCTTTCCGGCAACGATGAATCGACACATTTGCTTCGCGCCATGAGTGTGATGCAGGAGAATTTGCGTGAACTGATCAGCGATTTGACTAACACGGTGGAGGCGGCGTCCGTCAGGGGGGCGTTCAATTTCAGGATGAGAATGAACGGCAAGACCGGCTATGCAGGGGATATTGCTCGGTTGGTGAATAACTTGTCGTTAGTGACTGACAGCGGACTGCGCGATGTGATTCGTCTTGCGCGCGCGATTCATCAAGGCGACCTCACCCAGTCTATCAGTGTCGACTATCCCGGGCTGTTTGGTGAAGTCAAGGATGCACTGCTGGCAATGCAGGAGGTGGCGCGAGGGCTAGAGCAGCATCGTTGGGCCAAACTCGAGATTGTCGGGGTGATTGGTCGCGTCCAGCAGGCACGGTCTCTGCACGAGTTCGGAGATGCGCTGCTAAGTCAGTTATGTCCGACGACAGGCAGTTTTCAGGCCGTGTTTTACGTAGAGACAGATGACGGGATGCGCGTGGTGAGTGCTTATGGTTGTAGCCCGGACCATGTGCGGGTGACCGGGTTGGTCGTGCAGTGTGCACTTGATGAAAAATCAATTATCCTGGCTGATCCGGGAGAGAGCGTGTTGCGTCTGAACTCGGGATTGGTGACGGCTCAACCGGCTCGGGTCATGCTACTCCCGCTGGTGTTGCCCGGTTCAACGATAGGCGTGATCGAACTGGCGTTTTTGTCCGTGCCGGATGCGCGCTGCCTGATCGTACTGGACGAATTGCCGATGGTACTCTCCCCTGTGCTCGAAGTATTACGACGTAACCTGCGTACCGAAAAGCTCAATGCCACCTTGTCCGAGCAAGCGGCGGATCTTGAAATGCAGGCTGTAGAACTGGATGCGCAAAAGCATGAGCTGCTGTGTAATCAGGAGGAGACGGGCAAGGTGAACGCGATGTTGCAGGATATTCTTGCTGCGGCCACTGAAATTGGCATTATGGGCACGGATGTGGACGGCATCATCACCTTGTTTAATACCGGTGCGACCAAAATGCTGGGTTGGCTGCCCGAAGAAGTGATACATCTCGAAACGCCCGCCCGTTTTTGTCATGCGGAAGAGCTGGCACAGGCGCGTTCTTGTTCGGGCGAGCTGAGCGGTTTTGACGCGATCGTAGCCGGTGCCGTGTTGTTGGGTAATGAGAGTCGCGAATGGACTTTTATACACAAGAATGGCACGCAATTTGTCGGACTATTGCTCACCAGCCCGGTCCACGATATGGATGGCAGTATCTCAGGCTATCTGTGTATTTTGCAGGATGTGTCTGTGCGCCGCGAAACAGAGCAAAAACTGATCGGGGCACGCGCACTGGCGGAAGAAACGTCGCGCATGAAATCAGATTTTCTGGCCAATATGAGTCACGAGATACGCACGCCGATGAATGGCATTATCGGCATGGCCCATCTGGCACTCAATACCGATTTGACACCGCGCCAGCGCGATTACCTGAAAAAGATTCAGCAATCCGGGCAGAATTTGCTGCGCATCATCAACGACATTCTCGATATTTCAAAAATAGAAGCCGGGAAATTATCGATTGAAAACAGCAGTTTCGAACTTGAGGCGACGCTGGCAGACGTGATTTCGCTGATCGGTGAGCAGGTGACGGAGAAGGGTTTGGAGTTGGTGCTGGACGTGGCCGGGGATGTGCCGGTTAATCTGATCGGTGACTCGCTCAGGTTGGGACAGGTGCTGATCAATTACGCGAACAATGCACTCAAATTCACTGAACAGGGTGAAATCGATATCGTGGTGCGCTTGCGTGAACAAACCGAGCAGCATGTGCTGCTGTATTTTGCGGTGATCGATACCGG
Organism: uncultured Nitrosomonadales bacterium; assembly: GCA_903885165.1. Lineage (GTDB taxonomy): Bacteria > Pseudomonadota > Gammaproteobacteria > Burkholderiales > Gallionellaceae > Gallionella. Next base: position 10,525 of record CAISHO010000080.1, on the reverse strand, counting down.
AATCGGACTCAGTGCGGAGCAACAGGGGCGGTTGTTCAACGCCTTTGAACAGGCTGACAGCACAACCACGCGCAAGTATGGCGGAACAGGATTGGGGCTGGCGATCTGCCGGCAACTGTCCGAATTAATGGGCGGTGAAGTGGGCGTCGAGAGTGTGGAAGGCAAAGGCAGTACCTTCTGGTTTACCGCCAAACTGGGTTTGGGGCATGTCGAAAAACGGCTGTTAATGCCGACTGCCGATCTGCGCGGACGGCATGTTTTAGTCGTCGATGACAATGCCAACGCACGTCAGGTAATGAATGAAATGCTTTCCGACATGAGCTTTTCTGTTGATGTGGTCAGCTCAGGTGCACAGGCGATCGCGGAGATTGAACGGGCGGACCGCGAACGAGACCCCTACGAAATGGTGTTGATGGACTGGCATATGCCGGCGATGAATGGCATCACCGCCTGCAACAAAATTCAGTCGCTGTTACTGGCTGAGCCGCCGCAACTGGTGCTGGTCACCGCCTATGGTCGAGACGAGGTGTTTCACAATGCGGAAGTGGCCGGTATCAACAATGTGTTGGTTAAACCTGTAACGGCGTCGACCTTGTTTGATACGGCGATCAGGGTGATGGGCAACAACCGCGTGGAAGTGCGCGGTATCGACGAAAAATCGACTTTGTCGCTGGATAAAATGAAGCGCATTACCGGGGCACGCATTCTGCTGGTTGAGGATAATGAAATTAATCAACAGGTCGCGATGGAGTATTTGCGACTGGCCGGTCTGTCTGTCGATATGGCGGAAAACGGCCAAATCGCACTCAATATGCTGGTCGATCATGAGTACGATCTGATTTTGATGGATATGCAAATGCCGGTGATGGACGGAGTCAGCGCTACGATCCAGTTGCGTCTTTTGCCCGAATACGCAGCATTGCCGGTGGTGGCCATGACAGCGAATGTGCTGGATGCCGATCGCGAGCGCTGTCTTCAGGCCGGGATGAACGATTTTATTTCCAAACCCATCGAGCCGGAAGTGCTCTGGCAGACCTTGCTCAAATGGATACCTGCGCGCGAACTGCCGGTGCAACCCCCGGCTAAGCCGACAGTGACGGCCTTTGATCCTGAGATTGAGGGTATCGAGTCGGGCCCCGCGCTGCGGCGTATGCTCGGTAATACCACGTTATATTTCTCCGCGCTCCGCAAATTTTGCGCCATGCAGGAAAATATCATAACCTCAACACGCGAGGCGCTCGATTGCGGTGACCGGATTACAGCTCGTCGCCATATCCATACGCTAAAAGGAGTTGGTGCCAGTATCGGCGCTAACGGTCTGGCGGCGGATGCCGGCGTGCTGGAACAGTGCTTGACAGAAGACTGTTCGCGCGCTGAGATTAATGTCCGCTTGAGTACGATCGAAGCGGCTTTAGCCCAGTTGATTGCACGGGTCAAGCCGCGTCTGCCGGTGTCGGTTGGCAGCCTGCACGCTGATGGTGCAACGGTCAATTCGGCACTGAGTGAACTGGAGTCGTTACTGGTGGACGACAATCCCGAAGCCATGTCTTGGTTCGAGGCTAACGGACAGCGCTTGCAGGGTGCGATCCCTGTGAAATTGTGGAAAAAACTGTCTGCAGCTATCCATATTTGTAATCTGGAGGAAGCGCTTGCGGTGCTTAAACGGTCAAAAACTGACCTTATCAATGAAAGTAAGACATGAACACCGCAATATTAAATGAAAAAATCCCTAGAACCGTGCTGGTCATCGATGACAGCCCCGAGATTTTGCTCATTATCAACGAGTTGCTCAAGCGTGACTATCGCATTAAGGCGGCCAATAGCGGTGAAAAGGGGCTGCGTCTGGCACGGGAGGAACCCCGGCCCGACATCATCCTGCTCGACATCATGATGCCGGGGATCAACGGTCACGAAGTCTGTCGACAACTGAAAGCGGATCGCGCCACTCGCGACATTCCGGTCATTTTTTTGACTGCGATGCACAATGAATGTGACGAAGAGCTGGGGCTGGAGCTGGGGGCGGTGGACTACATCGGCAAGCCGATCAGCGGGCCTATCCTGCGCGCACGGGTGAAGACCCATCTTGCCCTGAAACAGGGGGCGGATTACATCAAGGACAAGAATGTGTTTTTGATCGGCGAAGTGTCCAAGCGGGCCCGTGAGTTGGAATTCATTCAGGATGTGACCATTCTGGCGTTAGCCTCGGTGGCGGAAACGCGTGACAACGAAACGGGCAATCATTTGCGTCGTACGCAAAGTTACATCCGCTTGCTGGCCGAGCATTTGCAGCGGCATCCGCGTTTTTCGCTCGTTCTGACCCGGAATAACATCGAGTTAATCTACAAGTCAGCTCCGTTGCACGACATCGGTAAGGTCGGTATCCCGGACAGTATTTTGCTCAAACCGGGACGGTTGAGCGTTGAAGAATTTGAAGTCATGAAGACGCATGCGGCGCTGGGGCGAGAGGCGCTTGAGCAAGCAGAACGGCAAATGGGACGCAGCGCGCCATTTTTGACTTTCGCCAAGGAAATCGCGGGCAGCCACCAGGAAAAATGGGATGGTAGCGGTTATCCGGAGGGACTGGCCGGTGAGCGGATCCCCGTTTCGGCACGTCTGATGGCGGTGGCCGATGTGTACGATGCACTGGTCAGTGCGCGACCGTATAAAAAGCCGATGAGTCATGAAAGGGCTTGTGAAATTATCACCGAAGGGCGCAGTTCACACTTTGATCCGAATGTGGTGGATGCCTTTTTGGTTTTACATCTTCAATTTAAAAAAACCGCAGAGGACTTGAGAGACATCATTAACGATGAGACGGTCAGCCCGCATCAGGGAGCCACACTATGAAAAAAATTCTGATTGTCGATGATCATCCGGTAATCCGAAAAATGATTCATCTCGCGTTGCGAGATGACCGCTTCGAGTTGAGTGAGGCGTGTGATGCGGATGCCGCTTACCAGATGATACTAGCGGCTAAGCCGGACGGCCTCGTGCTCGATGTGATGATGCCGGGTGAGCTCAATGGCTATCAGTTGTGTGAACGCATCAAACAGACGCCGGCATTGGCCAGTATCCACGTTGTGCTGGTGACCGCGTGCGGGCAGGTGGCTGACCAGGAATTTGGTCGTTCACTCGGTGCCGATGCTTATTTTGTTAAACCCTTTAGTCCGGTTGCGCTGGGCGCGCATTTGAAGAGTGCTTTACTGAAGGAAATATCATGAACAAAATCCCGTACGAGTTTGCTGCCTGGGAAAATACTCCCTGGGGGATAGTCGCCATCGATGTGGAAGGCCGGGTCTGTGCGATCAATCCGGGCTTTGAACGCAACACAAATCTGGCTATCCCATCACTGATCGGACTATCTGAAGCGGATTTTGACCAACGGCTGCAAGGTGTGCAAATGCTAGACCGCAGTCGTATTGAAATCACTGATGGCAGTTTACGGGCGATTCACTATGTTCGTTGTGCCGGAAACGATGGACACGAACGTCAAGCGTATCGGTTTGCCGAGGTCATGCGCGAGCCATTAGCGAGCATCTACGGTTTTGCCGAGATGATGTTAACGCAAGATTACGACGAGCAGACACGGCGCGAATTAACGGCCATGCTGCTGAATCAGGCTGAAGTGATGGCGAGTCTGCTCAACGAGCAAATCGCGATTCGTCAATCCTGGCGTCGTGCGACTGACAGTTTGACATCGGGAGGCGAATGAAAACTCGTACACACGTCATTAATTTAACCGAAGCCGTGCTTGAAATGGTGCTGGCGGAACCGGTCGATGCGGTCAATTCTGGTATCCAGAGTCAACTTTTTCCAGCCGGGCATCAGCTCACGGAGGACTCGCTGCTGCAACTGGCCTTGTCTCATATTGAGTTTATTTCCATCCTGGAGCCGGATTACCGTTCATCCGCGCAAGTGGCCATCGACGCTGCCGTGGCGGCACACCGGGTTATGGAGATATTTTCGGGCGCTGATCTCAGCAATCCGGTGATGGCTGTCCTGTTCGATCAGGTGTTGACCTATCGGAGTACGCAATGAATCAATATCTAGGTGAGCGCGTCATCGACAACCCTCTGCTCGTCTTTCCCGACATAGTCAGTCGGATACTGGCGACACTCGATGATGCGGAGGCGAGTCTCGGTGTGCTGGTTGATTTTCTCGATAATGAACCTGACGTAATGTCGCGTATGGTACTTTTGGCTGAGCAGAGTGGATTAAAATATTTTGAAATTTCAAATAGTGGTGATCTTATTTCGCTGGTCGGAGCCAGTCGGGTGCGCAGATGGCTTTTAATAGACAGTATCGCGGCTTTTGCCCGGGGCCATAGATACGCTGGCTGGGAGGATTTTTGGCGACACAGTCTCGCGACCGGCGTTTGTGGCGAGGAGTTGGCGCTGTATTGCACTGGCGGTATCTTGCCTGAAATGGCGCTGGTTGCAAGCCTGCTGCATGATATCGGCCAACTGGGCCTGTTCAGCCGCCATGTCAGCGGATACCTGGGCGGACGAGGTGATGCGCGAGAGGGAGATGCGCGAGAGGGAGATGCGCGAGAGGGAGATGCCGCGCGGCCCGAGCCGGACTTTTCGGGTGTTGACCGTGCTGCCCTGAGCGCCTTGGTCTGCCAAAGTTGGGGGCTGCCTGATCGCATTTGTCTTGCCATCAGGCAGCAGGATGCGCCTGATGCAGCAAGCGATGATCCGCTAGGCTGTTTGCTGCATGTTGCAAACGTGCTGACCAATGCGCTCGACCTGGACGGCGGAGAGGAGAATCGGGTCACTAACCTGTCATCGCCTGCCTGCGAAAAATTGGGGTTGATCGGAGGGGGTTCCGGTGCGCGTCTGGATTTAATGCCCGTGTTTGGTAGAATCACAGCGCGAGTACGCCATGCAAATATTTTGTTTCTATGAAAAATAAAATGGCCAGCGCCACGGTCTTCGATTGAAAATAAAAACAGTTTAAAGGGAAAGTCATGTTAAATCAGGATGCTAATGGATTGTCAAAAATACTGATCGTCGATGATGAAGACAATATTCGACGACTTTTGATGGTGACTTTATCGGGCGGGCGTTTCCAGCTTTACCAGGCCAACAACGGTGTTCAGGCGCTTGAGATGGCCGCGCAGTTAAAGCCGGAATTTGTGGTGTTAGACATCATGATGCCCGGTGGTGTGAATGGCCTTGAAGTCTGCCGTCAGATTAAGGAAAACTCCGCGCTACAGAGTACTCGTGTGATTTTATTGAGCGCATTAGGGGAAAAGTCGAATCGGGATGCGGGGTTTGCCGCCCAGGCAGATGCCTATTTGGTTAAGCCCTTTTCGCCGATCTATTTGCTTGAGATGATTGATGCGATGCATAAAAAAACACTGGGTACTGGGTACGGATTTGCAGGAATAGCTTAGCGGATGCAACTATTGCGCTTAAATTAGCATGGAGAACAAAATGTTTAATCAACTGTCGTTGTTTTTTAATCGTTTGATCCGGCAGAGCAAGACTGAACGGCTCAAGCTTTGTGAAAAGCAAAATTTTTTGATGGCCGAGGATCTGGTTAGAGTGCGAGCGCAATACAGCGGTTTGCTGAAGATGAAAAGCAATGGTGTATTGTCCGAGGCGTCGGTTGCGGTCTTTGAACGTTTGAACCTGCTGCTTAAATTGCGTGATCCCGAGGTCAGCTTGCATAGTATCCGGGTGGCCAGGATTGCCGGCTTGCTGGCCAAGGAAAGCGGAATGGGCGATGAGTATTGTATGTCCCTGGAGTTGGCGGTTTCTTTGCATGATATCGGCATCATTGCGCTCCCGGCCGATACGCCTACGCATACGCATTCAATTTTGCCGGGTGCGGATTTTGAAAAATTTAAAAGTCATTGTGTGTTGGGTGAGACGATTTTATCGTCAGGGGATTTTTTGCTGGATATGGCCGCCAGGCTGGCACGCTCGCATCATGAGCTGTTCGACGGTAGCGGTTATCCGGATGGCTTGAGTGGGCAGCAGATTCCCTTTGAGGCACGAATAGTGGCACTCGCCGATTATATTGAAGGTTTGCTGGGCGGCTCGCACGGTAACCAGCCGCTTGATTACGAGTCGGTTTACGCTCGCTTGACTCAAATGGACGCCCGCTACTTTGACCCTGAAATCGCCAGGCTGGTTGATCTCCTGTCCGAGCGGATCTGCTATATTTGCCAGTGTAGCGATTGATCGATTGCGGCTGATCAAGCTGAATAAACGACAGTCAGCTTGATTAGCGCGTCTTCCTTTTTAGGTAAACCGACAAACGGAAGTGATCGGCGTTACTTTTTGCCCAGTTGTAAGGATACGCCCAGTGCTTTCCACTGTTTGACTTCTTCCTGCAAGGCCGCCTCAGTCAGTGGGTTGAGTTTTAGCCAGGCGGGAGAGACGGACAGGCCGTATTTCGCCCCGGTAAGGGTTAATTGAATGTCAGGCAGGTCGACATCGCTGCGATTCCGATAGAACAAGGCAGCAAGACGCAGGCTCATCGCCAGCACAAAGTCATCCGTATTGGTTAGTAATCCGATCAGCTTTTTCAAATTACCGCGATGAGCTAGGGCGAGCAAACTTAAACGTACCTGTTCCTTTTTGGAAAAGCCCGGCATGTCGGCATTGGCGAGGATGTAAGCGGTGTGCTTGTGATAGCCGCTGTGCGCGACCCGGATGCCAACCCCGTGCAAATGGGCCACCCAGCCCAAAAGTTGCAGCGCCGATTCGTTCGGAGCTTGTCCGAAGAGTTGCCTGGCCAGTTCGCCGGACAGGCGGTTGACCCGTTCGGCTTGTTTCATGTCGACGTGATAACGTTTCATGAAGTGCAAAACCGTCACATCGCGCATGTCGTTGTTGTGAAAACGCCCCCACAAGTCATACAGCACGCCTTCTCGCAGCGCGCTCAGGGCGAGTTGCATTTTCTCGATGTTCAGTTCACCAAAGGCGGCATACATAATCGCGAAGCCGCCGGCTAAGGCCGGCAGACGATCCGCACGCACGCCCAGCAGATTGAGTTGCTGTATGTCGCCGGCCAGAATCATGTGCGCGCGCAGTTTTTCCAGTCCTTCGCGTGTGATGCCGTTTTTGCTGTAGCCGTTTAGCTCCAGGATTTCGGCGATCGCCTTTGCTGTACCTGATGAGCCGATTGCGCGCTGCCATTGCCCCTGATAATCAGCGACGATGGCCTGTAACTCATTGCGGGCAGCCAGCTCCGCCTGCATCATTCTTTGCTTGGTTATTTTTCCATCGGGAAAATAGCGCGCGCTGTAACTGACGCAGCCCATATTCAGACTCTCAAGTTGGATAGGATTCAAGCCCCGGCCGATGATGAACTCGGTCGAGCCGCCACCAATGTCCATTACCAGCAGGTTGTCATCGGATTGGGGTAAGCCATGCGCCACGCCGAGATAAATCAGGCGCGCTTCTTCACGACCGTAGATGACTTCTATCGGGAATCCCAGCGCGCGTTCTGCCTTGACGATGAACTCGGCTGCATTTTCGGCTATGCGTAGTGAATTGGTGCCCACCACCCGGACGGCTTCAGGGGGGAGGTCGCGCAGTCGTTCGCCAAACCTCCCTAATGCGGCCAGCGCGCGTTGTTGAGCAGCCTCATCCAGATAGTTGTCTGCGGTCAAACCGGCCGCAAGGCGAACCGGTTCGCGCAGTCCGTCCAGCATATAAAGCTGTTCACCTTCTACCCGGGCGATTTGCAGGCGAAAACTGTTGGAGCCTAAATCAACGGCGGCTAGGACAGGTTGTTGTTCCATTAGCGATCTTGCTGAACTTCGCGGTCAATTTCTTCTATCGTGACGTGGCGCACATCGCGCCCCTTGACCATGTAGATCACATATTCGGAAATATTCTTGGCATGGTCACCGATACGCTCGATGGCTTTGGCGACAAACAGGATTTCCAGCGAGGAGGAGATCGTGCGAGGATCTTCCATCATGAAGGTGATCAGATAGCGCATGATGGCGCGGAACTGTTCGTCCACCTGATCATCCTGGCGTACCACATCGGCTGCCATGACAACATCCAGTCGGGCAAAGGCATCCAGCGATTTGCGCAGCATATCGACGGCTATTTCAGAGGCGTACTTGATTTCATGATAGCGAGGGATCGCCAGGCCGTGTTTCTGAGTGAGCATTTTGGCCATGCGAGCGATCTTTTCGGCTTCATCGCCTATGCGTTCCAAGTCGGTAATCGTCTTGACCACCATCATCACCATACGCAAGTCGCTGGCGGTGGGTTGGCGACGAGCGATGACCTGGTTGCACGCCTCGTCGATTTTGACTTCCATTGTGTTGACGCGGACGTCGTCATCGATAACGCGGTTCATCAGGGAAAGATCACCACTCACCAGAGAGACAACGGCGCTCTTGATTTGGCTTTCTACCAGGCCCCCCATTTGCAGCACAGAAGCACGGATAGCTTCTAGTTCGACGTCGAATTGTTTGGAGGTATGATCGTTACTGGACATGGCATTCCTCAATATGAATGGTAAACGTTGCAGTTTATAAGGTGATTGTGAAAAGTTTGTTACAACGGTCTATAATTTTCCGGCTACGCCCCAAAAGGCGTAGCTTGCGGGTGTACTACGCCGTCATAGTCTTGACGCCTTCTGGGGTGCCGAGCAGCAGCACGTCCGCGCCACGGCGGGCAAACAGTCCGTTGGTGACGACCCCCGCGATGTGATCCAGGGCGGATTCGAGTTCAACCGGATTTAATATTTGCAGGCCGTGCACGTCAATAATAATATTACCGTTATCGGTAGTAAAGCCCTCGCGCAATTTAGGCTGTCCGCCTAATGCGACCAGTTGACGTGCCACGGAGCTGCGCGCCATCGGAATCACTTCAATTGGCAGTGGAAATTTGCCCAAAACATCGACCAGTTTGCTGGCATCGCACAGGCAAATAAATTTGCTGCTCGCCCCCGCGACAATCTTTTCGCGGGTCAGCGCGCCGCCGCCACCTTTCACCATATGCATGTGGCGGGTGATTTCGTCCGCGCCGTCGACATAAACCGATAGATGCCCGGCTTCGTTCAGTGACAACACCTCGATGCCGTGGCTTTGCAGACGCTTTGCCGACGCTTCGGAACTGGCGACCGCACCGCGTATCTTGTTTTTAATTTTGCCCAACTCATCGATAAAAAAATTGGCTGTTGAACCCGTACCCACGCCCACGATACAGTCGGCAGGGACATATTCAATGGCCGCCTTCGCAACCGCGCGTTTTAGATCGTCTTGACTCATCATTTTTTGTTCCTCTCTGAAATTATTGTTATGTGACCGTAATTATTGCAGGAAATCGCAGCTTTAGGGAAAGTCATCATTTTGTTAGTGATGCGCTACGCCTTTTGGGTTAAGCCGGTGGTAAGATTGCATCTATATTTCAATCCGTCGAGAAGAATGAATATGTCAAAAAATACCGCTAGTATGCTGCACGCAACGACCCCTTTCCAAGATCAGAAACCTGGAACTTCCGGTTTGCGCAAGCGAGTCCCGACTTTCCAGCAAGCGCATTATCTGGAAAATTTTGTCCAGGCGATTTTTGACAGTATTTCCCCGCCGCCGGGCTCGACGTTGGTGGTTGGTGGCGACGGACGTTTTTACAACCGCGAAGCGATTCAGATCATCCTCAAGATGGCGGCTGCCAATGGTTTCGGGCGTGTGCTGGTGGGGCAAGGCGGTATTTTGTCTACCCCGGCGGCTTCCTGTGTGATCCGCAAATACCAGACTTACGGCGGGATTATCCTCTCGGCCAGTCACAACCCCGGTGGTCCGGACGGCGATTTCGGCATCAAATACAACACGGCTAACGGTGGTCCCGCGCCTGAAAAAATCACCGAAGCCATTTTTGAACTGAGCAAAAAAATTACCGAATATCGCCTGATCGATGTGCCGGATGTGGCACTCGATACCATCGGTGAATATGCAATTGGCGCGATGGCTGTTTCGGTGATCGATCCGGTGGCCGATTATGCCGAGTTGATGGAATCGCTGTTTGATTTCGGCGCGATCCGCGCCTTGTTGGCAGGTGGCTTTCGCATCAAGTTCGATGCGATGCATGCAGTCAACGGCCCTTATGCCCGTGAAATTTTTATCAACCGTCTGGGCGCGCCAGAAGCCAGCATCATGAATTGCGTGCCGCTGCCCGATTTCGGCAATGGTCATCCGGATCCTAACCTGACTTATGCGCACGAGCTGGTCGAGATTCTCTATGGCGATAATGCGCCGGATTTCGGTGCGGCTTCGGATGGTGATGGCGACCGCAATATGATTTTGGGTAAGGGCTTCTTTGTCACGCCTTCCGATAGTCTGGCGATCCTGACCGCGAATGCAAAATTAGCACCCGGCTATTATGCAGGTTTGGCCGGTGTGGCGCGCTCCATGCCGACCAGTGCGGCGGCCGATCGCGTCGCGAAAGAGCTGGGCATTCCCTGTTATGAGACACCGACCGGCTGGAAGTTTTTCGGCAATCTGATGGATGCGGGCAAAGTGACGCTGTGCGGCGAGGAGAGCTTCGGCACG
>CAISHO010000079.1 GCA_903885165.1 uncultured Nitrosomonadales bacterium | reverse complement strand
CAGGTTGAAAAACTGCGCATTGTTCGTGAAGAAAAGATGAAAGCGGATGCGGCCAAGCTGGAACAGGACAAGCGCATCGCAGAAGCCCGTGCTGCTGAAAAGGCGAAAGAGGCCGTGTTAGCGAAGGTTCAGGCAGACGCTAAAGCGCAAGTCGAAAAGGACGCGTTAGCGGCTAAAAAAGCCCATGCCCAGGCGCTGGCTAAAGCCGATGAAGTGGCGCGTGCGGCTAAACAGGCAGCCGAAGCGAAGGCACTGGCCGATAAAAATCAACAATTAGCGCAGGCTAGGAAAGACGCTGAGGCAAAACGTGTTCAGGCCAAGGCAGAAGAAGACGCCAAACAGGTTGAAAAACTGCGCATTGTTCGTGAAGAAAAGATGAAAGCGGATGCGGCCAAGCTGGAACAGGACAAGCGCATCGCAGAAGCCCGTGCTGCTGAAAAGGCACACGCGGAAGAATTAGCAAGACTTGCTGCTGAAGTGAAAGTGAAGGCGGAAGAACAGGCGCGTGCAGTCAAGAAAACGAAGGAGGCGGCCGAGGCACAAGCGCGTGCAGAAGCGGAGGTCAAATTGGCCCAGGCAAAGATGGAGGCCGAAGCGAATCGGGTTCAGATAAACGCTCTGACTAAGCTGAAAGACGAGTCTAAAAAAGCTGAAAAAGATCAAGTTGTTGCAGGCAAAGCATCGGCTCGCAGCGATTCGGTACAGGCCAAAGCGCTGATAGAGCGATCCGTCAGGGAATGGGCATTGGCCTGGTCAGGTAAATATTTGGATGAGTATCTGGATATGTATACGCCGAACTATATGCCCAAAGGGCTGACGCACGATGCATGGAAAAAACAGCGCATAGCGCGCATCAGCAAATCAAAAGTCATTGAGATTACCTTGCGCAATCTTCACGTCGCGGTGTTGGATGACACGCACGCAACGGTCACGTTCACACAGGCCTACCGTTCCGATCACTACCGGGATCAGGTGGAAAAAACGTTGCACATGGTTAAGCAATCCGAGCGATGGTTGATCGCCGATGAGCTTATCGGAAAATCGTCGAAGTAACAGTGTAGTCAAAAATTTTGGCTCTATGTGATTCATAGTGGGTAATACGCGTTAAATCTAGCTTAAGCGTAAGGATCGTAATCCACTAAAACAGTAACAAATTTGGTGTTTGTTTTGTTTCGTGTCTTTCGCGGGCATGGATTGAAATAAAACAGAAAAATATAAATGCAATCAAGATATTAGCTTTTATAATTTGTATGTTGGTATTTTTTAAAAGCATGTCCGCGAAAGACACGAACAGATCTTATAATTTTCCCCCTGATACTTTTTGCGGGAAATTTGAATTTAACTACCTGCTGTATTTTACATAGAGCCATTTTTCGCAGGAGAGAACGGGTGTGGCTTGTGTGGTTGAAAAACAGGCCGTTTTTTTGCTGCGGGTGAACGGTTAATAGCATGCTGGTGCAATTGCTTGATATGGCTATAATGTCCAAGTTTTGGTCAGAGACTGAAACGTTCCGTCCGAGGGGATGCAACCCACTAATCAAGGAGATATAAATGAATAAATTGATCATATTGGCTTGTTTGGGACTTGCTGTATCTGCACCGGTTTTTGCAGGCGCGCAGCAGGACAAAATGAAAGGATGTAATCAGGAGGCAAAATCGGATGCGTTGAAGGGCGATGCACGCAAGGCCTTTATGAGTAAATGTCTGAAGAAAGATTATGTGCTGAAGAATGCTGCAGCACCGGCGGCCGATGTGGCGCAAGCGGCTCCGGCTAAGCAACAGGACAAGATGAAAAACTGCAATGCGGATGCCGCAAGCAAGGCGCTCAAAGGTGAGGAGCGCAAGGCCTTTATGAGTAGTTGTCTGAAAGGTTAAGGTTTTAGGCGGGAATAGAAGGCGCACGATGTGCGCCTTCTTGGTTCTTGGCGGGTGGAAGTGCCGGGTCATTTAACGTCAGGTGTATAATCACCGCTCCAATACGCGACTAGACGCGTTTAATTATCAAAATAATCAATGATCAAAAAATTTCTCAAGCGCGTATTCAGCCGGTCTGCCAAGGCTAAAAAAGTCGGCAATGCGCAGATAATCCCTTTCTCCCTGCACGGCGTTCCACGCGAGCAGATCAGCTACGGGGCGAAGCGCGTCACCGATGGTTTGCAGGCTGCCGGGTTCAAGGCTTACGTGGTGGGCGGCGCGGTGCGCGATTTGCTGCTGAATAAAAAGCCCAAGGATTTCGATGTGGCGACCGATGCCACGCCGGAAGAGGTAAAGCGTGTGTTCAGGCGTTCACGCATCATAGGCCGGCGTTTCCGTCTGGTGCATGTGATGTTTGGCGAAGAACTGGTCGAGGTGTCGACCTTTCGGCGCATGATAGAAACAGAAGATGCGCAAACCGATGATCATGGTCGTTTGCTGCGCGATAACGAATTTGGCGATCAGGAGCAGGATGCGGCGCGGCGCGACTTTACCGCCAATGCGCTGTTCTATGATCCGACTACTCAGGAGATATTCGACTACCACAGCGGTTACAAAGACACGCGCGATCAAATTTTACGCATCATCGGCGACCCTCTCGTGCGCTATCGTGAAGATCCGGTGCGGATGTTGCGCGCCGTGCGTCTATCCGCCAAGCTGGGTATCAAGCTTGATGCCGCCACTGCCGCGCCGATCGCGCAGATGAAATCCCTGCTCGACAACGTGCCTGAGGCACGCATGCTCGACGAAGTGCTGAAGATGCTGCTGTCCGGACATTCGGTCGAATGCATCAAACAGTTGCACAAGATGGAACTGCATCACGGCTTGCTGCCGCTACTCGATGTTATTTTTGAACAACCGATGGGCGAGAAATTCGTCATGCTGGCGCTCAAAAATACCGACGAGCGTCTCGCCCAGGAAAAACCTGTCTCACCCGCTTTTATGTTTGCCGCCTTGTTGTGGCACGAGGTGCTGGCCACCTGGAATACGCTGGTAAAGCAGGGTGAGCGCCCGGTCGGTGCGATGCACACGGCGATGGATGCCGTGCTGGCGCGTCAGAAGAAAAAACTGGCGATCCCGCACCGTCACGATGCGGTGATGAAGGAAATCTGGTTGTTGCAGCAGCGTTTCGATCAACGTTCCGGTCAGCGCCCTTACCGGCTTCTGGAGCAACCGCGTTTCCGTGCCGGTTTTGATTTTCTGTTATTGCGTTGCGCCAGCAATGAAGTCGATAACGAATTGGGGTTGTGGTGGGACGAGTTTCAGGATGCCAATGAGACGCGCCGTCAGGAAATGTTGCAGCCGGAAGGGATGGGCGCAGCGGCCACGAAGCGTCGCCGTAAACCGCGCAAAAAGCCGATGGCTGGTGTTCAAGCGGTTGCTCAGGCTGCTGTTGAGCGGGTGGATGAGTGACGCGACATGTCAGTTTTATTGGCTTAGGCAGTAATCTGGGTGAGTCGGGCGATCAGTTAGCACAGGCGCTAATCAGGCTCAATCAGCTACCGGGCACGACTCTGCTGGCGCAGTCCGGCTTATATCGCAGTGCGCCGGTCGGTTATCTGGATCAACCGGATTTTGTCAATGCGGTGGCGAAGATTTCCACTACCCTGATGCCGCAGGTTTTGCTGGCTGCCTTGTTGCAGATAGAGCGTGAATGTGGTCGCGAGCGGACTTTCGCCAATGCGCCGCGCACGCTGGATCTGGATGTGCTGTTGTATGACGACAGGCAGATACACGAGCACGGTTTGACCGTACCGCACCCGCAAATGCACCGCCGCGCGTTTGTATTGCTGCCCTTGCTGGATATTGAGCCGGATTGTGTGATTCCCGCTGTGGGATCTGCACGTGAGGCCATGCAGGGTTGTCTGGATCAGGTGTTGGATAGATTGTAGTGTATTGATTATTAAGAATAAATTTTGAATCAGGGGCATAAGTCGATGAGAACAACATTAACCACACTCAAATCCATGCACAGCCGTGGCGAAAAAATCGCCATGTTGACTTGTTACGATGCCAGTTTCGCCGCGATGCTCGAAGCGGCGGGCGTGGATGTGTTGCTGGTGGGCGACTCGCTAGGTATGGTGGTGCAAGGTCAGGAGACTACGCTGCCGGTAACCCTGTCCGACATGATTTATCACACGATCTGCGTCGCGCGCGGAGCTGCACAGGCGTTTATCATTAGCGATATGCCGTTTGGAACTTCTCAGGTTAGCCCGGAGAAAACTTTTGAGCATGCGGCGCAGTTGATGGCAGCCGGTGCGCAGATGGTTAAAATCGAAGGCGGCGCGGCGATGGTAGAGACGGTGCGCTTTCTGACGTCGCGCGGTATTCCTGTCTGTGCGCATCTGGGGTTGACGCCGCAGTCGGTACACCAGTTGGGCGGCTATCGTGTGCAGGGCAGGGAAAAAGATGCCGCACTGCAATTGATCGAAGATGCGGTGGCGCTGGAAGCGGCGGGTGTTGGCATGATCGTGCTCGAAGTGGTGCCCGCCTTGCTGGCGGCAGAAGTCACAGCGCAGTTGACGATACCCGTGATCGGTATCGGTGCGGGCGCATCCTGTTCCGGGCAGGTGCTGGTGTTGTACGATTTGCTGAATATCTATCCGGGCAAAAAGGCGCGTTTCGTGAAGAATTTCATGCTGGGCGCAGCGTCCATCGATGATGCGGTGCGACTGTATGTCAGCGAGGTGAAGGACGGCAGCTTCCCGTTGCAGGAGCATGGATTTTGATGGAAGTCATTTCTACGATAGCGGCGTTGCGCGCACGCCTAAAGGAAGAGGGCAGCATCGCTTTTGTGCCGACCATGGGTAATCTGCATGAAGGTCATCTTAATTTGATGCGGCAGGCTAGGGAGCACGGACGTTGCGTGGTGGCGAGCATTTTCGTCAATCCGCTGCAATTCGGCCCGAACGAAGATTTTGATCAATATCCGCGCACGTTGGATGTGGATTGTGAAAAGCTACAGGATTTAGTGGATGTGGTGTTCGCGCCCGCTGTCAAAGAGATGTATCCGGTGCAACAAACGGTATTCGTCGAGCCACCTCCTGTTGCGAATGAACTGTGCGGGGCTGCTCGTCCCGGTCATTTCTGCGGGATGGCGACGGTGGTGCTCAAATTACTGAACATCGTTCAGCCCGATGTGGCTTTGTTCGGCAAGAAGGATTATCAGCAATTGCACATCATCCGTCAGTTCGTCTCTCAACTGAATTTACCGGTTAGTATCATAGGCGGTGCAACGGTGAGAGCGGCAGACGGGCTGGCCTTGAGTTCGCGCAACCAGTATTTGACTGAAAGCGAACGGGCTGAGGCGGTGTTCTTGAGCCAGACGCTGCAAGCGATGCGGATGGCAGTGTTGCAGGGTGAGCGTAACTACGGGCAGTTGCAGCAGCAGGCGAGCGATGCGTTAACTCATCGCGGCTGGATTGTGGATTATGTGTCGGTACGCAATCAGTCGGATTTGCTGCCGGCCGACGAAAATCAGCCTGAGTTGGTTATTCTGGCTGCCGCCCGGTTGGGTAAAACCCGCTTACTGGATAATGTAGAGGTTGTCATAGGCTGTGAGTCAGATATAATCCCGCCCCCAATTGAAAGGTAGTCATTCCATGCAAAGAACTATGCTAAAAGCCAAGCTGCACCGGGTGCACGTGACGCATTCCGAATTGCATTACGAGGGTTCTTGTGCGATAGACGACGATTTGCTGGAGGCAGCTGACATCCATGAATATCAGCAAATCGATATCTATAATGTTAACAATGGTGAGCGATTCACGACTTATGCGATTCGTGCGCAACGTGGTTCCGGTATTATTTCAGTGAACGGCGCGGCAGCCCGCAGGGCAAGTCCGGGCGATATTCTGATTATTGCTACCTATGCGATCTACGATGAAATCGAGTTGAAAAATTTCCATCCGCAACTGGTTTATGTCAATGAACAGAATCAGATGGTGGCACGCCGTGACGAAATTCCGGTGCAGGCCGCATAAATTAGCGGATGCTGATATGTTGGGCGAGTAAGTGTCCGGCTGTCGATAAAATCCCCTGGATTAGGATAAAAATGCTTAGGCAATGTAATTTATTGGATTGTTACATTGACCGTAAGCCCATTCACAGGTAGGATTGCGGTACTTTAAAAGCACGCTAGGAATGAAGACAATGCGCCGGAAACTAGTAGTCGGAAATTGGAAGATGTATGGTCGCCTCGCAAGTAATAAGGCGTTGTTACAAGGTGTGTTGGACGGTGTGCGTGAGTTGCGCGCTGCTGACTACGCAGTTTGCGTGCCGTATCCGTATCTGGCTCAAGCGCAGTCTATGCTCGAAGGCAGTAATATTGCCTGGGGTGCTCAGAATTTAAGTCCGCAGGAAGAAGGCGCATTCACCGGTGCTGTAGCGCCTGGTATGTTGGTTGACTTCGGTTGTCGTTACGTAATCATTGGTCATTCCGAGCGTCGTGGATTGTTTCATGAGAGCAATGAAATTGCCTCGGCAAAATTTGAAGCGGCACAAAAAGCCGGATTGAAACCGATATTCTGTGTGGGTGAGACGCTCGCCGAGCGTGAATCCGGAATTACCGAGCAAGTGGTTGCAACGCAACTGGACGCGATTCTGGTGCGTCATGGCGTGCAGGCGCTAGCTAACGCAGTGGTGGCGTATGAACCTGTGTGGGCGATCGGTACCGGAAAAACGGCTAGTCCAGATCAGGCGCAAGCAGTGCATGCGTTTATTCGTCAGCGTGTTGCGGCGCAGGATGCTCAGGTCGCGCAAGGATTGTGTATACTCTACGGCGGCAGTGTTAAGGCGGGTAATGCGTCAGAGTTGTTTGGTATGAAAGATATTGATGGTGGTTTGATTGGTGGCGCATCCCTGGTGGCGGCGGATTTCGTGGCGATTTGCAAGGCAGCGCAATAATAATTTAAGTGGTTTGGAGTCGGTGTGGAAACAATAGTTTGGGTAGTGCATCTGTTAACGGCCATTTCATTATGTGGTTTGGTTTTGGTACAACATGGTAAAGGCGCTGATATGGGCGCGGCCTTCGGTTCCGGTTCGGCAGGTAGTCTGTTCGGTTCAAGTGGTTCGGCTAATTTCTTGAGTCGTAGCACGGCTGTTGCCGCAACACTGTTCTTTATCACCAGTTTGACATTAACCTATCTTTATTCTCATCCTGCGCAGCAGCAAGGCGTGATGGACAGAGTGAAGGCGGGCGCGGTTAAAACAACGGCAGTAGTGCCAGTGGATGCTTCGAAGTCCAAGGAGATCCCGAAATAGTTTAAGAGTAATACTGCGGTTGTGGTGGAATTGGTAGACACGCAAGCTTGAGGTGCTTGTGCCCGTAAGGGCGTGGGAGTTCGAGTCTCCCCATCCGCACCAGATTCAAGATGGAAAAGTAGTCAGTGCAGTAAATAATAACAATAAAAAATAATAATATTCTCAAAAATCCCAGTTGGTGCCCAAGGGTGTCAGCAGCCTAAAATGATTAGAAAGTGATCCTGAATTAATTCCTCAGTGAGTTAACTTGCGGGTTGCATGCAGAGTAGGAGAAGCTCAATGTTGGAAAACTATTTTCCGGTACTGTTGTTCATCTGTATTGGTTTGGCTTTTGGTGTAGTTCCTATCTTGCTGGGGCGCTTGGCCGCTCCACATCGTCCTGACGATAAAAAACTTTCGCCTTATGAGTGCGGTTTCGAAGCTTTCGAAGATGCACGCATGAAGTTCGACGTCCGTTATTATCTGGTCGCCATCCTGTTCATTCTGTTCGATCTCGAAATTGCATTTCTTTTCCCTTGGGCCATCGTGCTCAAGGAAATTGGCCTGTTCGGCTATGTTGCCATGATGATCTTTTTAGCTATCCTCGTGGTTGGTTTTGTCTATGAATGGATGAAAGGAGCCTTGGAATGGGAATAGAAGGCATACTGGAAAAGGGCGTAGTCACCACCACGCTCGACACCATTATCAATTACACCCGTACCGGTTCGCTCTGGCCGATGACCTTTGGTCTGGCTTGTTGTGCGGTTGAAATGATGCAGGCGGGTGCGTCGCGTTACGATCTGGATCGCTTCGGTATCGTGTTTCGTCCCAGTCCCCGTCAGTCCGATGTGATGGTGGTCGCAGGGACGCTGTGTAATAAAATGGCTCCCGCGTTGCGCAAAGTCTATGACCAAATGTCCGAGCCGCGCTGGGTGATCTCTATGGGATCCTGTGCGAATGGTGGCGGCTATTATCACTATTCCTATTCAGTGGTTCGCGGTTGTGATCGCATCGTGCCGGTTGATATATACGTGCCGGGCTGTCCGCCCACGGCAGAAGCCTTGTTGTATGGCCTGATCCAGTTGCAAAACAAAATCAAACGTACCAACACGATAGCGCGCTAGGGTGAGTTATGACGAGCGATAAAAAAACATTGCGCGAAGAATTGGAAGGCCAGTTGGCCGACCAGTTGGTGAGCGTAGAAGAACGACTGGGTGAGACCACCATCGTGGTCCGTGCTGCCGATATGCTGGAAGTACTGATGCAGTTGCGTGATGCGGAAGAGCTGAAGTTTGCTCAGATGAGCGATCTGGCCGGTATGGATTATTCAGCTTATGCGGATGAAGAATGGCAGGGCAAGCGCTTTGCCGTGGTCTATCACTTGTTGTCGCTGGTGCACAATCGCCGTCTACGCGTGCGCATCTTTGCTGATGAAGATGATTTTCCGGTGCTGTCATCGGTGATCGGTATCTGGCCGGGAGCTAACTGGTTTGAGCGTGAAGCCTTCGATTTGTTTGGGATTGTTTTCACAGGTCACCCGGATCTGCGCCGTATTTTGACCGACTATGGTTTTGTCGGTAACCCGTTCCGCAAGGATTTCCCGCTTTCAGGTCACGTTGAAATGCGTTACGACCCCGAGCAACAGCGCGTGGTGTATCAGCCGGTCACGGTCGAACCTAGAGAAGTGACGCCACGCATCGTGCGTGAAGAAAACTTCGGTTGCCATTAAGGACACGCTCATGCCTGAAATCAAGAATTACACGATGAATTTTAGCTCCGGCCGCCCTGTGGGCGTTGGTCTGTCTAAGATGTCCTGCGCAGAAATTCATCTCGTGCGAGGTAATCATGCCTGAAATCAAGAATTACACGATGAATTTTAGCTCCAGCCGCCCTGCGGGCGTTGGTTTTTCTAAGAAGTCTTTCGCAGAAATTCATCGTGTGTTGGGGGTGAAGTAATCATGCCAGAAATTAAGAATTACACGATGAATTTTGGACCACAGCATCCGGCCGCGCACGGTGTGCTGCGTCTGGTGTTGGAGTTGGACGGTGAAGTGATACAGCGCGCAGACCCTCATATCGGGCTACTGCACCGTGGAACCGAAAAGCTGGCTGAACATAAGACCTTTTTGCAATCTGTGCCGTATATGGACAGGTTGGATTATGTCTCCATGATGTGCAACGAGCACGCTTATGTGCAGGCAATCGAAAAGTTGACCGGTATCGAAGTGCCATTACGCGCTCAGTATATCCGCGTTATGTTCGACGAAATCACGCGCGTTTTGAATCATCTGATGTGGTTGGGTGCGCATGGTTTGGATATCGGTGCGATGACCATCTTCCTGTATTGCTTCCGCGAACGCGAAGACTTGATGGATGCCTATGAGGCTGTCTCTGGCGCGCGTATGCATGCGGCCTACTACCGTCCGGGCGGCGTATATCGCGATCTGCCGGATTCCATGCCGCAGTACGAAGCATCGAAGATCCATAACGCAGCAGCCGTTAAGAAAATGAACGAGAATCGTCAAGGCTCGTTGCTTGATTTTCTTGAAGATTTTACTCGCCGTTTCCCAACCTATGTGGACGAGTATGAAACGCTGTTGACTGACAATCGTATCTGGAAGCAGCGTACGGTAGGTATTGGTATCGTCACGCCTGAGCGCGCGATTGCGCTCGGTATGACAGGTCCAATGTTGCGCGGCTCCGGTATAGAGTGGGATCTACGCAAGAAACAGCCTTATGCCGCCTACGACAAGATGGATTTTGATATTCCAGTCGGCGTAAACGGTGACTCATACGACCGTTATCTGGTTCGTGTCGAAGAGATGAGACAGTCCAATCGCATCATCAAACAGTGTATCGATTGGCTGCGCGTTAATCCTGGCCCTGTGATGGCGAGCAACCATAAGTATTCTCCACCGGCCCGTGAGTCGATGAAGCAGAACATGGAAGAGTTGATCCATCACTTCAAGTTGTTTACCGAAGGAATGCACGTTCCTGCCGGTGAAGCTTATGCTGCGGTCGAGCATCCTAAGGGTGAGTTCGGTATTTATCTGGTGTCAGACGGCGCCAATAAACCTTACCGATTGAAGATACGTGCGCCGGGTTTTGCACATCTGTCCTGCATGGATGAAATGGCGCGTGGCCATATGATCGCTGACGTGGTGACCATCATTGGTTCGCAGGACATTGTTTTTGGAGAGATAGACCGATAATGTTATCCACAAATATACAAGATCAAATCAACCGCGAGTTGAAAAAATATCCGGTTGACCAGAGACAGTCCGCCGTGATGTCCGCCTTGCGCTTTGTGCAAGACGAAAAAGGCTGGATCGCAACGGATGATATGGGCGACATCGCCGTCTTCCTCGGTATGCCGCAAATGGCGGTGTACGAGGTGGCGACCTTCTACCATATGTATAACTTGAAACCGATGGGTAAAACGACCCTGACAGTTTGTACGAATCTATCCTGCACGCTGTGCGGCGTGGAGGACACGGTCGCTTATCTGACTGCCAAGTTGGGCATCGGTTTTGGCGAAGTCACGGCCGATGGCAAATACGGTATGCGCGAAGGCGAGTGCATGGGCGCTTGCAAGGATGCGCCGATTATGTCGATCAACAATAAGAAGCTATGCGGTCGTTTAACGCCGGCTAAGATAGACCAAATTTTGGCAGAATTGGATAAATCATGAGCGGTCCGGTCACTCAAACCACGATGGATTTCGCCCAGCCCTGGACGCTGGAAAATTATCTTAAAGTTGGTGGTTATCAGGCTTTGCGTAAGGTGTTGACTGAAAAAATGTCACCCGATTCGATCATTGCCGAAGTCAAACTATCTGCCTTGCGCGGTCGCGGCGGCGCAGGTTTTCCGACCGGATTGAAGTGGAGTTTCATGCCGCGCAATTTCGCGGGTGATAAGTACATCGTTTGTAATTCCGACGAAGGTGAGCCGGGCACGTGCAAGGACTGGGATATCCTGCTGTATAACCCGCATGTGCTGATCGAAGGCATGGCGATTGCGGCTTACACCATGAACGTCAAGACCGGCTATAACTATATTCACGGCGAAATCTTCGAAGCCTATGAACGCATGGAAGAAGCTTGCGAACTGGCGCGAGCATCCGGTTTCCTGGGTAACAACATCTTAGGTACGGATTTTAGTTTCGACTTACATAACCATCTGGGTTATGGAGCTTATATTTGCGGTGAAGAAACCGCCTTGCTCGAATCGATAGAAGGCAAAAAGGGTCAGCCGCGCTTCAAACCACCATTCCCGGCCAGCTTCGGTCTGTACGGTAAACCGACTACGATTAATAATACCGAGACTTTTGCCAGCATCCCTTACATCATCAACAACGGGGGTAAGGCTTTCCTGGAATTGGGTAAGCCGAATAACGGCGGCACCAAGCTGTTTTCTGTTTCGGGTCATGTGAACAATCCGGGCAATTTTGAAGTGCCTATGGGTACCCCGTTCGCCAAGTTGCTGGAAATGGCGGGCGGCGTGCGCAACGGACACAAGCTCAAGGCCGTGATTCCTGGCGGATCTTCCATGCCTATTTTGCCAGGCGAAGTCATGATGGATTTGACCATGGACTACGACTCGATTCAGAAGGCGGGTTCAGGTTTGGGTAGCGGGGCGGTGATCGTGATGGATGAGACGGTCTGCATGGTGAAAACCCTGGAGCGTCTATCGTATTTCTATCATGAAGAGTCTTGCGGCCAATGTACGCCTTGCCGCGAAGGTACGGGCTGGTTATACCGCATCGTGCATCGCATCGAACATGGTCAGGGACGTCCGGAAGATTTGGATTTGTTGCTGAGCGTAGGGGAGAATATCGCCGGGCGCACGATCTGTGCATTGGGCGAAGCGGCTGTCTGGCCGGTACAGGGTATGCTCAAGAACTTCAGAGCGGAATTTGAATATCACATCGAACACAAGCGGTGCTTGGTTTAGCTGACGGGTTAGGTGCGCAATGATCAATATTGAAATTGATGGTAAGTTAGTCGAGACCGCGCGCGGTTCTACGGTGATGGATGCGGCGCATAAGGCCGGTGTCTACATCCCGCATTTTTGCTACCACAAAAAATTATCCATCGCGGCCAGTTGCCGGATGTGCTTGGTCGAAGTCGAGAAGGCGCCTAAGCCGCTGCCTGCCTGTGCGACACCGGCGTCCGACGGCATGAAGGTACATACGCACTCCGAAATGGCGGTTAAGGCGCAAAAAGGCGTGATGGAGTTTCTACTGATCAATCACCCGTTGGATTGCCCTATCTGCGATCAGGGCGGTGAGTGTCAGTTGCAGGATATCGCGATGGGCTACGGTGGCGGTAAATCCCGCTACGAAGAAGAAAAACGTGCCGTTGTGGCCAAAGATGTCGGAGTGCTGATTTCGACTAACGAAATGAGCCGCTGTATCCAATGTACGCGTTGCGTGCGTTTCGGTCAGGAAATTGCAGGCCAGATGGAACTGGGGATGATCAACCGTTCTGAACTGGCGCAAATCACCAGCTTCGTTAACAGCACGGTCAATTCTGAACTATCCGGCAATATGATCGACTTGTGCCCGGTCGGTGCTTTGACCAGCAAACCTTTCCGTTACACCGCTCGTGCCTGGGAATTGTCGCGTCGCAAGACGGTCAGCCCTCACGATAGCGTGGGCGCGAATCTTGCTGTACATACAAAAGACAATAAGGTTGTGCGCGCTGTTGCGGTTGAAAACGAAGCCGTCAACGAATGCTGGATTTCCGATAAGGACAGATTCAGCTATGAAGGTTTGAATTCAGCTGAACGTCTGACGCGTCCTATGATCAAACAGGACAGTAAGTGGATAGAGGTTGAATGGGCTGCGGCGCTGGAATATGTGGCTAACGGTCTGAAACAGATCAGTCGTGGTGCAGGTGCACAGCACATCGCAAGCTTAGCAACTCCGCATTCAACGCTTGAAGAATTGTATTTGCTGCAAAAACTGATGCGCGGTGTGGGCAGCAGTAACGTTGATTTCCGTCTGCGTCAGTCTGATTTCAGTGCTGATGGCAAGCAAGCCGGCGCGCCGTGGTTGGGTATGCCGATCGCCGAGCTTTCTAACCGCGATCGTTATCTGGTTGTTGGTAGTTTCCTGCGCAAGGATCATCCATTGCTGGCACAGCGTATCCGTCAGGCTGTCAAGGCTGGAGCTAGCGCTAATGTGGTGCATTCGGCTGATGATGATTTGCTGATGCCAGTTGCCAACAAGGCGATCGTCGCACCTGGCGATCTGGTCGCAACCTTAGCGCAAATTTTGATTGCTGTCGCAGTAGAAAAAGAAGTGGCATTGTCCGCTGAGCTGCAAAAGGCTGTTGCCGGTGTTAAAACTTCTGATACCTCCGTGGCGATTGCCAAGAGTATGGTCAGCGGTAAACAAGGTGCGGTATTGCTGGGTAATTTTGCACAGCAACATCCTCAGGCGGCACAAATTGCGCTACTGGCAGAGCAGATCGCGGTCTTGTGTGAAGCTAAGTTTGGTTTTCTGGGCGAAGCGGCCAACAGCGTGGGAGGCTTTGTTGCAGGGGCTGTGCCCTTCGCGGGCGGCGTACACGGCATGAATGCGGCTCAGATGATCGAATCTCCGCGCAAAGCCTATTTGTTGCTCAATGTCGAACCTGAGCTTGATATGCAAAATCCGCAAGCGGCGATCAGCGCGATGAAAGCTGCCGATATGGTGGTTTGTCTGTCAGCGTACAAGCACAACGGCATGGATTACGCCGACGTGATGTTGCCTATTGCACCGTTCACCGAATCGTCCGGTACTTTCGTCAACACCGAAGGGCGTGTGCAGAGCTTCAAGGGTGCAGTTAAACCGCTGGGGGACGCACGTCCGGCGTGGAAGGTGTTGCGCGTACTGGGTAATCTGCTGGATGTGTCAGGATTTAATTTTGATACTTCAGAAGCGGTGCGCGATGAGGCGCTGTCAACGGGTTCGATGGCAGAAAAGCTAAATAATCAGATCGCTGCAGAAATTCCCCTTAACCTCCTTTTGCAAAGGGGTGAGGCGCAGCCGGGAGGATTGCAGCGTGTGGCAGATGTGCCTATCTATGCCGCCGATGCCGTCGTGCGCCGTGCAACGGCCCTGCAGCAGACTCAGGATGCGGCGATGCCTGTTGCGACCTTGCATAGCAGCGAAATGCAAAAGCTGGGTTTGAGTTCTGGCGACAGCGTTAAAGTGACTCAGGGCACAGGGAGCGTGCAGTTAACGGTCGCCGCAGATGATAAATTACCTGCCGGTACGATGCGTGTTGCGGCAGGACATGCTGCAACTGCCGCGCTGGGTGCAATGTTTGGAACGTTAATCGTGGAGCGTGCATGATGGAATGGCTACAACCCATACAAACCCTGCTGGGACCTGCCTGGTTGCCTATCTGGACGGTGCTCAAGATCGTTTTGATCATCGCGCCACTGATGGGCGGCGTTGCTTATTTGACGCTGGCAGAACGTAAAGTCATCGGCTGGATGCAAATCCGTATCGGTCCTAACCGGGTCGGTTATTTCGGATTGCTGCAACCTCTCGCGGACGGCCTGAAGTTGTTCATGAAGGAAATCATTATCCCGAGTGGCGCGAACAAGTTCTTGTTTATCTTGGCGCCTATCATGACGCTGATGCCAGCGCTGGCGGCTTGGGCTGTGGTTCCTTTCAATGCGGAACTGGTGCTCTCGAATGTCAATGCGGGTCTGCTCTACATTCTGGCGATGACATCGCTGGGTGTGTACGGTGTGATCATCGCTGGTTGGGCGTCCAATTCCAAATACGCTTTTCTGGGTTGTCTGCGTTCTGCCGCTCAGATCGTTTCGTATGAAATCGCCATGGGTTTTGCGCTGGTATGCGTGCTGATGGCGGCTCAAAGTCTGAACTTGGGCGATATCGTGCGCGCTCAGCACGGTAACTACGGCATGCTCAACTGGTACATCATTCCACTGTTCCCGGTGTTTCTGGTCTATCTGATTTCAGGGGTGGCTGAAACAAACCGCGCGCCGTTTGACGTTGCTGAAGGTGAATCGGAAATTGTTGCCGGTTTCCACGTTGAGTATTCCGGGATGGCGTTTGCGCTGTTCTTCCTGGGCGAATATGCCAACATGATTCTGATTGCTTTCCTGACATCGATCATGTTTCTGGGTGGTTGGTTATCACCGGTGCCTTTCCTGCCGGACAGTATCGTCTGGATGTTTGCCAAGGTGGCTTTTGTACTGTTCCTGTTCCTCTGGTTTCGTGCAACCTTCCCTCGCTACCGGTATGACCAATTGATGCGTTTGGGGTGGAAGATATTTATTCCTATCTCGCTGCTCTGGGTCGTGGTGGTGGGTGCCTGGATGCAAACCTCATATTGGCTGTGGTAGGTGCGTGATACGCGCTCGCACGAGGATATAAAATGAATACAATCAAAGATTTCTTTAAGACGTTTCTTCTGTTTGAATTGCTCAAGGGGATGGCGCTGACCGGACGTTATATGTTCGCTCGCAAGATTACCGTGCAATTCCCGGAAGAAAAGACACCACAAGGTTTCCGTTTCCGTGGTTTGCATGCACAGCGTCGTTATGAAAGCGGCGAAGAACGCTGCATCGGTTGCAAATTGTGTGAAGCGGTATGTCCGGCGCTGGCGATCAAAATTGCCGTGGCTGAACGCGAAGACGGTACACGCCGCACTACACAATATGATATCGATCTGACTAAGTGCATTTTCTGCGGTTTCTGCGAAGAATCCTGTCCGGTGGATGCGATTGTTGAGACACGTGTATTTGAATATCACGGTGAGAATCGCGGTGATTTGTATTACACCAAGCCGATGTTGCTGGCAGTCGGTGATAAACATGAAGCGCAAATCGCCCGTGATCGCGCGGCAGACAGTAAATACAGATAGTGGATAGTAGATAGTAGGAAGTCGGGAGTAGGAAGTGGGCAGACGGAATTTTACTTCCCACTACCAACTTACCACTAACAGCCATTAAGGAGTGAATACATGAGTTTTTTTGATGTGGTTTTTTATCTGTTTGCAGCAATCACCGTCATGGCCGGCATGGGCGTGGTGCTAGCGCGCAATCCGGTACACGCAGCGCTGTTTCTGGTATTGGCATTCTGTAGTTGCGCAGGGATCTGGATGCTGCTTGAAGCTGAGTTTCTCGCGATCACACTCATCTTGGTCTATGTCGGTGCGGTGATGGTGCTGTTCCTGTTTGTAGTGATGATGCTGGACTTGAATCTGGTGAAGTTGCGCGAAGGTTTCTGGCGCTGGTTCCCGTTCGGTGCGCTGATTGCCGGCTTGATGGTGTTTGAGATGGTTTGGGTGTTGGGTTCGCGTCAGACGGCCGATGTGACGACCGCCGTGGTTCACGCAGCAGACTACAGCAACACGAAAGAACTCGGACGTTTGCTGTACACCCAGTATGTGTACCCGTTTGAGATTGCTGCGGTGATTCTGCTGGTTGCGATGGTTGCCGCGATTGCGCTGACACTGCGTCGCCGTCAGGGAGTCAAAACGCAAAACATCTCAGAGCAGGTCAAAGCCAAGAAGGCGGATCGCCTGCGTATCGTAAAGATGAAGTCTGAACCAAAACAATCGTAAGTAGATAGTAGAATAAATCAGGGAGTAGTAAGTGGATAGTGGAAAGTGGGAAACCCACAACCCACTCTCCACTCCCTACTTACCAAGTCAATCAAGGGAGCGAAAATTAAAACATGGTAACCCTCTCACATTATCTGGTGTTTAGCGCGGTGCTGTTTGCCATCAGCGTGGTGGGCATCTTTCTGAATAGAAAGAATGTCATCATTTTGCTGATGTCGATCGAGCTGATGCTGCTGGCCGTCAATACAAATTTCGTCGCCTTTTCGCACTATCTGAACGATACGGCCGGCCAAGTATTTGTTTTCTTTATTTTGACCGTTGCGGCTGCGGAAGCGGCGATCGGCTTGGCGATTCTGGTTGTGCTGTTCCGTAATTTGCGCACGATTAATGTTGATGATCTTGGCAGTTTGAAAGGCTGATGTAATGGATATTCAAAGCTATTATCTGCTGGTACCGCTGGCGCCATTGTTCGGTGCAATCGCTGCCGGTCTGTTCGGCAAGTTGCTCGGACGCAAGATGTCTCATCGCATCACCATCGCGATGGTCGGCGTATCGTTGTTCTCGGCGATTCAGATCTTCCAGGATGTCATGGCGGGTCATACCTTCAACGGAACTGTCTATACCTGGCTGACTTCGGGTGACACTAGTTTTCACGTCGGCTTCCTGATCGATCGTCTGACCGTCACCATGATGCTGGTAGTGACCTCCGTTTCCCTGATGGTGCACATTTACACCATCGGTTACATGTCTGAAGATCCAGGTTATCAGCGTTTCTTCAGCTACATCTCGCTGTTCACCTTCTCCATGTTGATGCTGGTGATGGCAAACAACTTCATGCAACTGTTCTTTGGTTGGGAAGCGGTAGGTTTGGTGTCGTATCTGCTGATCGGCTTCTGGTACACCAGACCGACGGCGATATATGCAAACTTGAAGGCGTTTCTGGTTAACCGCGTGGGTGACTTCGGCTTCCTGCTCGGTATCGGTCTGGTCTTGATGGTATTCGGCACGCTCGATTACGCCGCTGTATTTGCTAATGTTGCAGCGCATGTCGATGACATGGCACCGATTGCCGGTATGTCAGTTAATCTGTTGACGGCGATTTGCATCCTATTGTTCGTGGGCGCGATGGGTAAGTCGGCTCAGTTTCCTCTGCATGTCTGGTTGCCGGATTCGATGGAAGGCCCTACACCGATCTCCGCGCTGATTCACGCGGCGACCATGGTTACCGCTGGTATCTTCATGGTGGCGCGTATGTCACCGATGTTCGAGTTGAGCGATACCGCGTTGTCTTTCGTAATGATCATCGGATCGATCACTGCACTGTTCATGGGTTTCTTAGGGATCATCCAGAACGACATCAAGCGCGTCATTGCTTATTCCACCTTGTCTCAATTAGGTTACATGACTGTCGCATTGGGCGCTTCGGCTTACCCTGTTGCCATCTTCCATCTGATGACTCACGCATTCTTCAAGGCGCTGCTGTTCTTAGGTGCCGGTAGTGTGATCATCGGTATGCATCACGATCAGGACATCCGCAACATGGGTGGTCTGCGTAAATATATGCCTATCACCTGGATCACGTCCTTGATCGGATCGTTGTCCCTGATCGGAACACCGTTCTTTGCGGGCTTCTATTCCAAGGACAGCATCATCGAGGCGGTCGGTGCCTCGCATCTGGCCGGTTCCGGTTTTGCTTACTTCGCGGTTGTAGCGGGCGTTTTTGTAACGGCTTTCTACTCCTTCCGTATGTACTTCCTGGTGTTCCACGGCAAAGAGCGTTTCGGTCTGGCGCACCATGACGAGCATGCTCATGATAAGAAGCACGATAAAGCCCATGCAAAACATGATGCTCATCACGATGATGCACATGAAGCGCATGTCGGTGATCATGCAGATGAAGAAGTATCGGCTGATCATCATCACGGGTTAGCACCGGGCCAAAAGCCACACGAAACGCCCTGGGTAGTTTGGCTGCCGCTGGTTTTACTTGCAATTCCTTCTGTGGTGATAGGTTACATCGCCATCGAACCGATGCTGTTTGGCGGTTACTTCAAGGATGCGATCTATATCTCCGAGCACCATGAAGTGATGAAAGAGTTGCACGAAGAGTTCCACGGCGCGTTTGCCATGGCCCTGCATTCCTTGTTCAGTCTGCCACTGTGGTTGGCTATCGCTGGTGTGGCTAGTTCTGCCTTCTTCTATCTGAAGCGTCCGGATATTCCGGCTGGCATACAGAAGCGCTTCCAGTGGATTTATACCTTGCTGGAAAACAAGTACTACTTCGACCGATTCAACGACTGGTTCTATGCAGGTGGTGCACGTGGCTTGAGTTCGTTCCTGAGTAAATTTGGTGATCGCTTCCTGATCGACGGATTGATGGTGAATGGCACGGCAGGGTTAGTCGGCAAGGTGTCCGGCGTGGTACGTAAATTCCAGTCGGGTTACATCTACCACTATGCGTTCACCATGATAGTGGGTGTATTCATCTTGTTAACGATACGTAACTGGTTTGCATAACCCGGCCTGATTTAAGGTTAGGTTTACAGGATATTAAAGCGAAGGATATACAGCATGATTTTTGGACTACCTGTTATTAGCGTTACGATCTGGCTACCGATAGTTTTCGGTATTCTGGTTCTGGCAACTGGCGACGATAAAAACGCGCCTCTGGCTCGCATCCTGGCTCTGGTTGGTAGTGTGCTGGGTTTTCTGGTCACTTTGCCTCTTTACAGCGGCTTTGACATTACGACCAGCAATATGCAGTTTGTCGAGTTGCATGACTGGATCACGCGTTTCAATATCCATTACAACCTGGGTGTTGATGGCATCTCTATGTTGTTTATCCTGCTCAACAGTTTCTTCACGGTCATTGTGGTACTGGCTGGGTGGAAAGTGATCGAAAAGCGTGTCGCTCAGTACATGGCGGCATTCCTGGTGATGTCAGGTATTGTGAACGGCGTGTTCGCAGCCATGGATGCGATTCTGTTCTACGTGTTCTGGGAAGCGATGCTGATCCCTATGTTCATCATCATCGGTGTGTGGGGCGGTCCGAATCGTATCTATGCGACGATGAAGTTCTTCCTGTATACCTTGTTGGGTTCGTTGTTGATGCTGGTTGCTCTGATTTATCTGTACAACCTGACTGGCGGCAGTTTCGCGATCATCGACTTCCATCTGGTTGCGATTCCGATGTCAGCGCAGATTCTGATCTTCATTGCCTTTTTCTTCGCCTTTGCGGTGAAGGTGCCGATGTTCCCGGTACACACCTGGTTGCCTGATGCGCACGTTGAAGCGCCAACCGGCGGTTCTGTGGTGCTGGCGGCGTTGATGTTGAAAGTCGGTGCGTACGGATTCCTGCGCTTCTCGATGCCGATTACCCCGGACGCGAGCCATAAATTGGCTGGCGTGATGATAGGGCTGTCGCTGATTGCGATTGTCTACATCGGTCTGGTCGCGCTGATGCAGTCGGACATGAAGAAGCTGGTGGCGTATTCGTCAATTTCACACATGGGTTTTGTGACGCTCGGTCTGTTCATCTTTAATGCCTACGGTATGGAAGGTGCGCTGTTGCAGATGTTGTCGCACGGTTTTGTCGCCGGCGCATTGTTCCTGTGTATCGGTGTGTTGTATGACCGCATGCACTCCAGACAAATCGCCGACTACGGTGGTGTGGTCAACAAGATGCCGGTGTTTGCCGCCTTCTTCATGTTGTTCGCAATGGCTAACAGCGGACTGCCGGGCACCAGTGCTTTCGTCGGTGAATTCATGGTGGTGATGGGCGCGATCAAGGTGAACTTCTGGTACGCGTTCGCAGCGGCGACCACGCTGATTTTCGGTGCGGCATACACCCTGTGGATGTACAAGCGCGTGATCTTCGGTGCCGTGACCAATCACCACGTGTCCGAGTTGACCGATCTGAATGCGCGTGAAGTACTGATCATGACGATACTTGCCGTTTGCGTGTTGGGAATGGGGCTGTATCCGCTGCCGTTCTCCGACATCTTGCATGCATCGGTCAATGACTTGCTGGTCCATGTGGCTCATTCCAAGCTGCCGTTGTAAATCAGCTGCTAGCTTGTAGCGGGTAGCTTGCTGTCTGCACAAGCTTCAAGCTACAAGCAACTCGTGACTTACGTCTAAAAACTGTTTTCTGAGGTTTATTATGAATTTGATGGCCAATTTGATCCCTGCTGCTGCGGAAATCTTCCTGCTGGTGATGGTGTGTTTTATCCTGATCGCAGACTTGATGCTGACTAAAAGCAGCAAAATTGTTACCTATATGCTGGTTCAGTTGACGCTGCTGGGTTGCTCGCTTATCACCGTCGGCACGCATCAGCCTGGTGTCGTTTATGCCTTCCACAATATGTATGTGGATGATCTGATGTCTGATGTGCTGAAGATGTTGAGCTATTTGGGTATGTCCATGGTGTTGATCTACTCTCGTCAATATCTGATGCTGCGCGGACTGTTTACCGGTGAGTTCATGGTGCTGGCTCTGTTCGCGCTGCTCGGGATGAACGTGATGATTTCCGCAAATCACTTCCTGACACTTTATCTGGGGCTGGAGTTGCTGTCTCTGAGTATGTACGCGATGGTCGCCCTGCAACGCGACTCTGCAATTGCCACGGAAGCGGCGATGAAGTATTTCGTGTTAGGTGCGTTGGCCTCTGGTCTGCTGCTGTACGGTATGTCTATGTTGTACGGTGCAACCGGTACGCTGGAACTGGGTGCGATGTCAGATGCCATTAAACATGGTGTGCACAACAAATCGCTGCTGGCCTTCGGTCTGGTGTTTATCGTTTCCGGTCTGTCGTTTAAGTTGGGTGTCGTTCCCTTCCATATGTGGGTGCCGGATGTCTACCATGGTGCGCCAACTGCCGTGACCATGCTGATTGGTTCTGTGCCTAAACTGGCTGCCTTCGCTTTCGTGATGCGCATCCTTGTTGAAGGTCTGCAACCGCTGGTTCAGGACTGGTCGGGTATGTTAATCATCCTGGCGATCTCGTCCATGGCCTTGGGGAATCTGTCAGCGATTGCCCAGACTAATATCAAGCGTATGTTTGCTTACTCGACCATTACGCACATGGGGTTTTTGCTGCTTGGTGTGATCAGCGGCGGCATCGAGGGTTACGGTGCCTCGATGTTCTATGCAGTGGTTTACATGCTGATGTCGCTCGGCGCTTTCGGTATGATTATGTTGCTGTCTCGTGCAGGTTTTGAAGCGGATACCTTGGACGACTTCAAGGGGCTTAATCAGCGCAGCCCATGGTTGGCCTTTATGATGATGCTGTTGATGTTGTCGATGGCAGGTATTCCTCCGACTGTTGGTTTCTATGCCAAGTTTTCGCTGTTGAATTCCATCATTCAAACCGGTCATACCTGGCTTGCGATCGTTGCGGTATTGTTCTCGCTGATCGGTGCTTTCTATTACCTGCGCGTCATCAAGTTGATGTATTTCGATGCGCCGGAAAGCCATGCGCCTATCTCGGTGGGTTCCGATACTGGCTTGCTCATCTCCATCAACGGGCTTGGTATGTTGTTCCTGGGCCTGATGCCTGGTGCCCTGATGTCGGTTTGTGCCGTTTCGGTCCAGCAGTCACTGTTGTTGCATTAGCCTGTTAGCTAGTTGACCCCAAGCTCCCGCCTCGTGCGGGAGTTTTTCATTCTGGAGATAAAATTGGAATTGGTTGAAACCTGTGTCGAATCAAATGTCGTCTATGACGGCTGTCTGTTGCACGTGTGTCGTGACAGCGTGAGACTACCCGATGGTAAGCTGAGCGTCCGGGAATATGTGACACATCCGGGGGCTGTTGCCGTACTTGCACTACTCGATAACGGTAAGCTGATAATGGAGCGTCAGTACCGATATCCAGCACGGCAAGAGTTTATTGAGTTACCTGCCGGCAAAATTGATCATGGAGAAGATATTCTCGTCACCGGTCAGCGGGAGCTGCTGGAAGAGACCGGGTATACGGCGCGTGAGTGGGTACATTTAACCACGACCTGGCCCTGTATCGGTTATGCCGATGAACGGATCGAGTACTTTTTGGCGCGCGGGTTGACACTGCAACAACGAAATCTGGATGAGGGTGAGTTTCTTGAAGTATTCGAATTGTCGCTTGAAGAAGCGATTGATTGGATACGGCAAGGTAAAATCAACGACAGTAAAACGATCGTTGGTATCTTCTGGTTAGAGCACTATCTCAAGAATTGGTGTGATGACGCACCTAAATAGTGCAAATATGACGGAGCGTTGTTATTTACGCACTTTTTTGGTGCTTGTTGATATTAAGTATGATTATTAAGTATAAATATACTTAATAATCATATGGTTAAATTTTTGGCTCGATTCTTGCTTATCAAGAGCGCTTTGTAATAATTGCGACAAATTTTTGTAAGATAGATGATATTGGGGATGGTATGGAAAATTTAAAAATCAATAACGATGCGCTTTTTATTTTGCTAGGCGCCATTATGGTGCTTGCAATGCACGCAGGTTTCGCCTTTCTGGAATTAGGCACGGTACGTAAGAAAAATCAGGTCAATGCGCTGGTTAAAATTATTACGGACTTTGCAGTATCGACGTTGGCTTATTTTTTCATCGGTTATATGATCGCCTACGGCGTTAACTTCTTCACAGGTGCCGAGGAATTAGCGCAGAAGAGCGGTTATGAATTGGTTAAATTCTTCTTTTTACTGACCTTTGCGGCAGCAATTCCCGCTATTGTGTCAGGAGGAATCGCCGAACGCGCCAGGTTTAATCCGCAAATGGCAGCGACTTTTATGCTGGTCGGTTTTGTCTACCCTTTCTTTGAAGGGATCGCGTGGAATCATCGTTTTGGCATTCAGGACTGGTTGCACACCGCTTTCGGTGCTGAGTTCCACGACTTCGCAGGTTCTGTTGTGGTGCATGCGGTGGGTGGATGGATAGGCCTGGCAGCAGTATTGTTATTGGGCGCGCGCCGTGGTCGTTACAATAAGGAAGGACGTATTTCCGCACATCCCCCATCCAGTATTCCATTTCTTGCGCTGGGAGCGTGGATACTCACCGTAGGTTGGTTCGGTTTCAATGTGATGTCGGCGCAAACTATTAACAATATCAGCGGTTTGGTGGCGGTTAATTCCTTGATGGCGATGGTGGGCGGTACACTGGCTGCGCTGTGGATGGGTAAGAATGACCCGGGTTTTGTACATAACGGCCCCTTGGCCGGTTTGGTTGCGGTTTGTGCCGGTTCTGACTTGATGCACCCAATTGGTGCGTTGGTGGTCGGCGTAGTGGCGGGCGTACTTTTCGTCTCGATGTTTACTTTAACGCAAAATCGCTGGAAGATAGACGATGTGCTCGGCGTATGGCCGTTGCACGGATTGTGCGGTGCCTGGGGTGGTATTGCAGCTGGCATCTTTGGCACGAAGGCTTTGGGCGGAATCGGTGGCGTCAGTTTGATGTCGCAGGTGATCGGTACGCTGATGGGGGTTGGCATTGCCTTCGCAGGTGGATATATCGTCTACGGTACCATTAAGAAGTTAGTGGGTATCCGTCTGGATCCTGAAGAGGAGTTTATCGGTGCGGACCTCTCTATACATAAGATCAGCGCATCCCCAGAGCGAGAGTCTGGTTGGTAATTCCCTGTTGTTTCGTGACAATAAAGTTTTGAACAAGATTATTTTCTGACGGAGTTTAAAAAGGATCAATAGCAAGATCAATAGGGTCACGGATCAATGGGGTCAGACTCGATTGATTTTCGGTTAACCGTGCTGTATCGGGCGAAGATGATCAATAGGGTCAGATGATCAATAGGGTCAGACTCGATTGATTTTCGGTTAACCGTGCTGTATCGTACCTCATCACTTATTTGAGGGGTGGCTGCAATGGCACGATTACCGAGATTGGTTATCCCCGGTCAACCGCAGCATGTGATTGTGCGGGGTAATAATCGCAGTGAGATTTTCTGTGTCGAGGCTGATTACCGGTTTTATCTCGAAAAGTTGAAGTTGGCCTGCGAGAAGCATGGCTGTCAGGTTCATGCCTATATTCTCATGACGAATCATGTTCATTTGCTCATCACCCCTCTGGAAGCGAGCAGCCTGAGCAAAACGCTGCAAACGCTGGGGCGTTACTATGTGCAATATTTCAACTATCGCTATCGGCGTACC
The DNA here is from genome assembly GCA_903885165.1 of uncultured Nitrosomonadales bacterium. GTDB lineage: Bacteria > Pseudomonadota > Gammaproteobacteria > Burkholderiales > Gallionellaceae > Gallionella. Next base: position 10,921 of record CAISHO010000079.1, on the reverse strand, counting down.
GGAACGCTTTGGGAGGGCAGGTATAAAGCGGCCTTGATTGATAGCGATGCCTACTTGCTGACTTGTATGCGCTACATTGAGTTGAATCCGGTGCGGGCGGGAATGGTGGCGGATCCGTCTGAATATCCTTGGTCAAGTTACCCTTTCAATGCGCTGGGGCAGCCGAATGATTTGGTGACTCCCTATATTGAGTATCTGCAACTAGGCAAGACTGATGAAGCGCGCCAGGCTGCATACCGAGAGCTATTTGAGCATCACATTAATGAGTTCAGCGTCGCGGAAATAAGGAAGGCAACCAACAAGGATTGGGTGCTGGGAGGTGACCGGTTTAAGCAACGCACTCAGCGGCAAACCAATAGGCGCGTAGAACCAAGCCCGAAGGGTGGGGATAGAAAATCTGAACAGTTTAAAATCAATCGACTCTGACCCTATTGATTCTGCGAAGGGTGGGGATAGAAAATCTGAACAGTTTAAAATCAATCGACTCTGACCCTATTGATTCTATTGATTCTATTAATCGACTCTAACCCTATTGATTTTGTTGATTTGACCCTATTGATTTTGACCCTATTGACGTATTGATTCCGGCTAGGCCGAAAAACTGACCGTCATGTTCCTCGTTGCGAAGGGTGGCCGGACTTTTCCTGTTCGCCTTTTGGATCTGATTTCAGGTTGTAGAGATTTCAGGGATAAAGCAGATATTGGTTTCTCAACGCTATAAATTGCTTGATTCCATCTTGCCATTGCGCAGCAATGATTTTCGGATCCTGACTCTCAATAATCGCTTGCAACACCCGGCGTTCACCCACCATACCGAGGGTTCTTTGAATGTTAAACTGAGTTGGATACAGCTTATGGAGTGCGCTCGCTATTTCAACCCCTAGCAACGGGGAGTTCAGCGCATGGCGATCCGTCAGGATGATGCGTATCCCATGACACGGCTGATGTTTGTAGCGGTCGGTATCCGGGGTGAATTCGGCGGGAATGAAGAACACACCGGCAATCTCGCGATGATTCAGAAAGTTCGCTAATTCCGGGGCGTTTATCCAGGGCGCGCCCACGCGCTCGAACGGCACATCGGTGCCGCGTCCGACGCTGAGTGTTGCGCCTTCCACTAAGGCGACACCAGGATAGAGCGTAGTTTCGGTGAGCGAGCGCAGATTGGGTGAGGGATTAACCCATTTAAGACCGGTGTCGTCATACCAGTCGTTACGTTTATAGCCACGCATTTTGATGACATGAAGTCGGGCACCGATACCTGAATTGAACAGTTGGGCCAGTTCAGCGATGGTCATGCCGTGCCGTACCGGAAGCGGAAAATAAGCGGTAAAGGATTTCAAATCTGCATCAAGACCGGGGCCTTGCACGCTATCGGCGCCGATGGGATTGGGGCGGTCAAGCACGTAGAAATCGATGCCGCTACGGGCCGCAGCCTCCATGGCATAAGCCATGGTAGACGCATAGGTATAGAAACGCACCCCGGCGTCCTGAATATCGAATACCAGCGCATCCAGATTGTGCAGCATTTCGTCGCTTGGCCTTTTGACCTCGCCGTATAAACTGTAAACGGGCAGTCCGCTTATGTGTTCAGTACCGGAGGCAATTTTTTCGTCCCGGCTGCCGCTGATGCCATGTTCAGGACTGAAAATGGCGGTGAGTTTTACCTCCGGTGCCTTGTACAACAGATCTACTATGCTGTGACCTGTGGCATCGATCCCCGTATGGTTGGTGATGACGCCCACGCGCCGACCTTTCAATGGCGCAAAGCCTTCAGCTACCATGACATCAAGCCCTGTTTTAATTTTCGCTACAGAGCGGATTTCAGGTTGTGCGCCAGCCTGTTTGTAATAATTGGCTAATTCCGGACGTGCGGCTAGCACCTGTTCGTCAGACAGCGGGCTGAAGGTATCTGAGACGATCCCCAGAATTCCTCTGCGCAGTGGATTGGCATCGCCTTTTTGATCGGGATGCACACGATTGCACAGTACGATGAGGTATGTCTTACTGATAGGATCGATGGTGAGCAGAGTGCCGGTATAGCCCAGATGACCGAAGGCGCCGACCGGGAGCAGTTGTTCGCGATTGGAGACGAAAGGCGGTTTAATGTCCCAACCAAATCCGCGTAATTTTGTCTTGCCCTGCGGTGATTGAGGGACAGTCATTGCTTCGACAGAATGGCGACTTAAAATTCGCTTGCCGTGCCATTCACCCTCATTGAGCAGCATGCCGGCAAAGATGGCTAGATCATCGGCATTGGAAAAGAGTCCTGCGTGTCCGGCTACGCCACCCATGCGAAAAGCCGCAGGATCGTGCACCTCTCCCTGGCGCAACTTGTCATCTCTGAACCCGGTGGGGGCGATATCGGGTTGCGGCCCCGGTTTAAAACCGGTGTGTCTCATCCCCAAGGGACGAAAGATGTATCTTGCACAATAAACGTCCAGCGGTAAGCCTGAAATTCTTCTGACCAATTCTCCCAATATTTCGAAATTTATATCACTGTAGAGAAAGTCTGTGTCGGCCGCCATGGCGGGCTTTTCCGCTATGATGAGGTTCAGTGCAGCCTCGTATCCCGACCAGTCGCCGCCCAAATCCAGATCGGCCCGCAGTCCTGAATAGTGTGTCAGTAGCTGGCGGATGGTGATGGTGGCTTTGCCGTTGCGGGCAAACGCTGGCCAATACCTGGCAACAGGGGCGTCGAGCTTTAGTTTTTTGTGCTCATTAAGTTGCATGATGGCGGTGGTGGTCGCCACCACCTTGGTCAACGAGGCGAGGTCGAAACGCGTTTCGGGGGGCATCGCCAACGGCACCGGTTTTAATGTGCGTAGGCCAAACGCCTCACGATAAAGTATTTTCTTTTGGTTGCCGATCAGCACTACGGCACCGGGGAGGTTTCCCTTGTTAATTTCCATGCCGGCCAATTCGGCAATCGGAGCCAGATTTACCGGTCGGTCGATGCCCTGGGCGAATCCGCCCGAGGCGAAGAAGATCAGTAGTATGAAGCGCTTCACTTGATTGCCGGAAAGAGAGGATAGACTGCGATGGTAGTGGGCTGTTTTGGCCTCAAGCCATCCCTTGTATAACTATTGCGCGGATTCCATAACATCCAACCGTCGCTGCCTGTCTTGTCGGCGGCATCAATTTGCGCGCGAATCTGCTCACCCTGGAAATGCCGCTTATCGAAAGCATAGTCACGGAATGACTGTAGCCAGGGGCGAAAACGCAGCCCGGGCATGCCGGTACGATGCTTCGCTTTTTCTAGGGAGTAATAGACGATTTCGTGCGGATGTTCCACCGGGTTCAGGTATCCCGGGATGCCGAACTGAAATCCGGACGGATAGAGCATGGGCGACATGTAATCCAGGACGTTGGCCAGATTCCCCAATTTTTGGCCGATAAAAGTGTCATTGGTGTTCCATGACACATAGCCGAAGATGTCCGCAGCGAGGAATACGTTATAGGGTGTGAGCCTTTTTCGCGCCTCGGCGAGGAAGCCAGAAATGGCCTCGACCCGATTTTCTTCCGTATTGGGCATGGTGTAGACCAGTCCGTGGGTATCGGGAAAACGCACATAGTCGAATTGGATTTCATCCACACCGGCGCGCGCGGCCTCAACCGCCAAATCGATGTTGTAATTCCAGACTATTTTACTGTAGGGATTGCACCATGCCAGCCCTTCGCGATCTTTCCAGATGGCTCCGGAAGCAGTCCTGATGGCCAGTTCAGGTTTGTTGGCGACCAGCGGATCATCTTTAAAAACAACAATACGCGCGATCACATAAATTCCCTTGGCATGTAAATTGTCGGCCAGCGCGTGGAGATCCGTGACGGTAATAATCTTCTGCGCACCGACGGCGGTGGCCAGTGGCGTGGTGCTCTTGAAGGCGACTCTGCCCATATCGTCTTTGAGGTTGATCACCAGCGCATTGAGTTCGGTCTCCTGGATAAGGTTGAATGCCGAATCACGCAATTTTTTGCTGCCTATGCCAAAAAGGGAAAGGTATAGCGCCTTCGGTGTAAAAGGGGTCAGCGCAACGGGTGCAACATTTGGCTGGACGTTTACTTTGCGTCTGAGGTGACCATAAGCCCGAATGCCGATCTCATCGCTTTCGCCGTCGATTTGGAATTGGCCATTTTGGCTGGTACGTACCACGTTATTGCCGCGCGTGACGAAGGCGTCGGCGATGGGTTTTTTGCTCTGCGCATCCACGACTGTCCCGCTATAGATTGCTGCGCTGGTGTAATTTAAAGTTAATAAAATCAATAGGATAGTATGAGTAATGGGTTTGATGATTTTCATGGTTTTCCTTTGGTATTCTCACGAGCTGGTGTCGCAAGCAGTTTTTCGAATTGCACCCGATCCGTCATCAGATAGCGAGGCAATGTCAGCATATTGTCACCCCGTTCGGCTGGCCGCCTCTCCAGCGAAAAACCTGCGATATAACCCGATTTTTTGGCATGATTGATTAACTCATCGTCGAAAATACCGTAGGGCCAGGCTAGCATATCGATGTGTTTTTCAGTCTTGCGTTGCAACACGTCTTTCGATTTGTGCAATTGGATATCGACAAATTTTTCATAGGCCGCTGCATCAAGGTGCTTTTTTTCCGTTTTGAAGTTGGGGTGCCAATAGGTGTGTGACTGTATATCGACCAGACCGCTCGCCTGCATTTCGCTCAGCTGTTGCCAGGTCAGGGCATAACTTGCGTTGGAGATGGCCGACGGATAGATAAACAGGGTGACTGGAATATGGTATTTGACGATCAGTGGAAACAGGTCGGTATATATTGACTGGTGTCCATCATCGGCGGTGATGACGACCGATTTTACGGGCGCATGGGGCGCGTTGCCTGTCAAATAATCTGTCAGGCGTCGCAACGGGATGACGGTGTAACCGTGCTCGTGTAAGTATTGGAGCTCAGATGCAAAAGTCGATGTTCTGACTGTCATAGAATCCGCAATCACTGGCCCTAGACGATGGTAGAGCAAAATAGGAACCGCGTTTGATTCAGTACCGTAAGCTAATTCCATCGACTGGATGAGCAGAGATGCAAACAGCAACATCAAAGCACGCCATTGACTCTTCATATCGGACACCTCCTTCATTTTTGTTGATTCTGACTAATAAACCAAATCGGCTGTAAGCGGGTGACGGAGCTAACTCCTTACTTAACGCTAGTTAAATTGCTCGTGCGGTAATAATTTTAAAAACTGTTCGACCGGCACCGGTTTACTGAATAAATAACCCTGATAAACCAGACAACCCATATGTTTTAACAAGTTCAGTTGTGCCTCGGTTTCCACCCCTTCAGCGATGACATTCAGCCCGAAATTTTTGGTCATGCCTATGATGGCCTGCACCATTACTTGATCGTTCTGATCGATTGTCATGTCGCGCACGAAGGACTGATCAATTTTGATCTGATCAAGGGGTAATTTTTTCAAATAAGACAGTGACGAATAGCCCGTGCCAAAGTCATCCATGGACAGACTGACACCTAATATTTTCAAAGCATGCATTTTTGCCACGACATCGTTCATGTCGCTGAGGACTACGCTTTCAGTCAGTTCCAGTTTGAGTCGTGCCGGATCAACGTGATAGGCAAGTAGCAGGTCGGTGATATGTTCGACGAATCCGGGTTGTTTGAATTGCTGGGCGCTGACATTGACCGCCAGTGTCAACAGGCGGGTCTGCGCATTTGCAGACCAGAGGGCGAGCTGTGCGCAAGCGGTATCCAGCACCCAACCGCCGATATCGAGTATCAACGTACTCTCCTCGGCAATGGGAATGAATTGCATCGGCGAGATCATCCCTTTAACCGGATGGATCCAGCGTACCAAAGCTTCAGCGCCCAGCGCTTGAAGGTTCTCGTCTACCTGAAGTTGATAATATAAATGCAATTGCCCGCCGGGTACCGCGTGGCGCAAATCGGCTTCCAATGCTGAACGAGTTTCAACGATTTGTTGCATGGCGGGATCAAAAAATCTCACCCCGTTGCGTCCGGATCCCTTGACCTGATACATCGCCATGTCCGCATGTTTGAGCAAGGTATCGACAGAGACTTCGTTGCCACTATATAAGCACACGCCTATGCTGGGGGTGCTTTGGTATTCGTTGCCATTGAGGGAAAACGGTGTGGACAGGGACTCGCGGATTTTTTCGGCGATGAGGGCGACTTTTTGTGAGGTGTGTTCGGCGTGTTCGTCGATTTCTTCGAGCAAAACCACGAATTCATCGCCGCCTAAGCGCGCGACCGTGTCGGTTTCGCGTACGCAGTGCTGGATCCTAGCAGCGACCTCAAGCAGTAACAGGTCACCATAGTCATGTCCTAAGGTGTCGTTGAGAATTTTAAACCGGTCGAGATCGAGAAACAGCACCGCGCCATAATAATTGTTGCGAACGGAGAGGGATAGCGCCAAGCGTAGCCGGTCCATTAGTAAACGCCGGTTCGGTAACCCGGTCAGGGCGTCGTAAAACGCCAGATTTCGGATTTCTTCTTCTGCCAGTTTGCGTGCCGTGATGTCGCGCGACAAAACGATGAAAGCGGGATCTTTAATATTATCATTTGATTGTTTGGCAACAGACAATTCAAACCAGCACTCGCCTTGTGGTAGGAGGAGTTTGATTTGGCGGCCAGAAGAATGACCGGTTAAATCCGCCTCGGCGAGGGATAACATAACTTCCTGTGCAGCGGCTTCCGGTAGCGTTTCTTTGACGCAGCGACCGATTAGTTGATGTTGCGGCGCGGCGAGCATATCGTTCCGTCCGCCCCAGACATTCAGGTAATAGCCGTCTTTGGTGATTTCGAACATCAGATCAGGCACCGCCTGCAATAATGCCTCGAAGCGTTGATTGCTGATTTTAAGCCGTTCTTCCGTTAGTTTTCGCTCGGAAATGTCTTTTGCGTAGCCTACGTTGTACTCATGACCTTCAAAACAAACGTAATTGGCAACCACCTCGACGGGAAATAGCTCTCCGTTTTTTCGTCTATGCAGCGTTTCAAAGGATTGTGTCGGCTTGAGTTTGAGGCTTGCCCAATGACTCTCCCATTGATCGATAGGGAAGTTGGGGTCCAGATCAGCGAGGGTGAGATGTAAAAACTCATCTTTGCTATAACCTGTTATTTCGCAAGCTTGTTTATTGGCATAGCAGATGCGCGCATGGCTATCCAGCCAATAGATTTCAATAAAGGCGTTTTCCATGGCAAATTGCGATAACTGCAATTGCGATTCCATTTGGTTTGCCGGTTCAACGCAAGGTTGATTATCCATCGTAAGCCTCCGTTTTTACCCCGTCTTTATGGATTGCAAACTCCACAACGATACTACCTGATGCAGGGGGAATTAGCATCATGGATGTGGGTAGGTTTTGATGAAAAACGGCGAAAGTTGCCGCGCCAGGGATGATTTTGTGTACAGTGCTTATAACGCTATGAGTTTGGGAATTGCCATGTCTGCCTGTATGCCAGTTGTATTCGTCTCCCATGGGGCACCCGATGCCTTGCTGCGTTCCCCCGATGCGGTGGCCTGCTGGCGTGAACTGGGTCAGCGGATTTCGCAACCGTCGGCAATTCTGGTTGTGTCCGCGCACTGGGAAGCTGTGCGGGCAACAGCCAGTCAGGTCGTTGTACCCGAGACCATCTATGACTTTTCGGGTTTTGCACCTGCACTCTACCGTATTCAGTATCCCGCACCGGGCGCACCTGCGCTGGCGGAGCGTGTGGTGGCGTTGTTGGCAGCAGCGGGCGTGAGCGCCGGTTTGGATGCGGGACGCGGGCTGGATCACGGGGCCTGGGTGCCCTTGTCGGTGATGTACCCGGAGGCAAATATACCGGTGATGCAACTCGCGCTGGTGGCAGGTGCGGGTGCCGCAACTCACTTTGAAATGGGACGTATTCTGGCTCCTTTACGGGAGCAGGGCGTGCTCATCCTTACTTCGGGTTCTATCACGCACAACTTTTCCTGGTTGGACTGGCATTACACGCCCGATCAAGCACCCTTAGCGCAGGCGGTGCAGTTTAGTGATTGGATAGCTGAAAAATTGGCTGCGGGCGATGAGTCCGCGCTGCTAGATTATCGTTCTGCACCCTGGGGAGCGGAATCTCATCCATCCGAAGAACACTTTATGCCGCTGCTCGTCGCCCTGGGTGCTGCCGCAGGCGATAAACCGGTGCGCTGTCAACCGAAGTTCACCTATGGCGCGTTAGCGATGGATGCTTATCTGTGGCAGGCGTCTAATGAGGTCACGATTTAACGGTTAGGTGCTGATCAGGCCGCGACGCAACGCCTCGATGGTCGCTTCGGCACGTGAGGAGATGTCGAGTTTGGAATAAATTGCACCCACATGTGAGCCGTCCAGTATCCCGCTCAGGTCTTGCATCAATTGTTCACCGGGCTGATCTTTGAGCAAGTAACCATCCGCGCCGGCGGCGAGTGCAGTCAAAAGATGTACATCATCGTCATAAGTGGTGGCCACCACGCAGTGCGCAGTCAATCCGAGCGATTTTATGCGGCGCAAAATATCGACGCCCGCCCCGTCTGGCAGATTAAGATCCACCACAATCAACTCAAATTTCTGCAATGCCAGGTGAGAGTAAGCCTGAGCGACCGTGGCGGCTTCTGTAATCTTCGTGACGCAAAAGGTCTCTCGCAACAAACCTGAGAGCCAGTCACGGATGTCTGGAAAGTCTTCTATCAGCAGGATGTTGCTCAAGGTCTTCATGGTAGATCAGCGGTACGTGGACAGACAGTTTACAGTATTGTTTATTATCCCTCCGTTGTTCAATCCCCCATGTATGGGATCCCTTCATCTCACGCACACGAAATTGGATGTTGTTGAGTCCTCGGCTGGAAATCCAGTTGGCAGGATCGGTGAATACGCCATCGTGGCTGATGTGGATGGACAGATTCAATTCATTGAGTTCTGCGTCGATGCGGAGATGTTCCGGATGTGCATGTTTGAGCGCATTGGAGATGGCTTCCCGGGCAATCCGGCGTAAATTAATGTGCTGCACGGCGTTAATTGAGATTTTCGGCCAGTGATCGGGTGAATGCCATTCAAAATCAACTTCCAACCCGGTGATCTGTTCGCGCGTTTTCGCCTCAATTTCGCTGATTACATCCACCAGCGAGGCGTCCTCGGCATCAAGCAGGTTGATCACGTCTCTTAAGCCGCGCAAGGCGTTGCGGGCCATAAGGCTGATTTTCGGGTCATGCGTCTGGTGCAGCAGAGACAGTAACCGGGCTGCCACGTCATCGTGCAGATCCCTTTGGATGCGCTGACGCTCATCCATGCGACCTTGTTGATGTGCAGAAATAATATCGCTGTGTTGGCGTGTCAGTGCAAGTAAACGATGTGACAGGCTGATATCGGCCGTTGTGAACAATCGACTTCCCTTGTCGCAGCAGAGCACCTCTATCGTCGCTACACCATAAATGTCAGGCAGTTGCAAGGCCAGTCCGCTGCGTTGTATGGTGACTTTCGTCGTCTGTTCCTAGATGAATTTGATCGAGAGGGGGGTTGAATATCCGGGTGATTGGCTGCTGCCATTGCTGGCCAGGAGCGGTGTTGTGCTGGTGTAGCATGAGCGCATCGATCAGATGCGGCAGTGCGCTATCCAGGATGCGTTGGCCGGTATTATGTTGACGCTGTGCTGATCGCTCAGGATAGCGGTGAAACTGGGGGCTGATATCGCTTCCCAGATTGCCTGCTGGAGCGCAAAAAAGGCGTTGTATGCAGCGTAACTGGCCAGTTGGTCGGGCTCTTCCATGATCGCCAGAGCACTGAGTTCGACTCTAGCGTGAGCCGGGGTGGAGAGCGAGATGATGATGTCGCCCGCGTGTAGTTTGCCGCTTGCCGGGCTGTAGTCTTTAATCGCCTGTATGCGTATCCCCTCACCGCAATAGTCGCGATCTAATTCAATCCCCAGCCAGGGTGAGTTCATGGCGAGCAGCGCCGAGAGCACGGCCAGTGCAGCCGCCACGAACGCAGCGAGCGTAATCGTGGTGACCGGTGCTAAATAGGGAAACCTGGGTTTCATGCGTTGCCTATCTCTGTTTCACTCGATGTATGGTTTGAAGTCTTATTCGCCTGACTCGTAATACAGGATGGCTCGCCTGGTGTTTTGCTGTCACACTACGGTTTTCCTGCACCGATATCCTTGCCATGGCTGACTATACTCCACCAACCTTACACCTCGCTGACTACGCACCTCCTTCTTTCTTGATCGACACAGTTAATTTGGATGTGGTGTTTTTGCAGGGGGAAACCCGTGTGACCGCTAAGCTTGCCGTGCGCCGTAATCCGCTGGCGAAAACCCCTGACGCGCCGTTAGAACTGGACGGTGAGGAATTGGAATTACTTTCGGTGAGTGTGGATGGAGAGGTTCTTACGGCCGATCGTTACACCCTCAGCGACCATCAATTGATTTTGGGCGCGCTCCCCGATGCTTTTTTACTTGAGACGGTGACCCGTATCCACCCCGACGACAACACCTGTCTGTCCGGTCTGTATCGTTCGGCTAACGGATATTTTACCCAGTGCGAGGCGCAGGGATTTCGCCGCATCACCTGGTTTACCGACCGTCCGGATGTGATGTCGCGCTACACCGTCACCCTGCACGCCGATAAGGCGGTGCTCCCTCAGTTGCTCTCTAATGGCAATCCTGTCGGTAGCGGCGATGAGGCGGGCGGTCGTCACTGGGCGAGATGGCAAGACCCTCACCCGAAACCCTGTTATCTGTTTGCCATGGTGGCCGCTAATCTGGATGTGTTGCATGACACCTATCGCACGACATCGGGTCGCGAGGTCAATCTGGCGATTTACGTCGAACAGGGCAAACTCGATCAGTGCGATCACGCCATGCTGGCTTTGAAAAAGTCGATGCGCTGGGATGAACAGACTTTTGGGTTGGAGTGCGATCTG
>CAISHO010000078.1 GCA_903885165.1 uncultured Nitrosomonadales bacterium | reverse complement strand
GCAGGCTGGTTTTCCCCGCGCTGCAACACCACATCCAGCACGGCAGGCGAAATATTTCCCGCCGCGACCGCATCGAGCCCGCAGGCGCAGCACAGGTGCGCCACTAAACTCGTGACCGTAGTCTTACCGTTAGAACCGGTGATGGCAAGAACACGAGGACTGAGGAGCGAGGATTGAGGATTGAGTTGTTGCGCAAAGAGTTCGATGTCGCCCGCGACAGGAACCCCGCGCGCAACGGCGCGTGCGATGGCGGGTTCATACAGCGGCACACCGGGGCTAATTGCGATCAGGTCTATGCCCTCGAAAGTCGCATCGGTTATCTCGCCGCAAATAATCTCTTTAACATCAACATATTGCAGAACATCCGACAAACCAGGCGGGGCAGTACGACTGTCAGCCACGCGCAGACGCGCGCCCTGAGCGCTTAACCAGCGCACCATAGATAATCCGGTCTCACCGAGACCGATTACCAAGACAGATTTGTTTGCCCAACTTTTCAATTTCACTCCCAGAATTCAGTTTTTAAACATAAGTCGTAAGTTATTAGAAACATCAACTTTCCACTCACGTCTTACGTCTTCCTACTACCTAAGCTTTAGCGTCGCCAATCCCAGCAATACCAGCAGCATGGTGATAATCCAGAAGCGCACCACAACCTGCGTTTCCTTCCAGCCCTTGAGTTCATAGTGATGATGCAGCGGTGCCATGCGGAACACGCGCTTGCCGGTCAGCTTGAACGAGGCGACCTGAATTACCACCGACAAGGTTTCCACCACGAATACACCACCCATGATGAACAGCACCAGTTCCTGACGAACGATAACCGCGACGATACCCAGCGAGGCACCCAGCGCCAGCGCCCCCACATCGCCCATAAATACTTCGGCGGGATAAGCGTTAAACCATAAGAACGCCAGCCCGGCACCGACTAATCCGCCGCAGAACACCGCCAACTCACCAGCACCCGGGATGTAGGGGATGCCTAAGTATTTGGCAAACACGGCATTTCCTGCGACATAAGCGAAGATTGCCAGCGCGCCGCTGACCATCACGGTTGGCATGATCGCCAGACCATCCAGACCGTCGGTCAAATTCACCGCATTGCTCGTGCCGACAACGACGAAATAGACCAGCGCGACGAAGGCCACGCCGCCCAGCGGAAACACGAAAAACTTCATAAACGGCACGATCAGTTCTGTTTGCGCAGGCAGCGTCGCCGTCTGCCACAGGTAAACGCCGACCACCAGCGCGATGATCGACTGCCAGCCCATCTTGGCTTTTGCTGACAACCCCTTGGGATTGCGGTGCACCACTTTGCGGTAATCATCCACCCAGCCGATCACGCCGAATCCCAGCGTGGTGAACAGCACAGTCCAGACATAGTGGTTGTGCAAATCGCCCCACAGCAAGGTGGTAATGGCGATCGATGTCAGGATCAACGCGCCGCCCATGGTCGGGGTCCCCGCCTTAACCAGATGCGTCTGAGGGCCGTCCGAGCGTACTGACTGGCCGATTTTATAGGCGGTCAGTTTGCGTATCATCGCAGGCCCCACCATAAACGAGATGCCTAGCGCGGTCATGGCAGCCAGCACGGTACGCAGCGTGATGTAATTGAATACGCTGAAAAAACGAACATCCTGAGCCAACCATTGAGCCAATGCTAATAACATTACAAAACCCTCGGTGAGTTGGAAGTAGTAAGTGGTGAGTAGGAAGGACCACCCCCGCTTCCCACTGCCGACTGACCACTTCCTATTTCCAAATATTTGACCACTCGTTCCATTTTCATGAAACGGGACCCCTTAATCAGCAGTGTTGTGCCAGTAACCAATTCCACATCCAGCGCTGCTAACAACGCGTCAATACCCTCAAAGTGTTGCGCATTGACGCCAAATTCTCGCACCGCCCCTCGGCTCAATTCGCCCAGCGCATATAATTTTTCTATTCCCGATTGCTTAGCTGTTACACCGATGCCCGCATGAAACGCAGCAGCGTTCTCGCCCAACTCACCCATATCGCCTAACACCAGCACGCGCTGTCCGCCTGTCTGAGCCAGCACCGCAATCGCAGCATTCAGTGATGCCGGATTCGCGTTATAGGTGTCGTCGATCACTACCGCACCACCGCGCGCAGACTTACGCTGCAAGCGTCCTGCGACGCCGCCGAATTTTTCCAGCCCTGCGACGATGCTCTCCAGCGACAAGTTAAGTTCTATTGCTGCCGCCGTTGCCGCCAGCGCATTGCGCGCATTGTGTTCGCCGGGCACTTGCAGATCAGCGGTAAAGTCGCCCGACGGGGTGCGCGCCATCAATCTCAAGCCACTTGCCTGCGGATTCCATACTCCGGACACATCAGCGGCCGGATTGAGGCCAAACTCCAGCAGTGAGTGCACCCCGGCCAGTGAGCGCCACAGCGGCGCAAATTCGTCATCCGCGTTAATGATGGCACTGCCTTCATGCTGCAAGCCGGCGAAGATTTCACCCTTGGCATGCGCGACGGCCTCAACCGATCCCATACCTTCCAGGTGCGCACCGCTGGCGTTGTTGATCAGCGCGACCTGCGGACAGGCGATGCGCGTCAGATAATCTATCTCACCCGGATGATTCATGCCCATCTCGATCACCGCATAGCGGTGTTGCGCGTTCAGTTGCAGCAAGGTCAGCGGCATGCCGATGTCGTTGTTGAAATTGCCTTTTGTCGCCAGCACCGCCTCATCGCTACCCGCAGCGACGCGCAGTATCGAAGCCAACATTTCCTTAACAGTGGTCTTTCCGTTGCTGCCTGTGATGCCAACCAGCGGAATATCAAACTGACTGCGCCAGTAGGCGGCCAACTGACCTAACGCCAGCTTGGTATCTTCTACAATCAACAGAGGAATACTGGTTTCTTGCACAATCCTCGATCCTCGATCCTCGAAGCTGTCTTTATTTACGACGGCGGCTACTGCGCCGCTAGCTGCCGCCTGCGCAATGAAATCTGCACCATCGAAGTGCTCGCCACTAAGCGCGATATACAAATCACCCTGAACGACCTTGCGGGTATCGGTTGAGACTGAAGTAAAACGCAATTCCTTAGTCTGACTATCCGTTAATCGCGCGCCCAGCACCTGGGCTGCTTTTGCCAGTGGCATCATCGTGCACCTCCCTGGGTACTGCATTTATTCAGGGCAGCCTCAGCCATATTCATGTCGCTAAAAGAATACTTAACCCCATGAATTTCTTGATAATTCTCATGCCCCTTGCCTGCCAGCAGCACGATGTCGCCGGGATGCGCCTGCTCGATGGCGTGCGCTATAGCGACTTCCCGATCGACGATCACTTCATGCCTTTGTTCAGTCATGCCGGCTACGATCTGAGAAATAATTTCTTCCGGATTTTCGCTGCGCGGGTTGTCCGAAGTCACGATGCAATGGTCGGCAAATTTTTCTGCCACCTGTCCCATCATGGCGCGCTTGCCGCGATCTCTATCGCCGCCGCAACCGAACAGACAGATCAGACGCCCCGCCTCATGACTTACATCGCAGAGCTCGCGCAACGCCATCAACACTTTTTCCAGCGCATCCGGGGTATGTGCATAGTCCACGATGACGGCAGGCTGGCCTGGTTTCCCTACTTTTTGCATACGGCCGGCGACCGACTGAACCCGACTCAACGACGACACGGCTTGAATCAAATTGACATCGCTCACCAGCAACACAGCCAACGCGCCCAGCAAATTGGCCGCATTAAATCGCCCGATCAGCACGCTGTTTATTTCGGCAACGCCCCAGCTCGAATGAATTCCCAGACGGATACCCTGGCCGTTTATTTCCAGCAAGTGTCCTTTCACCATCCGCCAGCCGTGTTTTCCGGCCAGTTGCAAGGCTGCATCAGTCAACCCGTAACCGACTACTTCCACTTCTTTTTCACGCAAGCGCAGCGCCAGTTCAGTACCGAAGACATCGTCCAGATTGACAACGGCGTATTTGAGCGACTTCCAGTCAAACAAACGGCGTTTAGCCGCCGAATAACCTTGCATATCACCGTGATAATCCAGATGATCACGGGTCAAATTGGTCAGCAGCGCCACATCGAAACGAACGCCGTTAACCCGGCCTTGCGCCAGTGCGTGCGAGGACACTTCCATCGCCACCGCCTGCGCGCCGTAAGCGCGATACTCTGCCAGCAGTCCGTGCACATGGATCGCATCCGGCGTGGTATTGACGGTCGCCTGTAGCGCCCCGGCAAAACCATTGCCCAGCGTCCCTATCATCGCGCATTTTTTTCCGGCCTCATTGAATGCCTGCGCAATCCAGTGTGAGGTCGATGTCTTGCCATTGGTCCCCGTCACGCCCACCATCCAAAGAGATTCGGAAGGTGCGCCATACACTGCATTCGCCAGCCAACCGGCCTTTAGTCGCAAATCTGTCACGGACAGATTGGCCACGCCCCAGGAGTGATCCCAGGAAAATCCTTGTTCTTCCCAGATCACTGAAGTTGCACCCTGCGCGACGGCCTGAGCAATATGCCTGCGGCCATCATTTTTTTCACCGGGGTAAGCTACAAAGGTATCGCCTGCCTGCACGACACGACTGTCCGTAATCAACCGACTCACCGGCACGCCCAACTCACGCAACTGCTCGGTAAATTTCAGGGAGGCACTCATATTTCCTCCCTGATGACTTCTGCGGGCGGCGCGATCACATTGTCCAGCGGTGCATCGTTAGGCACATTGAACAAATGCAAGGCCGCACCCACCACCTGACTGAAAACAGGGGCTGCCACCATGCCACCGTAATACTGGCCATTGTTAGGCTCATCGATCATAACGGCGACGATTAAACGCGGCGCGCTGATCGGTGCGATGCCAACGAAGGAGGCTACATATCGATTAACATATTTTCCGCCCTCCAGCTTATGCGCCGTACCTGTCTTGCCACCCACGCGGTAACCGGCCACTTGAGCTAACGGTGCTGTACCACCCGGCATCACGACCGTCTCAAGCATCACGCGCAACTGGGCAGCAGTTTTATCTGAAAACACCGTATGCCCCGCAGCCGGGGTGTCGAGTTTCAGCATCGAGATCGGTTTAACCTCCCCGTTGTTGGTGAATATCGTATAGGCGCGCGCCAGTTGTAATAAATTCACCGATATGCCGTGACCATAGGACATGGTGGCCTGTTCGATCGGATGCCAGCTCTTGGCATCGCGCAGCATACCGATCGCTTCCCCCGGAAAATCGCTGCCGGTATGTCCACCAAAACCCGCATCAAAAAAAGTCTGCCACAGCACTTTGGGTTCCAGCGACAATGCAATCTTCGATGCGCCCACGTTACTGGACTTTTGTATCACTTCCGCTACCGTTAAGAACGGCGCCCCATGGGTGTCATGGATCTTTTTATTGCCTACCGTAAACACGCCGTTTTCCGTGTTGATCAGTGTTTCAGGTTGAACTTTACCGATATTCAAGGCCGTTGCGATGGTAAATGGCTTCATCGTGGAACCCGGCTCGAACGTATCCGCCACGGCGCGATTGCGCATCGCCTGCATGCTGACATTGCTGCGGTTATTCGGGTTATAACTGGGGTAATTGGCCAGTGCCAGCACTTCACCCGTACGGGCATCGAGTACAACCACAGCCCCGGCTTTGGCGAGATTTTTCTGGACTGCCAGCTTCAGCTCCCGATAAGCTAAATGCTGAAGTTTACTGTCCAGGCTGAGCGCAATATTGCTACCGGGCTTGGGTGGCATCAGGCTACCCGCATCTTCTACGATATGCCCGCGTCTGTCCTTAATCACACGCTGACTACCCAGCTTACCAGCCAGTTGCGATTGCAATACCAGCTCCAGCCCCTCCTGACCGTTATCATCCTGACCTGTAAAACCGATGGTCTGCGCATATTCTTCGCCCGCAGGATAATAACGCCGGTATTCCTGCTTCAGCGAAATTCCCGGCAGATTCAGTTTTTCTACATTGCCCGACTGTTCCGGTGGCAATTGTCTTTTTAGATACACGAAATCTCGCGTGCTGTCAGACAATCGGCTACGCACATCCTCTACCCGCATACCGAGCGCCTGTGCCAACTGCTTGATCTGGTTTCCGTTGAGCTTCGCTTCCTTTTCATCGTTCAATTTAATATCGGAAGGATTCGCCCAGACCGATTCAACCGGCGTACTGACCGCCAGCGGGTCGCCGTTTCGGTCGGTCAGCATGCCGCGATGCGCATTAACCTCTACCACTCGACTATAGCGCTGGCTGCCTTTTTCCTGCAAAAAGTCGTTACGTATACCCTGCAAATACACCGCACGCCCCAACAATCCAACCAGACACAGCAGCAGTAAGATGAAGAGCACAGTCGCGCGCCATCCCGGCAGCTTTACCGTGTTTTTGTCTTTTGCGCTGGCCGCGTATATCATCGTTATTGACCCGCTCCGTATACCTTCTGCTTCAACTTATCCCACAACAGAAGAACTCCCCCTCTATCGCTCAGGCTAGAGGCTGGTGCTTCCTCACCCGACTGTGCGGTTTCTCGTCCAGTCAAATGCACTTTTTCCGCACCTTCAGCCGCTGCCGCTCCTTCTGCTGCCTGCCCTATCCGTATAAAACGAACTTGATCTTTTCTTGGCGTTTGCATCTTCAACTTCTGCGATGCAATGCTCTCCACACGTGCCGGTGCCGCCCAAGTGCTTTGCTCCAACTGCAACTGCCCCCACTCCACTTCCATCTGGTGGGCATGATCTTTTCCCTGCTGCAAACCTATAAACAGCTTGCGCGCCTTATGCTGTGAAGTGACAACACTGAGCGCACCCATAATCACCAGCACCAACACAATCACATTGATGACACGGCTATGCCACATCGCTACGCTCCGCCACGCGCATCATCGCGCTCCTTGCACGTGGATTCACCTTGAGCTCGTTCTCACCCGCCTTGATCGCCCGTCCGATCAATCTCATCCGTCCTTGCGGCACTTCACTGGCGCGTATCGGTACATTACGCGGCAAAGTATCCGCATCCGTCATGCCGCGTATAAAGTGCTTGACCATACGATCTTCCAGAGAATGAAAACTGATCACCACCAGACGTCCTCCCGCATTCAGATGCGAAACACACTTTGGCAGGACATGTTCGAGTTCTTCGAGCTCATGATTGAGATAAATCCGTATAGCCTGAAAGGTGCGTGTCGCCGGGCTTTTTCCTGCTTCACGGGTACGTACCGTCTTGCTAACCAGCTCGACGAGCTGCCACGTGGTCTGGATGGGTTCGACCGCTCGCGCAGTAACAACCGCCCTTGCAATCTGCTTAGCAAACCGTTCTTCGCCGTAATCACGTATAACCTCCGTCAGCAGACTCTCGTCCACTGTTTCTAACCATTGCGCTGCAGTCATCCCGCAGCTCGTATCCATACGCATATCCAACGGCGCATCGAACCTGAAACTGAAACCGCGTGCAGCCTCATCCAATTGAGGCGATGAAACTCCCAGATCCAGCAAAATGCCATCCACTTGCGCCACACCCAATTCACTCAACACATCGTCCAGATGTGTAAATCCACTGTGTGCAATATGAAAACGCGAGTCCGTCCATCGCTTTCCATGTGCCACCGCTGTCAGATCCTTATCCAGGACTATCAGACGACCATGACTACCCAGTTGTTGCAGGATGCGCGCACTGTGTCCGCCACGCCCGAAGGTGCAATCGACATAGACGCCATCCGGCTTGATCGCCAGCGCCTCAACCGCTTCATTAAGCAAGACGGTTTCGTGAACCAGAACGTCACTCACAAGGAAAATCCTTCAAGCTCAGCCGGCAAGTCACCGACCATCAAGGCAAGTGCCGACTGCTGCTGCGCCTGCCACTTAACCTCATCCCACAATTCAAATTTATTACCCTGACCGATCAGCATGAGGTTTTTGTCCAGTGCAGCATAATTGCGCAATACCGGTGAGATCAGAACGCGTCCGGCGCTATCCATCACCACATTTTCAGCGTGGCCGACCAGCATGCGCTGCAAGGCTCGACTACGAGGATTAAAAGAGGACAGTTTGTTTAATTTCTCGCATATAGGCAGCCATTCAGGCTCCGGATACACTAACAGGCAGCCGTCCGGATCAACTGTCAACACCAAATTACCGGCGCAGACAGACAACAGAGCGTCACGATACCTGCCCGGTATTGCGAGTCTGCCTTTGCCATCCAAATTGAGTTGCGCCGCGCCCTGAAACATACTTTTACTCCACAATTACCCACTTTTTACCACTTAACTCCACTATATTGAAAAATGCACCGCAGGTCAAGCTAAAAACGGATTTTTTCGTTACGAGACAATGAGTTAGCGAATAATATTAAGGAAAAACAAAATTCGCTTATAAAGCAAGGCATTGCACCTTAAAGCTAAAGTTGTTTGTAATTAAGGGCGTGAATATTCAGCATAAGCCGTCAATTTTGATGACGACTTCAGCGACGCTGAAAATTTTGCGGCTTAGTGCTTAGAATCTCAATTAGTTAGTCAGCCTGAATGACTAATCACTTTTAACGATTGTTACTACAAAAATAATTTGTTGGATAAATTATTTTATCTCGCGCATAGTCCAGCTTCCTGAAAGGCTATGATGACACTTGAACAATTACGTATTTTTGTCGCGGTTGCTGAACGCGAACACATGACTCAGGCAGCACAACAACTCAACATTACCCAATCAACAGCGAGTGCGGCGATTGCTTCCCTTGAAAGCCGACATCACATCGCCTTGTTTCATCGTATCGGACGGCGCATTGAGCTGACCGAAGCCGGACATATCTTGTTGGATGAGGCGCGCGCAGTTCTGGGTCGCGCAGCAGGGGCTGAATTGGCGCTGTCCGAATTTGGCGGCCTTAAACGCGGTAGTTTATATCTTGTTGCCAGCCAAACCATCGCCAGCTACTGGCTCCCGCGCCATCTGGCGGCTTTTCATGAACACTATCCAAAAATCGAGGTTCATCTGGCCATTGCCAATACCGAACAGGCTGCGGGCAGTGTCATAAGCGGCACAGCGGAATTAGGTTTTGTCGAAGGAGCCATCGCTGATGCGACCATGTCCCACTGGCCCGTAGGACATGATCAATTGGTGCTGGTCGGCACCGAAGCGGTTAAACAAATTGATGCTGCCTGGTTATCAAATGCGCGCTGGATCATGCGCGAAGCAGGTTCCGGCACTCGCTCCAGTTTTGAAGAAGCACTTCGTGAACGCGGCATTGATCCGGCTGCACTCAATATTGCCATGACACTGCCGTCCAATGAATCGGTGCGTACCGCCGTCGAGGCAAGCGCAGGCGTTGCGATGCTCTCCAGACTGGTCGTCACACGCGCACTACGCACGGGCGTACTGCATGAACTGCCTTTCGAATTACCGATGCGCCCGTTTTTTGCCTTGTGTCACAAGGAGCGATATCGCAGCAAAGCCGCCGATACGCTACTAAATTTAATCAAGGAAAACAGCTAATGAATCACAATACTATCGCCGACACACTGGCAAAACTCAAACCGCGACAACAAGTCGATCAACCGCGCGAAATGGTTAGGCAGTTTACCCCGAACTGGTTCGCCGCCACCATGGGCACCGGCATACTGGCACTGGCTCTGCCTCAGGTACCGGGCGCAGGTGCTACCTTGCACAGTATCGGCGAGGGACTTTGGTTATTCAACATCGCGTTATTTACCTTGTTTAGCGTGCTGTACGCCGCGCGCTGGATACTGTTCTGGAATGAGGCGAAACGCATCTTTAGCCATAGTCTCGTATCGATGTTCATTGGCACCATACCGATGGGACTTGCCACGATCATCAACGGCATTATCTACTATGGCATCCCGCGCTGGGGAGACAACATGATCACGCTTGCACATAGCTTATGGTGGATCGATGTGTCGATGTCATTAGCATGCGGCGTACTGATTCCCTTTTTCATGTTTACCCGACAGTCTCACGGACTGGATAAAATGACTGCAATTTGGCTATTGCCGATCGTCGCAGCAGAAGTTGCCGCAGTCAGCGGCGGACTACTCGCGCCACATTTGCTGGGTGCACACGCCCAGTTCATCACACTGATCATCAGTTATCTGCTCTGGGCCTATTCCGTGCCAGTGGCCTTTGCCGTTTTGACCATCCTGTTTTTACGTATGGCGCTGCACCGTCTGCCGCCGGATACCATGGCAGCCTCAAGCTGGCTGTCACTGGGACCTATCGGTACCGGCGCCTTCGGCATGCTGATATTAGGCGACATTGCTCCGGGCATTTTTGCAGAACAGGGCATGAGCAATATTGGCGCGGTTGCAGCCGGCATCGGTTTAATCGCGGGCGTTTTGCTATGGGGACTGGGGCTTTGGTGGTTACTGCTGGCAAGCCTGATCACCTTGCGCTATTTTCGGGCTGGCATACCGTTTAATCTGGGATGGTGGGGTTATACCTTTCCGCTGGGTGTTTATGCGGTCGCAACCTTGAAGCTGGGTGTGTTGCTGCATATCGCAGCCTTTTCCGGCTTTGGCGCGTTACTGGTCACCGTGTTAGCGGCCATGTGGCTGTTCGTTGCTGCACGGACCCTGCATGGCGGCTGGAAGGGACATCTGTTCGTCTCACCTTGCCTAGCAACCATCAACTAGAAGCCTCCAAACCCATAGTCCTGCACGGACGATAAGTGCGTACGGGAAGGCTTCATCCATTCACCCTGCAACGATGCACCGTGGATGGATGAAGCCTACTTTCAACTATGCATACAAAAAAATATCCACCCCGTCAGTCGGCAATATTCGGCTTGCGGGTATTTCGACACCTGCACGCCAGTTTGCGACCGCCTGTTTTTTTTCATTTCCACTCACCAGAAACAAGACTTGCAAGGCATGGCTCAAGCGACCGGGGCTGAGCGAAACACGCAGCGGTGGCGGTTTGGGCGCATCGTACACCGGGATGGCGGCAGGCAAATTGGCTGTCTGCTCCCAGCCCCCTCCCGGGAACAGGCTGGCAGTATGCCCATCTTCACCCAACCCCAGTAAGACCAGATCGAATTCACCCAGCACGGCGAGTTCCCGTACATAACTGGCGGCAGCCGCATCAGGGCCAGACTCGCCCCGAATCGAATGGATTTGTGCCGAGGGAATCGCCACATGATCCAGCCAGACGGTATGCGCCATATGGCTGTTGCGCTCAGGATCATCGGCAGGCAGACAGCGTTCGTCACCAAAATAGACATGCCATACTGACCAGTCGGTCTGTGCCGCGCAAAGCGCCCGATAGACATGACGGGGCGCATTACCACCGGACAACACAATACTGAAAAAGCCGCGCGTTGCAATAGCCCGCGCGGCACTCTCCAAAATAAAGTGACAGGCCGTCAGTTCCAGGCTTGGCAGGCTGTCAAACTGCTGCCAGCGAGCTGTCTGCGACGAGCTAGGTTGGCTCAATATGACCGCCGAAGCCCTGGCGCATCGCAGACAAAACCTTCTCAGCAAAAGTATGTTCCTGGCGCGAGCGAAAGCGTGCATAGAGCGCAGCAGTCAACACCTCCGCCGGCACCGCTTCGTCGATGGCCGCCTGCACAGTCCAGCGTCCCTCGCCGGAATCCTGTACAAAACCACTGTAGGTGGATAAGTCCGGATTGCGAGCCAGTGCATCTGCCGACAGATCCAGCAACCAGGATGTCACGACGCTGCCGCGCCGCCAGAGTTCTGCAATGTCAGCCAGATTAAAGTCGTAGCGCTGATCCGCAGGAAGACAATCGGCATTAGCGTTTTTGAGAATATCAAAACCCTCGGCATAAGCCTGCATCAGGCCGTACTCAATACCGTTGTGTATCATCTTGACGAAATGCCCCGCTCCCGACGGGCCGCAATAGAGCCAGCCCTGCTCTGCGCTGCCACCGGTCGTTCTTCCCGGTGAAGGAGGAATCCCCGACCCGCCCGGTGATAAGGTACGAAACACCGGTTCCAGACGCTGCACCGCAGCAGCCTCGCCGCCCACCATCAGACAGAATCCCCGCTCCAGTCCCCACACGCCACCGCTGGTTCCGACATCAAGAAAGTGAATACCTTGCGCGACCAACGCCTGCGCCCGTTTCACGTCATCCTTGAAATTGCTATTACCACCGTCGATGATTACATCACCCGCAGCAAAATAACCGGCCAACTCCATTGCAACGGCCTCGGTGATATCACCCGCCGGCACCATAATCCATGCAGCGCGCGGCTGCACTAATTTTTCCGCCAGCTCACGCAAACTGGACGCACCGGTTGCGCCCTCTAAAACCAGTTGCGCCACCGTTTCCGGATTTTGGTCGAAAACCACGCAATCGTGACCATCCCGCATCAGGCGTCGCGCCATGTTGGCACCCATACGTCCCAATCCCACCATTGCAATTTGCATTTTAAATTTTCCTCATTTAGTGAGCATCAACGTGCAATACCTCACAGCCGTAAGATTGATACGCTCCTACTAAATCATGCAAAAAATTCGCGCTCACCACTTGGCCAGCTATTTTTCAGGTAAACCACACACAGACAAGTCTCGAAGAGAGTTATGATACCGGACAAAAATCAGCTTGTGTTAACAACTGGCAAGCCCAAAGGACGGAGCTTATGAAAGTAGCAACAAATCTAACCGACACCCTGTTTGTCCTGTTCGGTGCCAGCGGTGATCTGGCCTGGCGTCTGGTGGTACCCGCCTTGTTCGACCTTTTTCTGGATGGCCATTTGCCCGCCCGGTTTCAGCTGCTGGCCGTGGATCGCTCAGATAAAAACGATGCCGAAGTCGCGCAGCGTTTCCATAAAGGCATCTCAGAAAATTCGCGTCGAGGCGAACCTGCAGAGGACACGTGGCAAGCTTTCGCCGTTATGATTCGCCACATTAAGCTGAATGTCACCTCAAATGAAGACTTTCAAAAACTAGCTGGCATGCTGGCTGAAACTGAACAACAATGGGCGAGTCAGGCGGTACGAATTTTTTATCTGGCCACGCCTTCTACGCTGTTTGAACCGATCGCAACCGGCTTAAGCCAAGCCGGTCTTTCACAGGATCGCGAACATGTGCGTCTGGTCGTGGAGAAACCGCTGGGCAATGACATCGAATCCTTTCACAAAATCAACGATGCCTTGTGCCGGATTTTCGAAGAACGCCAGTTATTTCGCATCGACCATTTTCTCGGCAAGGAAACCGTGCAGAATATTCTGGCCATGCGTTTTGCGAATCCGATCTTTGAACCGATCTGGAACCGGCATTATGTTGATCACGTCGTAATCACGGTTGCCGAAACACTGGGCGTTGAAAAACGCGGCGGCTATTATGAACAAAGCGGCGCCTTGCGCGACATGGTGCAGAATCATCTGCTGCAATTACTGTGTCTGGTGGCCATGGAACCACCGGTGGTCTATGACGCCGATGATGTGCGCGGCAAAAAAGTTGATGTATTGCACGCGGTTCGTCCCATACCAAAAGATGCTGTGGATCAGTTTGCCGCACGGGGGCAATATGCCGAAGGCTGGATACAGGGCGAGAAACTCGCCTCTTACCGTGATGAACTGAACGTAGACCCACGCTCCAACACTGAAACCTTTGCCGCGCTCAAACTGTATGTCGATAACTGGCGCTGGCAGGATGTGCCGTTTTATTTACGCACCGGCAAAGGTCTGGCAAACAAGGTTTCGGAAATCTCCATCCGTTTCCGCGATGTGCCGCATCATGCCTTTCCCGCCTCCGCCGGCCTGAACTCGCAGCCTACGCGACTCATCATTCAAATTTACCCCGAGCAAGGCATCGTACTCAAATTCATGGCAAAGGAACCCGGTGCGCAATTACGACTGCGCCCGGTCGACATGCGCTTTTCCTACAAGGAGGCCTTTCAGACCGAGACGCCCGCCGCCTATGAAACCCTGTTACGCGACGTGATGATGAATGACGCTACGCTGTTCATGCGCGCCGATCAGGTGGAAGCCGCCTGGCAACTGGTGATGCCGGTCCTGGAAGTATGGGCTGACAATCCGGCCTCGGATTTCCCTAACTATGCGGCAGGATCCTGGGGGCCGGAATCCGCAGATCTGCTGGTCGCGAGCGATGGCAACAGCTGGCTGACACCGACGCTAGCCAAAAAACCGGCGAAAAATGAATGATTAAATCGTGCTGTTAACAAGGGCGAAAAGCCCTTGTTATTGATATAGGCTCGTTTTTACAGGCGCAAGTTTTAACGCAAAACGGCCAGCGCTGCGTCGTAATTTGGCTCGTTGGTAATTTCACTGACCAACTCGCCGTAAAGCACGCGATTATCTTCATCCAACACCAGCACGGCGCGCGCCGTCAGCCCCGCCAGCACAGAATCCGCAATCTTCACACCATAGTTGCGCATAAATTCGCGACCGCGCATCAAAGACAAAGTCACGACATTTTCCAGCCCTTCCACCGCACAGAAACGCCCCATCACAAAGGGAAGGTCGGCGGAAATCACCAGCACGACGGTATTTTCCAGTGTGCTGGCCGCTTCATTGAACTTACGGGTCGAAGTGGCACATACTGGTGTATCCAGACTAGGGACGATGTTGAGCACCTTGCGTTTACCCGCAAAACTGGACAGTGCAACATCCGCGAGATCCTTGTCCACCAGAGTAAACTCCGGCGCTGTCTGCCCCACTGAAGGAAACTTGCCGTACAAAGTGACCGGCGTACCACTGAGTGTGACAGCAAGCTTATTAGCGACTTCTTTTTTCTTGCTCATGTTGCGTTTCCTCTTTTAGCTCTGTATCCCCGCAAATGCGGGGGGGTTCTGTTAATTGTAACTTGCCACTGGCGGGCAGGCGCAAACTAGATGCTTGTCGCCGTGCACATTATCGATCTTGGCGACCGAGGGCCAGAACTTGTTATCCCGCACCCAGGGCAACGGGTATGCCGCCTGTTCACGACTATACGGACGATCCCAGTCACTGCTCACCACCGCTTTGGCGGTATGCGGTGCACGCTTGATGATATTGTCCTTTTTGTCGGCACGACCGGCGACGATTTCGTCGATCTCACCGCGTATTGCGATCATCGCCTGACAGAAACGATCGAGCTCCGCCTTGGACTCGCTCTCGGTGGGTTCAACCATCAACGTATCAACCACAGGGAAAGACGTGGTCGGCGCGTGGAAACCGAAGTCCATCAATCGCTTGCCGATGTCGCCGACTTCCACCCCCGCCTCGCGTTTAAATTCGATGCAGTTCAAAATCATCTCATGCGCGCAACGGCCATTCGCCCCGCTGTACAAGGTCGGGTAATGATCTTTCAGCGATTCCTTGATGTAGTTGGCGTTCAAAATCGCCATGCGGGTCGCCTGAGCCAGCCCCGTGCCGCCCATCATCTTAATATAGCCGTAAGAAATCAATAAAATCAGAGCACTACCATAGGGTGCCGCAGATACTGCATGAATCCCTTGCTCACCACCAGTCTTGATCAGCGGATGAGACGGCAGGAAAGGCGTCAGATGCGCCGCCACACCGATAGGACCGACACCAGGTCCGCCACCGCCGTGAGGAATTGCGAAAGTCTTGTGCAGATTCAAATGGCAGACGTCCGCGCCGATATTGCCAGGACTGGTCAGCCCCACCTGCGCATTCATGTTCGCGCCGTCCATATAAACCTGACCGCCGTTCGCGTGAATAATGCCGGTGATCTCGATGATAGACTCTTCATACACGCCGTGCGTACTAGGATAAGTGACCATCAGACAAGACAGATCATCGCGGTGCAACTCAGCTTTTTCGCGTAGATCGGCCACATCGATATTGCCCTGCTTGTCGCATTTAACCACCACGATGTCCATGCCGCACATCGCAGCGCTAGCCGGATTGGTGCCGTGCGCAGAAGATGGAATCAGTGCAACCTTGCGCTGACCTTCGCCACATGAACGGTGATAGGCCTGTATGACTAACAGCCCCGCATATTCTCCTTGCGCGCCGCTGTTAGGCTGAAAACTCATCTGTGCGAAACCGGTAATTTCGGACAGGGCAGCATCCAACCCTGCAATCAACTCCTGAAAACCGGTCGCTTGTTCTACCGGCACAAAGGGATGCAGATTGGCGAAACCCGGCCATGTCAGCGCCAGCAACTCGGACGCCGCATTCAGCTTCATGGTGCAGGAACCCAGCGCGATCATGGAGTGAGTCAGCGACAAATCCTTGTTTTCCAGACGCTTGATATAGCGCATCATTTCAGTTTCTGAATGATAGGAATTGAACACCGGGTGGCTCAAGAAACCCGATGAACGCGGCGTGAACAACATCGTTTGCGCATCGACGTCGGCCTGCGTCAAAACAGCAACTGACTTACCCGCTGCCTTGGCAAACACCGCAAGTATCGCATTAAGATCGGCAATTGAAGTAGTTTGATCGAGCGCGATGCCCAAACCCTCTGCGCTATAACGGAAGTTGATTTCTGCCGCATCGCTCAGCGCATGAATCTTCACGTTATCGGTATGCACCAGCTTGATCGTATCGAAAAAATTATCAAACGCCACCGTGTAACCTAGCTTTTTCAATTCGCTTGATAAAGCAACAGCAGACAGATGCACCTGACGGGCGATGCCGCGCAGACCATCCGCGCCGTGATAAACGGCATACATACTGGCCATGATGGCCAGCAAGGCTTGCGCCGTGCAGATATTGGAGGTCGCCTTTTCGCGACGGATATGCTGTTCGCGGGTTTGCAGCGCCATGCGCAGCGCCGGATTACCGTCGGCATCGACCGACACACCGATGATGCGTCCTGGCATGGAACGCTTGTACGCATCACGACAGGCAAAGAAAGCCGCGTGCGGGCCGCCGTAACCCATAGGCACGCCGAAGCGCTGCGTGGAACCCAGCACAATGTCCGCACCCCATTCGCCGGGCGGCGTGAGCAGCACCAGACTCAAAATATCGGCGGCAACCGCGATGGTCATGCCGTGCTCCTTGGCTCGCACGACAAAATTCGCGTAATCATGTACCACGCCATTCGCGGCCGGATATTGCAACAGCGCACCGTACAACTTGTCGTTCAACGTCACCGTCTTGAAATCGCCTATAACAAGTTCAATCCCTAGCGGTTTCGCGCGCGTTTTGAGCAATTCGATGATCTGCGGGAAACACTCATGCGACACAAAGAAACTGTTCTTACCGGCAGCTTGCGCTTCGCGGCTGCGCAGACCGTGCAACATGGTCATCGCTTCCGCTGCGGCTGTAGCTTCATCCAGCAAAGAGGCGTTGGCGATTTCCATGCCAGTCAAATCCATCACCATGGTCTGGTAATTGAGCAGCGCTTCCAGCCGGCCTTGAGAAATTTCGGCCTGATACGGCGTATAAGCCGTGTACCAACCCGGATTTTCCAGAACATTGCGCTGGATCACCGGCGGCAAAATCGTATCGTAATAACCCAGACCGATGTAGCTCTTATAGAGCTTGTTCTTCGCCGCGATACCGCGCAAATGAGCAAGATAAGCGTGCTCTGACATGCCTTCCGGCAGATTCAACGGTGCCTTCAAACGGATAGCGGCAGGAATCGTCTGATCGATCAATGCATCCAGAGTCGGCGCATCGATTGCTTTTAACATTTCCTGCACATCCTTGTCGGACGGGCCGTTGTGGCGATTTACAAATTGGTCAGTCATAGAAATTAAGGATTGAGGATTGAGGATTGAGGATTGAGGGTCGAAAAATCAGGATTGAGTAGCAAGATAGTTGATCGAAGAATGGTTTTTCTTCGACTCCCGCTCCTCAATCCTGTTCCTGCATTTAGTGCGCTTCGCTGTCGACAACGGCCTGATAGCCTGCCGCATCCAGCAACGCGTCGATGTCTGCGGAATTGTCCGGCTTCATCTTGAACATCCAGGCGCCATAAGGATCGCTGTTGATATTTTCAGGACTGCTGTCCAGATCGCCATTCACTTCGGTGACGGTACCTGAAACCGGCGCGTAAACGTCGGCAGCGGCCTTCACCGACTCCACGACAGCACATTCTTCACGCGCCTTCAGATGACGACCAGCGGCGGGCGCCTCAACAAACACCATGTCACCTAGTAATTCCTGTGCGTGCTGCGTGATGCCGATGGTAACAGTGCCGTCGGCTTCAGTCTTGACCCATTCGTGGGAGGCGGTGTATTTCAGATTGGTTGGATTGCTCATGTGATCTCCTTAATTAGATTAGAAATGCAGCCTGTAGCTTATAGCTTGCAACTTGTAGCAAAAACGGCGCGCTCATCGCGCGGCCAATAAAGCTACCAGCTACCGGCTACAAGCTGATTAAACCTTTTCCGTTGCGCGCGAACGGGTACTTTACCACCTGTGCGTTCAGCATTTTATCGCGAATTGCCACTTGTACCGTATCGCCGATAGCGACATCTTTTGGTACACGTGCCAGCGCAATGGATTTTTCCAGCGTAGGCGAAAAACTGCCGCTGGTGATTTCGCCTATACCATGCGGGGTGTGCACCTTCTGGTGACCGCGCAGCACACCGCGATCGAGCAATAACAAACCGATCAATTTTTGAGTCGGCGGATTAGCCAGCAGCGCAGCTTTTCCGATAAAGTCGCGTTCACTCTTCAAATCCACCGTCCAGGCCAGACCCGATTCCAACGGCCCAACGGTTTCATCCATGTCCTGACCGTACAGGTTCATACCGGCTTCCAGACGCAGCGTATCGCGTGCGCCCAGACCAATCGGCTTAACGCCTTTTTCTGCCAGTATGCCCCAGAAAAATGGCGCGGCTTTGGCCGGGAGCATGATCTCAAATCCGTCTTCGCCGGTATAACCCGTGCGGGCGATAAACATGGTGCCCGTTTCCGCAGCGCTGAACGGAATCAGTTTTTCAGTCAACTCCTGGCTGCCAGGCAGTGCATCCCAAACTTTTTTGCGCGCATTCGGACCCTGTACGGCGATCATCGCCAGCTCAGGATGATCGACAATATCGAGCAGCGGCGCATGAAGTTCGGCCTGTTTTTTCATCCAGGCGATGTCCTTGTCCGCTGTGCCTGCGTTGACCACGATACGAAACCAGTTCTCTGTCATGAAGTAGACGATCAGATCGTCGATGACCCCGCCATTTTCCAGCAGCATGGTGGAATAAAGCGCTTTGCCGGACAGTGTTAGCTTATCGACATTGTTCGCTAACAGGTTGCGCAGAAAATCTCGCACGCCTTCGCCTTTCATGTCCACGACGCGCATGTGTGAAACGTCGAACATGCCACAGTCATTCCTGACCTGATGGTGTTCGTCAATTTGTGAACCGTAGTTCACCGGCATATCCCAGCCGCCAAAATCGACCATTTTGGCGCCCATCGCTCGGTGTGCGGCATTAAGTGGCGTAGTCTTAAGAGTCATATTTGCTTTCAGAAAATGAAAAAGGCGCTGCACGAAATTCGTGCAGCGCCCCATCTGTCCTTGGTACCTGAGAGATTACGAATCACTTCGCGTGCCCCTTCGGTGGCAGGTATTCCTGCGCTCTCCAGATTTGCCTGTGCCAATAGTTCTTTGTGCCTGAGCGGTTACGGGTGTTACGCCTTCGGCGGTGGTTTTAAAACCACGCTCTCCCATTGGTCTTGACGGCAGCGCGAATTATGCGGGAAAGCCCGAAAACTGACAACGGCTATTTACGATCAGCATTGTTTAATGCACGCTGCCCAGGGAAAAATTCTCCAGTAAAATCACACGCCCAGCCCCTTTGGCTTTGTTGTAGTAGCGGACATCAGCGGTAACCAGCGAGGCATCAGGTTCGTGCAAGGCAACCGCATGGTAGAACGTATCAAACAAGTGATGGTTCAGACTAGCAGCCAGCGAGATCGCCGTACTGTAAGTCGCAGCAGAATCAGAGATTCGCCACTCCATATTCAGTAAGTCGGCATTATCTGTCTGCGCTTGATCCGGTTTTTCACGCGCCAGGACGGCACTCACTTCGGTCATAAAAGCGGGGGTTGTACGAGTTTCACTTCTCCCGTTCCCACCGCACTCAATATTTGTAACGCCTGCTGCGCATGCTGTTCAGTCGGATCATCGCGAAAAAACCACTTGATAATCACGCTCGCGTCCAGCACAAGAATCACGACCTGCCATCCTCACGCGCACTGCGGAATGTGGATTCCGTTAGCTGCGGCGCATCATCCCTGCGAGCGTCACCCGGGTCAGGTCTCACAGTCCAACAGTCATGGAATAGCCAAAGGCGTGTTGTACCAGACATCGCGGCATTCACCTGAGTACTACGCTTTTCCCCCTTGTATTCGGCTGATCTCGGCGATGGCTCTTTCCAATATCATTCGGTCAGAAACATCTTTTTCACTCATGGTCTTCTTAGTGAGTAGCAGACCGTCCAGAG
>CAISHO010000077.1 GCA_903885165.1 uncultured Nitrosomonadales bacterium | reverse complement strand
GTTTTTCGTCCGGCCTTTGTTGTTGAAGCGTACGCTGGTTAACTTGCTGGATAACGCCATCAAATACGGAGGGGGCGACATTGTCGTGCGGCTGGAGCATCAGGGCAATCGCGTAGCACTATGCGTGATGGATAGAGGGGTTGGGATTCCCGTGGCGCAGAGGGAAGCCGTCAAACGACCCTTTGTCAGACTGAATGCGGCGCGCAGCGATGTGACCGGATCAGGATTGGGGCTGGCAATCGTCGATCGCGCAGCCCGATTGCATCGCGGGGAATTTCATCTGGAAGAGCGCGAGGGAGGTGGCTTGATCGCTAGGGTGGTTTTGGGCTAAGTAATGACCGATAAATTGCTATTTTCGTATCGGTGTTGTGAGTATGATCGGCCACTGATTTTGAATGCCATTGGTTTTTTAAGAGGGGATTTAAGTGTCCGTTGGTGGAATCGGCTCTGCGGGTATCTCGTTGAAGAAAGCCACGGCTTCTGTTTCTACACGAGTGCGCTTCATCGGCGGCAGGCTCTGCCAGATGCGTTTTCCGTATTGTTTGGTGATCAATCGCGGGTCGCAGATCATCAGCACGCCACGATCGGTGACATCGCGGATCAAGCGGCCGGCTCCCTGTTTTAGGGTGATGATGGTGCGCGGCAACTGATATTCCATGAAGGCGTTACGGCCCTGTTTGGCGATCTGCGCGATGCGTGCAGCCAGCACCGGGTCGTCGGGTGGGGCGAACGGCAGTTTGTCGATAATGACTAAAGATAACGCATCGCCTCTGACATCGACGCCTTCCCAGAACGACTGGCTGCCCAGCAACACCGCGTTGCCGTGTTCGCGAAAACGCGTCAACAATTCGTTGCGTGAACCTTCACCCTGCAACAGCAGCGGATAGTTCAAGCCGCGCCGGTCGAATTCGGCAAGCAAAATCTCGTGGGCACGCTGCATAGCGCGCAGGCTGGTGAACAGCAAAAAGGCGCGACCGCGACTGGCTTCTATCATTGGCAGCGCGGCTTGCACCACCGCTTCCGTGTAGCCCTCGCTGTTCGGTTCCGGTAAGCCGCTCGGTACATACAGCAAAGCTTGTTTTTCGTAATCGAACGGACTGTCCCAGCAGGCGGTTGTCGCCTTGAGCAGCCCCATCTCGGATTGATAATGGGAGAAATCCTGTTTCACCGCCAGCGTCGCCGAAGTAAAGATCCAGGCGCGCGCCGTGCTGCCTATCTGTTTCTCGAAAATATCGGCGATCGACAAGGGGGTCGCGTTCAGTTGCAGCGAGTGGTGATACACCTCCAGCCAGCGCACAAAACCATCTCCCTCACCATTTGAGGGGTGACCAGCGACTTGGTCATCGTTTTTTGATGACTTAGTTGAATGGCCAGTAGTTTTATCAGAGGGTTGGGGTGGAGGTGAGATTCCTATCCAGTTTTTCAGTTGCAGGGTATAGGTCTGCGCGCGCTGCCAGCAATTTTCCAGCCCTTCGCTGCGTCCGGCCTGACTCTCCAGCATGCCGCTGATCTGTGCCAGTTTTTCGTTCAGATTCTTCAGGGCGGGTGCGAAGTCCTTGAAACCCTCGGTCGCCACCGCCGGCATGCGGCCTTCCTTCTTGAACACCAGTCGCAAATCGCGTGCGGCTTTGTCCAGTTCGTCGCAGGCTTTGGGTAACGGGGCAAAGTCCTTGGCGGAGGTAAGCGCTTCGATTCTGGAATCTTGCGCTAAATCAAGTAGTTGTGATGTTGATAGATTGTCGCCGAAAAATAGGCTGGCGGTTTCCGGTAACTGATGCGCTTCATCGAAGATGACCGTGTTGCAGGCGGGTAACAGTTCCGCCACGCCGTCGTCTTTGAGCATCACATCGGCAAAGAACAGGTGGTGATTGACCACTACGATGTCAGCCTTCATCGCCTCGGTACGCGCATGCAGCACGAAACATTCCTTGTGGTTAGGGCATTCCTGCCCCAGACAGTTGTCGCGCGTCGAGGTTACTTGCAGCCAGATCGGCGCATTTTCGGGCACATCCGCCACACCACTCTTGTCGCCGGTGTTGCTGGTTTTGGCGTAGCGTTTGATCTTGCCCAGATGTTTGATATCTTCGCGGGTGGCGAAGCGACCGTCCTGGGCTGCGCGTTCCAGATGATAGTGGCACACATAGTTAGCGCGCCCTTTGAGCAAGGCGATGGAGACCGGGGCTTTTAACGCATCTCTCACCATCGGCAAATCTTTCTGGAATAACTGATCCTGCAAATTCTTGGTGCCGGTGGAGATGATCACCTTGCCGCCGCACAGCAGCGCCGGTACCAGATAGGCGAAGGTCTTGCCGGTGCCGGTGCCGGCTTCCGCGACCAGAATCGCATTGTTCTTAATGGCATCTGCGACCGCCAGCGCCATTTCGCGTTGTTGTTCGCGGGGACGGAACGAGGAGACCTCGGTGGCCAACGGGCTTTGTTCGGAAAAGAAACGGGCGACTTCAGTAGACACGATAGGCAGGGGCGGCATTGAGCAGCCATGATGGTAGCGTAAAACCGATAAGTCGGGTTGGCTGATGCTCGATAAGGCGGAGTTGCTCATTGCCATGACTGTCCTTTTGCCAATACATAGGTCTAACGCGGGGCGCACGGTTTATAATGTTGGCTATTCAGTATTCTGGTAATAATCTATGCGCCTTCCTGTCGCTTTGAAAACCCACTCTAACGCGATTCTCGAGGCATGGGCTAACCATGGCTAAGCCAAAAACGATCTATTCCTGTACCGAATGTGGCGGGCAGACGGCGAAGTGGCAGGGGCAATGCCCGCACTGCATGGAGTGGAATACGCTAGTTGAGTCGGTCGCGGAAGTCGCAGTGAAGAGTGCGAACCGTTTTTCCGCACTGGCGGCAAGCGGAAAAGTACAAATGCTGTCGGACGTGGCGGCCGAAGAAATGCCGCGTATCCCCACCGGCATTGAGGAATTCGACCGGGTATTAGGCGGCGGTCTAGTGTCCGGTGCGGTAGTGCTGATCGGCGGCGATCCCGGGATTGGTAAATCGACCTTGCTGCTGCAAGTGCTGGCGCATCTGTCCACCCACCGGAATACCTTGTATGTCAGTGGCGAGGAGTCGGCGCAGCAGATCGCCTTACGCGCCAAACGCCTGAATCTGGATGCGCGCACCTTGCGTTTGTTGCCGGAAATTCAGCT
This sequence comes from uncultured Nitrosomonadales bacterium, assembly GCA_903885165.1. Lineage (GTDB taxonomy): Bacteria > Pseudomonadota > Gammaproteobacteria > Burkholderiales > Gallionellaceae > Gallionella. The sequence goes on along the minus strand of CAISHO010000077.1, from coordinate 12,155 downwards.
CGAGAAGATACAGGCGACCATCGCCCACGATAAACCGGATATAGTGGTGATCGACTCGATACAGACGGTATATTCAGAACAACTGACCTCCGCGCCGGGTTCGGTAGCGCAGGTTAGAGAGTGTGCAGCGCAACTCACCCGCATCGCCAAGAGTCAGAATATCACCATCATTCTGGTCGGTCACGTCACCAAGGAAGGCGCGCTGGCAGGGCCACGCGTGCTGGAGCACATTGTGGATACCGTGCTGTATTTCGAGGGCGATACGCATTCGAGTTTTCGCCTGATTCGCGCGTTCAAGAATCGTTTCGGCGCGGTGAACGAATTGGGCGTATTCGCAATGACCGAAAAGGGCTTGCGCGAGGTGAGCAATCCGTCCGCGATGTTTCTGTCTCAGCACGGTCAACAGGTGGCCGGTTCCTGTGTGATGGTGACGCAGGAAGGCACGCGCCCACTGCTGGTCGAGATACAAGCCTTGCTCGATGAGGCGCACAGCCCGAATGTGAAACGCTTGTCGTTGGGGTTGGAACAGAATCGTCTGGCGATGTTGCTGGCGGTGTTGCACCGTCATGCGGGAATAGCCTGTTATGATCAGGATGTATTTATCAATGCAGTGGGTGGGGTCAAAATTACCGAGCCGGGTGCCGATCTGGCGGTGATCCTTGCGATGGTATCCTCCTTGCGTAATCAGCCGTTACCGGAAAAGATGGTGGTATTCGGTGAGGTGGGTTTAGCCGGGGAAGTGCGTCCGGTGCAGCGCGGTCAGGAAAGATTAAAGGAAGCTGCCAAACTGGGCTTTACATCGGCTATCATCCCCAGAGCGAATGCGCCCAAACACTCGATTCCGGGTATGGAAATCATCGCGGTGGATCGAGTGGAACAGGCCGTGGACCGGATGCGTTAAGGGTACGCAGTCTATTGAGCCCGTTGCGCGGTCCACACCGATACGGTTAAAAATAAAGAGCTTCTGCTATTTAAACTAAGTAATTGAATTTACTTATAATTTATTTATGCGGAAGATAATAATATTTGAGGGGAGTCGCGATGTTGTCGCTCATCATGCTGGCCGCATTGGCCGTGTTTATTCTGCTCGCATTTTTTCGCGCGACGGTGGTCAGTTGGTTGTTGGCGGTCATGGTGATCGTCCCTGTCGTCGCCATACAGGCGCAGTTATCCGAAACAGTATTGCAAGTTGTGTATGTCCTGCTGGGTTCCGGTATCGCCTTGTTCGGTATTCCCCGCTTGCGTAGTCTGCTCGTCAGCAACCTCGTGCTCAAACGCTTTCAAAAATCCACGACAAATATCATCGAACAATCGGTGACAGACATCGGGGGTATGGGCTGGGAAGCGGATTTGTTCATCGGTCATCCCCAATGGAGTCGCTTGCTCAGCTTGCCGGTGTGCGGGTTGAGTGGACCAGAGCAGGCGTTTCTGAACAAGGAGGTCGAACAGCTCTGTGACATGCTGAATGACTGGGACAAGCCTGATCTGTCACCGGAAATCTGGGCGTTTATGAAGGAGAATAGTTTTTTCGGTATCAATTTACCAAAAAAATACAGCGGTTTGGCTTTTTCGTCTCAGGCGCAGTCAGCGGTGATCAGCAAAATCGCGTCGCGTAGCGGCACGATGGCGGTGATGTTAACCAATGCGGTGAATCCGATATTGTTGCGTTACGGCACAAAAGCGCAGCAGACTCAATATTTGCGCCGACTGGCGTGTGGTCAGGATTTGCTGAGCCTCGCGGTTTCAAATGTTGCAGTCGGGGTGGTGTGCAGGGCGGATTTTGCCGGAAAGAAAAAAGTCTTGGGCATCCGACTCAACTGGAATATCAGCGATGTGGCATTAGCACCCGTCGCCACCTTGCTGGCGCTGGCGTTTAAATTGCAGGATCCTGAAGGTTTGCTGAATGAGGAAACCGATTGCGGGATCGCCTTGATTCCTGTTGATACCAAAGGGGTACAGGTTGGACGTTGCCACCTGTTGCTCAATGAAGCCGGGCTAAGCGGTCCGATAGCAGGTCATGATGTGTTTATTCCGCTCGATAGCTTGATCGGAGGGATCGAGCAGCAAGGTGCATCGCTGTGGGCTGAATGCGTCACGGCCGGGCAGCTGATTTCATGGCCTGCCGCGATACTAGGCGGCATGAAGCTGGCCGCACGTAGCAGCGGCGCATACTGTCGCGTGCAACATCAGCCTGATGGACAGGTAGATGAAGGGATGCTGGCGCGTATCGGGGCGAACACTTATATGGTCGATGCCTTGTGCCGGTTTTCTGCGCAGTTACAGGATCTGGGACAATCGTCTGCGGTCGTATCTGCCATCACCAAATATCACACCACCGAACGCGGGCGCGGTGTAATTAACGATGCAATGGATCTGCACGGTAGTAGGGGGATTTGCCTGGGACCTGCCAATTATCTGGCACGACTTTATCAACAACTACCTGCCGCGATTGCCGGCGATGGCGCGAATATCAGCTTACGTACGCGGATGATCGCGGGGCAAGGGGCGGTGCGCTCTCACCCTTATGCCTTGAAAGAAATGGCTGCCGCCCGTGAAACGAATCGGGAGCTGGCGTTGCAGCTGTTTGACGATGCTCTGTTCGGTCATGTCGGTTTTGTCCTAAGCAATATGGCGCGCACCTTTGTATTTGGATTATTCGGAGCGCGCGGTATTCCTGTGCCGAGTGGTGAAGTGAGTCGTCGTTACTATCAGCAGTTGACGCGTTTTTCGGCGGCCTTTGCGCTCAGTGCCGATGTGGCGTTGTTGGGTGGCTCGTTGCAACATCGGGAGCTGCAATCTGCCCGTCTGGGCGATGTGTCAAGTCAACTGTATCTGTGTTCGGCGACGTTGAAACACTATGCCGATGAGGGGAGTCATGTCGAGGATGCGCCTCTGCTGCATTGGGCGATGCAGGATGCGCTGTTTCAGATTCAAACCGCCTTTGTTGACCTGATACAGAATATTCCGAATGTGCTGCTGCGTGTCATGCTACATGCGTTGATTTTCCCGATCGGCAGGAATTTTACGCCGCCGTCCGATCAATTGGCACGCGCGGCGAGCGCGTTGTTGTTGCAACCTGGCCCATCAAGAGACCGTTTAACGCGGGGGATTTATCTGCCCACTGACGAACAGGAAATTTTGGTCATCATGGAAGCCGCGCTGGCCAGCACCATCGCGTGCGAGGACTTGCGTATGCACAAGACGGAACTGATGACCGGTTTGAATATTGCTGAAGCATGGGAATTAGGTATCATCTCGTTAGACGAAGTTTCTTTGCTGGAGCGCGATGAAGTGCTGCGCCGCAAGGTGCTCAGCTTGGATGATTTCGCGCCTGAAGCATAGCGTATGGGATGATCGTAGTGCGAAACGCCCTGCGGACTTTCTCCCTGCATATTTTTAACGCATTGAATAAAAAATAATTTAATTTTGATTGAGCGAATTAGCATAATGGGGGTGGGCAATGGTTGCAGTAATTTCACCTGAGCAGGCCGTTACGCTGCACGGTTTGTTTATCGATCGGGTCCGCCTGACACCGGATAAAATTGCCTATCGGTATTTTGAGCGAAATGCCTGGCGTGATTTTACCTGGCGGGATATGCAGGTAGAGGTGGCGCGCTGGAAGGTTGCGCTGGAGGGGATAGGTTTGCAACGCGGGGATCGCGTCGCGATCATGTTGCGCAACTGCCCGCAGTGGGTGATGTTCGATCAGGCGGCGATGTCGTTAGGGTTAGTGACCGTGCCGCTGTATACGGTGGACAGGCCCGATAATACCGCTTACATCGTGAATAACGCCGGGGTGCGGGTATTACTGTTTGAAACCGCCGAGCAATGGCAGGCATTGCGTACGGTGCGCGATCAGATGGGAGGCGTACTTCGTTTCATCAGTATTGATCATCTGCGCAATACGGGTGAGTCGCGCTTGAAATCAATTTCAGAGATTTTGCCTTCCAGCGCGCGCGTGCAACTGGTGCCCACCGGCAGCCCTGATGATCTGGTCAGCATTATTTACACCTCAGGTACGACGGGCAAGCCCAAGGGCGTGATGCTCAGTCATGCCAATATACTCAGTAACGCCTATGCGAGTCTGGATACTTTTCCGGTTAGCGGGGACGATGTGTTTCTGTCGTTTTTGCCGTTGTCGCACACGTTTGAGCGCACGCTGGGTTATTACCTGCCGATGATGGCAGGGGCTGTCGTGGCATTTTCCCGTTCGATTCCCCAGTTGTCGGATGATTTGCAGCTCATCCGTCCGACGCTGCTGATCGCGGTGCCGCGTATCTACGAGCGCGTTTATAGCGCGATCATGACTAAGCTGCACGAAGGTCCATCGTTCAAACGTCGCTTATTCAATCTGGCGGTGGATACGGGGTGGGGGATCTTCGAGCACAAGCAGGGGCGCGGACCGTGGAAGTACAGCTTTCTGCTCTGGCCGTTATTGCAACAATTGGTGGCACAAAAGATACTCAATAAACTGGGCGGACGATTGCGCGTGGCCATCAGCGGCGGTGCGGCGTTATCTTCTGAAGTGTCGCGCGTGTTTGTCGGTTTAGGTTTGGCTATGGTGCAGGGTTACGGCTTGACCGAAACGAGTCCTGTGATCAGCGGTAATCGATTGGCTAATAACTTTCCGGAAAGCGTAGGTCAGCCGGTCCGCGGTGTACAAGTGAGATTGGGTGCGCAAAGCGAGTTGCAGGTAACCGGCCCCAATGTGATGCTGGGTTACTGGAATAACGAAGAGGCCACACGTGCCATTATAGGGGAGGATGGATGGCTGAATACGGGGGATATCGCGCAGATTTCCGATACCGGACACCTCTACATTACCGGGCGTATCAAGGAAATCATCGTCATGTCGAACGGTGAAAAAATCCCGCCTAACGACATGGAGTTGGCGATCTTGCAGGATCCCTTGTTTGAACAGGTGATGATCTTTGGAGAGGCGCGCCCTTATCTGGTGGCGCTGGTCGTGCTCAATGCGACCGTATGGGCCAGTTTTGCCAAAGAGGTCGGTATCCGTGCAGATATGCCGGAAGCCTTGACAGATAGCCGGGTGGAGTCGCGCGTATTGCGGCGCATCGCCATTAATTTGCGCGGATTCCCAGGTTATGCCAAAGTCAATCGTGTGTTGATATTGCGTGAACACTGGAGTATAGACAACGATTTGCTGACACCAACACATAAACTCAAACGCGATGAGGTTACCCGTCGCTATGCTGCACCAATCAAGCAACTTTATGAAGGACACTCATTGTGAATCAAACTGTAACGACCCTGCCTGAGCGCCAGCCTACCTTACGCGTGGTGACCATGCCGGCTGATTGTAGTTACACTGGCGATGTGTTTGGCGGCTGGATCATGGCGCAGGTGGATATCGCGGGCAGTATTCCCGCTGTACATCGTGCTCGTGGACGCGTAGCTACGGTCGCGGTGAACGCCTTCCAGTTCAAACAAGCCGTATTTATGGGCGATATCGTCAGTTTTTATGCACATATCGATAAAGTCGGACGTACCTCGATTACGGTGAATGTTGAAGTATATGTGCAGCGCGATCCAGCAATGCCTATCTGTGTGAAGGTGACCGAAGCCACACTCACTTACGTGGCGGTCGATGAAAATCGTAAGCCGCGCGAGGTTCCACTTGAATAGTATTGATTTATGATTATTCTGATCAGAAGTGTACGCGGGTTAAATGCCGGAAGGAAAGTGTGCCATGAAGAGAATTATATTGATCATACTGCTGGTGGTCGCGAGTTTGAGCGTAAATCTTGAGGTGGGAGCGCAAGGTATCACGCTCAATGGTGTGATGCTGGAAGACACTGCGCATGTGGGGACGCGGAATTTATTACTGAACGGCGCTGGCGTGCGCAGCAAATATATATTTGATGTGTATGTCGCGGCGCTGTATCTGCGAGAAAAAAAGAGTCGCGAGGAAGAGGTGCAGGCTGATCCCGGTGAAAAACGCATCGCATTGTATTTTTTAAGTGAAATCAATATGCAAGAGATGCTTTATACCTTTAAAAAAGCGTTTAAGAACAATCATAGTGATGCGCAATTGGATGAGATGAAACCCCAGTTGCGTCAATTTGACGATATTTTTACAGCAATGGGTGAATTGAATGAGGGCGATGTCGTGCAATTCGACTATCAGCCGGACCTGGGTACTTCGGTTGTGATCAATGGCAGCCTGCGCGGCACGATTTCGGGTGCTGAGTTTTATCGGGCGTTGCTGAGAATATGGTTAGGTAGCAATCCTACACAGGAAAAACTCAAGCAGAAATTGCTGGGTGTGCAATAAGATGATTGAAGCTGAAAGACTTAATGCCGAACCGGCCGGAATTGACAGCGAAAAATTGCAGCGGGCGATGCGTGCACAGGGCGAGTCCTGGTATGAATTGACCGCCGGGCGTTGTCCCTATTTGTTTGCTGGCGTGCCGCTGTTTATTAGCCCTGAAGATTTGCAGAAAATGACGGAGGTCATTGCGGCGGTAGAGCGGGTGGTTAATTTAAGATTGTGGATGCAGGATGCAGACCGCAAGGGTCTTCTCCGCACAACTAAAGGGCTACGCCCCAAGTTGTTGCGTGAAGGATGCGGAGATGCCAAGGGGGTGTTTTACGGTTATGACTTCCATCTCAACAGCGATGGCGCACATCTGATTGAAATCAATACCAATGCGGGCGGAGCCTTTCTGAATACACTACTGATCGACAGTCAGCGTGAGCTCGCCCTGCCGGGAGAAACGGTGGCGCAAGATGATCTAGATGGGGTGTTGCTGGAGATGTTTCGCCGTGAGTACAGTCTGGTTCACGGTGATGCGAAGCTTGCCTGTATCGCCATTGTCGATGAGCAGCCCGCAGCGCAATATCTGTATCCTGAATTTCTGTTAGCTCAACGTCTGTTTGAGCGCAATGGCATCAAGACTTGTATCGCAGATCCGGCAGATTTACAGGCGCGTGATGACGGCTTGTATGTGGGTGAACAAAAGATCGACCTGGTATATAACCGCCTGACGGATTTTTCCTTGCAGCAATATCCCGTCTTACTGAATGCGTGGTTGCAGGGAGAGGTCGTGTTGACGCCGAATCCTGAACACTATGAGCGTTATGCCGATAAACGCAATCTGGCGCGCCTGACCGATGTTGAAAAATTGCGATCGCTAGGGATTGTGGATGCGGATATCGCTGTCCTGCAAGCGGGGATACCGCATACCTTTGTGGTGCAACCAGCTTCTGAAGATGAGCTTTGGGCTAATCGCAAGCAATTGTTTTTTAAACCTAACTCTGGATTTGGTAGCCGTGGTGCGTATCGCGGTGAAAAACTGACCCGGCGTGTGTTCGGTGAAATTTTACAATCGGGTTATGTGGCGCAAAAACTGGCATCTCCCGGTGAACGTCGCCTCGACGAGGCGGTGTCGCTCAAATACGACGTGCGCGCCTATGTCTATGATGGGAAAATCCAGCTGATGGCAGCCAGGCTTTATCAGGGGCAGACCACTAATTTTCGTACGCCGGGCGGCGGGTTCGCGCAGGTTAAGGTGGTCGGGTAGAATGCGCGCATGATGATCTATTCCTTTCTTGCTATCGGTATCGGGGCTGCTTGTGGCGCATGGTTGCGCTGGGGCTTGGGACTCTGGCTTAATCCGGCTCTGCCTGAAATGCCGCTTGGCACACTGGCGGCCAACATGATAGGCGGCTATCTGATCGGGCTGTCCATCGCTTTTTTTATGCAGCATCCGGGTTTGTCCCCTGAATGGCGCTTGCTGGTCATTACCGGATTTTTGGGCGGACTGACCACTTTTTCCACCTTTTCGGCGGAGACAGTCACCTTGCTTTTGCGCGGTCAATATCTCTGGGGTACGAGCATTATCGTCGCGCATTTGGGTGGATCGCTCTTGATGACGGTGCTGGGAATTCAGACTTTCAAGTGGTTAAACAATTGATGACCGCATCATCACTCTCCCCTTGCGGGGGAGAGGTAGGAAAGAGGGCGCGGGCAAGGCGGCAGCGCAGCTTATCCTCTTTACAATGCTGCCGACATGTCCGTTAGGGGGGCAATGATGAATCTGCTTAATTTTTATGTCAGCGAAAAACAGCATCATAAGGGGCGTCCACTGTATGAATGGTTGCTCGAAGAAGCGAAGTCGCACGGTATTCACGGTGGTTCAGCCTTTCGCGCCATGGCAGGGTTTGGACGTCACGGCAAGCTGCATGAGGACACTTTCTTTGAATTAGCCGGAGAGCTGGCGGTGAAGGTTGAATTCATACTGGACGATGAAGTCACCGAACGGTTCATCTCCCGGGTACAGGCAGAAAATCTGGCTATCTTTTATGTGCGCAGCGCCGTTCAGGCTGGCGTGCTTTGATCAAAAACAGCCGCAACAGGAGAATTAAATGAAAAAAATCGCAGGTATTGTCGCTTTGTGTTTGAGTGCGTTTGCAGCGCAGGCCGCTGTGCAAGGGCATGAGGTCAGTTATCAGGCCAACGGCACGACGCTCAAGGGCTATATCGCGTATGACGATGCTGTCAAAGGGCGCCGTCCGGCGGTGCTGGTGGTGCATGAGTGGTGGGGGCACAATGCTTATGCGCGTCACCGTGCCGATATGCTGGCCGAACAGGGATATACCGCACTCGCCGTTGATATGTATGGCGACGGCAAGCAGGCGAGTCATCCGGATGATGCGGGCAAGTTTGCCACCGAGGTGAGCAGCAATATGCCGGTGGCAAAAGCGCGTTTCGAAGCCGGTATGAAGTTACTGCGTAAACAAAAGACGGTTGATGGCAAGAAAATCGCGGCGATCGGCTATTGTTTCGGTGGCGGCGTGGTGCTGAATATGGCGCGTCTGGGCGAGGATTTGAAGGGCGTGGCCAGTTTTCACGGTGCGTTGAGCACGGATATTAAGGTAGTGCCAGGTCAAATACGCGCACGCATCGTGTCCTTTACCGGTGAAGATGATGTCATGATTCCGGCGGATAAAGTGTCGGCATTCAGGCAGGAGATGGATGCGGCGGGTGCTAATTACCGGATAGTGACTTATCCAGGCGTGAAGCACAGCTTTACTAATCCGGATGCAGACGACTTGGGCAAAAAGTTTAACTTGCCACTGGCTTACAACGCGGCAGCCGACAAGGATTCATGGCAGCAGGCGACGGTTTTTTTGCACGAAGTATTCGCCAAGTAGTTGAGTCGATAAGCAACAGCGCATGAATCTCGCCGGTCTGATCGAACAGTATGGGTATGCCGCCTTGTTTGTCGGCACCTTGCTGGAGGGGGAGACGTTGTTGATTCTGGCAGGATTCGCGGCGCATCAGGGTTATTTGCAACTGCCCTGGGTAATTTTTGTCGCGATGACCGGCGGTTGGGCGGGCGATCAGATTTACTTCTGGCTGGGCAGGCGACACGGAGGATGGGTTTTGTCCCGTTTTCCTCGCCTGCTTCCTGTGTTTGAACGCGCCAACGTGATGATAGAACGCTATCACGAGTTGTTGATCGTCGGCGTGCGCTTTCTGTATGGTTTGCGCACGGTGGGCCCTATCGCATTAGGCATGAGTGCCGTGCCGGCTTGGCGCTTCGTATTGTTCAATGCGCTGGGGGCGGCGATCTGGGCGGTAGGAATAGGCGGGGCTGGCTATTTGTTCGGTCAGGCCTTGGAGTTGTTTTTGGCTGATGTTAATAAGTTTCAAGAGACTTTGCTGATTATCATCTTGTTTGTCGGATTGCTGGTCTGGGTTTGGCGACGCTATAAATTTCGTGATAAATTCAAGTGAATGTCTTATGACTGATAAGCAAAAACGCCCCTTGCGGGGCGTTTTTGCTTGCAACTAAAGCGACTTAAAACTGGATATTACGCGGCGAAAAAATCTTTCACCTTATCCATCCAGGATTTGGCACGCGGATTGTGATGCGCATTATCTTTAGCATTGATGCTTTCGAATTCACGTAACAGGTCTTTCTGACGTTCGGTCAGGTTGACCGGGGTTTCGACGATCACGTGACAATGTAAATCGCCATGTGTCGAACTACGCACCCCTTTGATACCCTTGCCGCGTAAACGGAAGATTTTGCCGCTTTGACTCTCGGCCGGGATCTTGATGGTCGCCATGCCATCCAGTGTCGGTATCTCGATCGAACCACCCAATGCCGCAGTGCTGAAACTGATCGGCATTTCGCAATGCAGGTCGTTATGGTCGCGCTGGAATACCGCATGGGCTTTGACGTGGATGACTACATACAAGTCACCCGATGGCCCACCATTGGTGCCATGCTCTCCTTCACCCGACAAACGGATGCGATCATCGTTATCCACACCTGGCGGAATTTTCACCGACAAGGTCTTGTGTTGTTTTACCTTACCGCTGCCGTTACAAGGTTTGCATGGCGATGAAATCATCTTGCCGTTGCCGTGACAGCGCGGGCAGGTCTGCTGGATAGAGAAGAAACCTTGCTGCATGCGTACCTGACCGTGTCCGCCGCAGGTGGTGCAGGTGACGGGACTGGTGCCGGGTTTTGCGCCCGAACCGTGACAGGTGTCACAATCTTCCATGGTCGGTACACGGATTTGCGTTTCCGTACCGCGTGCGCCCTGTTCCAAGGTGATCTCAAGGTTGTAGCGCAGGTCGGCGCCGCGTTGCACATTGCTGCGCCCGCCACCGCCGCCACGCCCACCCCCGAAGATGTCGCCGAAAATATCAGAGAAATCAAATCCTTGACCACCGGCTCCGCCTGCTCCAAACGGGCTTCCGCCACCCATGCCGCCCGCTTCAAATGCGGCGTGACCATACTGATCGTAGGCCGCGCGCTTCTGAGCGTCAGACAGCGTTTCGTAGGCTTCCTTGGCTTCCTTGAAGTGTTCCTCCGCCTTCGGGTTATCCGGATTGCGGTCGGGATGATGCTTCATCGCGAGTTTGCGATAAGCCTTTTTAATTTCGTCGTCTGCGGCATCGCGGTTGATGCCCAGCACTTCGTAATAGTCTTTTTTGCTCATAGCTTAAAAGGATTGAGGAGCGAGGATTGAGTGGCGTATTAACGTCCTCTTTCCGTGCTCCTCTATCTTTGCTCCTAACTGATTAGTGTACAAGTACAGGGGTTCGAAGGAGTGCGGATGATTTTACTCAATCCACAATCCTCAATTCTTCACGCAACAACTTGTGGCTTCGCCACTTAGTCGTGCGGGGAAGACCCCTGCGGTCTCGCTACTTACTTCTTGTCCTTCACTTCGGTGAATTCGGCATCCACGACATCGCCTTCGTCTTTCTTGGCTTCGTGAGCTGCGCCTGCACCTGCGCCCGCTTCAGCAGACTTGGCTTGTTCTGCCGCGTACATCTTTTCGCCCAGCTTTTGTGCGGCGGTCGACAGTGCTTCAGTCTTGGCTTCGATGGCATCCTTGTCATCGCTTTTCACGACTTCTTCGGCTTCTTTTACAGCGACTTCTATTGCCGATTTTTCGTCCGCAGTCAACTGATCGCCGTATTCCTTCAGCGATTTATTGGTTGAGTGGATCAGTGCGTCCAGTTGGTTGCGTGCCGTGACCAGTTCCACTGCCTTCTTGTCATCATCCGCATGTGCTTCTGCATCGCGAACCATGCTTTCGATTTCAGCTTCAGACAGACCGGAGCTGGCCTTGATGGTGATGTTGGCTTCCTTGTTAGTTGCCTTATCTTTCGCAGCAACGTGCAGAATACCGTTGGCGTCGATGTTGAAAGTCACTTCGATCTGAGGCATGCCGCGTGGTGCTGGCGGGATGTCGGACAGATTGAATTGACCCAGGCTCTTGTTGCCGGATGAGATTTCACGTTCACCTTGCAGCACATGGATGGTCACAGCTGACTGGTTGTCGTCCGCTGTCGAGAATACTTGCGATGCCTTGGTAGGAATCGTGGTGTTCTTCTTGATCAGCTTGGTCATCACGCCGCCCATGGTTTCAATACCCAGAGACAGTGGTGTTACGTCCAGCAGCAATACGTCTTTAACTTCACCTTGCAACACGCCGCCCTGGATACAAGCGCCAACAGCAACGGCTTCATCCGGGTTCACGTCTTTACGTGGTTCACGACCGAAGAATTCTTCGACTTTCTTCTGAACCATAGGCATACGGGTTTGACCGCCGACCAGAATCACATCAGCGATGTCTGAGATGGAGATGCCGGCATCCTTCATGGC
>CAISHO010000076.1 GCA_903885165.1 uncultured Nitrosomonadales bacterium | reverse complement strand
GTCCGCTGCATGTGTTGTTGGGTACTTCGGCCAATGCCGAGTGTGTTGATCTGGTCTCCTGTCTGAACGATGTGCCGGTCACACAATTCGACGATAAGCTGCTTGCGGAACTCTCTGAGCTGAAAACCACCACCGGCATTCTAGCGCTGATCGAGATTCCTGCGCCCCAAGTTCGCGAGGCAAATTTTGCCTTGCTGCTGGAAGATATACAGGACCCCGGTAATCTAGGTTCGATGTTGCGTTCAGCGGCGGCGGCGGGATGCGATGCCGTGTTTTTGTCGCCGGGCTGTGCCGACGCCTGGTCCCCACGGGTGTTGCGTGCGGCGATGGGCGGGCATTTCTGCCTTGCGATACACGAGTCCCAGGATTTAAAGGTCGTGGCGCACGCCTTTTCCGGCACGCTGCTGGCAACCAGTTTACAGGCGAGTCGAACGCTGTATGAATGCGATCTGACCAGCCCAGTTGCGTTCATGATGGGCAACGAGGGCGCGGGTTTGTCTGATGATTTGCTGAGGCTTGCGACGCATCCCGTTACCATTCCCATGCCGGGCAAGGTCGAGTCGCTTAACGTTGCTGCCGCCACAGCGATTTGCCTGTTTGAGGTGGTGCGTCAGCGTTGTTGATTGCAGAAAACTAGCTGTACCGCATTGGGCGTATAATGCAGCGGTTTTACCCGTCTTCTCCCGAATATAATAAAGAGATAACATATTGAATAATATAAGTTTTTTAGATTTAAAGCTGGCGCCTGAAATTCTCAGGGCGGTCACTGAAACAGGTTACACCACACCGACGCCGATACAGGCGCAAGCCATTCCGCTGGTGCTCGAAGGTTGTGACCTGATGGCGGGTGCGCAAACCGGTACGGGTAAGACCGCTGCTTTCGTGTTGCCGATGCTGCAAAAGTTGATGCCGTTCGCAAGTGCAAGTCCTTCTCCGGCGCGCCATCCGGTACGTGCGCTGGTTTTGGTTCCTACGCGTGAGCTGGCGATCCAGGTAGAAGCCAGTGTCAAAACTTATGCCAAACACAGTCATCTGCGCTCTTTAGTGGTTTTTGGCGGCGTGGATATCAAGACCCAGACGCCGCATTTGCGGGGCGGCGTGGAAATTCTGGTGGCGACACCGGGTCGCTTGCTCGATCACATCGAACAGAAATCGGTGCAGTTGAATCAGGTGCAGATGCTGGTGCTCGATGAAGCGGATCGCATGCTGGATATGGGCTTTATGCCCGATTTGAAACGCATCCTCGCCCTGTTGCCGAAACAGCGCCAGAACCTCATGTTCTCAGCAACATTTTCAAATGAAATCAAGAGGTTATCTTCAGAATTTTTAGTTGATCCAAAATTGATTGAAGTCGCGCGCAGTAATGCGACTTCGGCGAATGTCACGCAAAAAGTCTATCTGGTCGGTCACGGTGAAAAACATGACTTGCTGGCGCAGTTGTTACGCGGTGATGACGCCAAGCAGGCGCTGGTGTTCACTAAAACCAAGTTGACCGCCAGTCGTATTGCCCGTCAGTTGCAACGCGAAGGCTTTGCCGCCGATGCGATTCACGGCGACAAGAGTCAATTGGAACGTATGCAGGCGCTGGATGCGTTTAAATCGGGCAAGGTCACTGTGCTGATTGCCACCGACGTGGCCGCGCGCGGGCTGGATATCGACCAGTTGCCGATGGTGATCAACTACGAAATCCCCAGTGCGGCCGAAGATTATGTGCACCGTATCGGACGTACCGGTCGTGCGGGCGCATTTGGCAATGCGATTTCGCTGGTGTCCCCGGATGAAGAAAAATATCTGGCGGAGATTGAGAAGTTGATTAAATGTCAGATTGAGCGGGCAGAACCGCTGCCACCAGTGAAACCTGTCGTGCGGCCTGTCGAGCGTCCCGTTGAACGCCACGCGCCGCGCGCAGATTATCCGGTGCGCAGTCATACGCCGCACCACAGCGTATCGAAAAGACCGGTGCACGATGCGTGGTTCAACAAGCCTTATGAACCCTCGGTCAGCACGCAGGTGAAAGAAACGCCGCTGGTTGTTCAGTCAGTTAAGCCGGTCAGTCAAATCCCCGCCTTGTTCATGCGCCGCAAACCCGCTGAGAGTAATGAATAAAATCAATAGCTTATGGCGCTGGTTAGCATTCCTGGTTGCCATGCTGTTGACGGCGTGCAGTACGGTTCCGCCGCAGCTTCCCATCGTCATCGCGCCCGTCAAATCCGTACCTAAAATTGCGCTGGTGTTGGGCGGTGGCGGAACGCGCGGCTTTGCTCATGTCGGCGTGATCAAGGCGCTGGAAGCGCAGGGTATCGTGCCCGATATCATCGTCGGCACCAGTGTCGGTTCGGCGATAGGAGCCTTGTATGCCGCAGGTTATACCGGTTTTCAGTTGCAGGATATGTCGATTCCGATGAAGCAGGAGCGGGTCATCGCCTGGTCCTTGCCTAATCGCGGTTTGTTTACCGGTCGTCCTTTGCAGGACTTTATCAATCAGGCGGTTAAACAGCAGCCTCTTGAAAAGTTGCGCCGCACTTTTGCCGTCGTTGCCACCGATTTAGCCAGTGGTGAAAAAATCGTCTTTCGTACCGGTAATACCGGGGTTGCGGTCAGCGCCTCCTGTGCTGTACCCGGCGTGTTTCAGCCCGTTGTGATCAACGGGAAAAGTTATGTAGACGGTGGTTTGGTCAGGCCTGTGCCGGTATCGGATGCGCGCGATCTCGGGGCAGATTTTGTCATCGCCGTTAATATATCAAATTTGCCGCAAAATAATCCAACGGAGTCCACGGTGGATGTGTTGCTGCAAACGTTTGACATCATGAGCCAGACCATCAATCGTTATGAACTGGCGAATGCCGATGTGGTCATCCGTCCGGTCACCCGCGAAATCGCTCAGGGTAATCTGGATGACCGCCATTTGGCGATACTGGAGGGCGAAAAGGCGGTCGCTGCTATCCTGCCTGAATTGAAGGCTAAGCTTGAAAAACTGCGCAGATAGCAATTCGTTGTTTAGGCGAATAAATTCGTCTCTACCGTGCTGTTTGTCTGCCGCAGGCAGATGGCACTAAGGTTTTAAAGGATGAGCTTAAAGGACGCTGTGAAAAATTGGTTACATGTTGTCATCAGCGCTATTCTCGTCGTTTTTTTCGCAACGACGATGGCTTGTGCCGCAGATCAGGAAATCCGCATCGGTATCTTGTCGTTTCGCCCGCTGGAACAGACCACACTGCAATGGCAGGCCACTGTTGATACGCTCAATTCGAAAATCCCCGGTTATCACTTCAGCTTTACTCCGCTGTATTACACAGAACTCGATCTGGCCGCAAACCGGCAGGATTTCGATTTCATTCTGACTAATCCTGAACACTACGTCACTGTTCGTGCTGCCCACGGATTATCCGCGATCGCTACTTTGATGCCGTATGCCGAGGGGCATCCGGTGACGAACTTTGGCGGTGTAATTCTGACACTTGCTGGCCGTGACGAGATCAATAAACTTGAGGATGTGCGCGGAAAAGTGGTCGCTTCTCCGGCCGAGCAGTCGCTGGGCGGTTATCTGGTGGAGCGTTGGGCCTTATATAAGCAAGGGATCGCGATTAGTGAAGTCAAACGTTTGAAATTCACCGGTATGCCGCACGATAAGGCCATTCTGGAAGTATTGAACGGACAGGCGGATGTCGCCTTTGTGCGCACCGGTGTGCTAGAGAGTATGGCACGCGAGGGTAAGATAGACATCAGTCAGTTCAAGGTGATTAACCGTCAGCCGACAGACATGTTTCCTCAGTTGCTCTCCACCGAACTCTATCCGGAATGGCCGTTCTCAGTGATGCCGGCTGTGCCGGATGAGTTGGCTAAAAAAGTCTCTTTAGTGCTGCTCAATATACAACCTAGCGACAAACCCGCGCTAGAGGGTAAATATTACGGTTTTTCTCCACCCGGTAACTATTCCACGGTGGAAGTCTTGATGCATCGATTAAAAGTCAATCCGGAAATGGCGCATGAATTTAGTTTGCGCGATGTGAGTCATAAATATGCACTGGAACTGATCGGTGGCGGTCTCTTGATATTTATGGCGATGTTTGCAACAGCGATACATCTTGCGCGTACCAACCGGCATTTGGCGTTTAGTTATCGTGAACGCGAACGACTCGACCTTGAGCTGGAAGGTGCGAATGCGACGCTGGAGGGTAAAGTGGCCGAGCGTACCCGTGAGTTGCAGGAAAGTGAGGCGCGTTTTCGGCAGATGTTTGAACACCATGCCTCGCCGATGTTGCTGATTGAGCCGCTGTGTGGTGGACTGGTCAATGCGAATCAGGCTGCAGCGGATTTCTATGGCTATGCCACGGCACAGATGAAGGTCATGAATATTTCGCAGATTAATGCTGAATCACCTCAAAACATTGATTTGAATCTGCAAAGAGCAAAAAAAGAAAAATGTAATTATTTTATTTTTCCTCACAGGCTGGCCTCGGGTGAAGTGCGTACCGTCGAGGTTCACTCTTCGCCGGTTGAAATGGATGGCCGGTCTTTGTTATTTTCTATCATTCACGATATTACAGAACGATGTCAGTTGGAAGCCCAGATGCATGATATGGCATTCTACGATCCGCTGACTAAATTGCCCAACCGTCGTTTATTGATAGACAGGTTGGAAAAGGCACTCGTCTCTTGTTTACGCACGCGCCGTTATGGTGCGTTGATGTTCCTGGATCTGGATCATTTTAAGTTGCTCAATGATTTGCATGGTCACGATATGGGGGATCAATTACTCGTTGAGGTAGCGGCGAGGATTTTGTCTTGTATTCGAGATCAGGACAGCGCTGCGCGTTTCGGCGGCGATGAGTTTTTGGTAATGCTCGAAGGCTTATCCGAAAATATGGGTGACGCGGTTAGGCAAGCGGATACCGTAGCTGAAAAGATACGTGCAGCGTTGGCGCTGCCATATCAGCTAAAACGTAACGACGAGATCATTTTTCATCATTGTTCCTCCAGTATCGGGGTGACGGTATTTCTCGATCATTTGTCCAGTCTGGAGCAATTGCTCAAATGGACGGATATGGCGATGTATCACGCCAAGGATGCGGGACGGAATATGATCCGTTTCTTTGATCCGAATATGCAGATTGCAATTGAGACGCGTGCAGCGCTGGAGTCTGACTTGCATGACGCATTAGCACAGCAGCAATTCAAGTTGTACTATCAGATTCAGGTGGACGCGCAGGGGCGAGCGCTGGGTGCAGAAGTGCTGGTGCGCTGGCAGCATCCGCAGCGCGGATTGGTATCGCCGACGCAATTCATTTCACTGGCGGAAGAGACTGGCCTGATCGTGTCTATCGGTGAGTGGGTGCTGGATACGGCGTGTGCACAAATCAGGCAATGGGCAGACGATGGTTCGACTGACAATCTGGTGATTGCGGTTAATGTCAGTTCTAAACAATTTCGTCAGCCGAATTTTGTCGCTCAAGTTGAAAAAGCGGTCAATAAGCACAAGATAAAGGCGGCATTTCTTAAGTTGGAGTTAACAGAGAGCCTCGTGCTGGATAACGTCGAAGATACCATCGATAAAATGAACGCGCTCAAAGAATTTGGTGTGCGATTTTCCATGGATGATTTCGGAACCGGATATTCCTCTCTCTCCTATTTGAAGCGACTGCCACTGGATCAGATCAAGATAGATCAATCGTTTGTGCGGGATATCACCACGAACACAACTGATATGCTGATGGTGAAGACTATTCTTGATCTGGGCAAAAATTTTGGTATGCACGTGATTGCCGAAGGGGTGGAAACAAATATTCAACTACAGATGCTGGAAATGTCCGGATGTACCAGTTTTCAGGGTTATCTGTTTAGCAAACCGCTGCCTATTGAAGAGTTCAATGCCTTTTTAGCATTGCAGCGTAAGGCTTACAGCGCAATCTAAACTGCTTCAACAACACCCTCTGTAGCTAAAACGTAGCTAATTGCATCCAACTTGCTAGCAGCAGCGGCTAAATGGCTAGACGACAAATGCGCATAGCGCTCCACCATCCGACTACTTGACCATCCGCCCAAATGCTGGACTTCAAAAACGGTCACGCCGTTTTGAACCGCCCAACTAGCCCAAGTATGGCGCAAATCGTGCCAGCGGAAATCCGTGATGCCAGCCCGTTTTAATGCATTTCGCCATACCTTGCCGTTAGCCCCTGCAATTCGCTTGCCACCTTTAGTAAAAACCAGCGTTGGATGCTTGCCAACCTGTTTGGTCAGTACCGCCAATGCTTGCGCATTGAGCGGAATGGAAAGTGCCTTGCCGTTTTTACTATTGCTCGCAGCCACCCATACATGTGAAGCCTTCAAGTCAACCTGCGACCATTCCAGCTTCAGGACATTGCTGTAACGTAAGCCACAGGACAGAGTAAAAATAACCATGTCCTGCACATGCTCAGGTAACTCTTTCAGCAAGCGAGCGTCTGTTTGAGGAGATCG
>CAISHO010000075.1 GCA_903885165.1 uncultured Nitrosomonadales bacterium | reverse complement strand
TCGACCGAGACAAAGGTGGGTTCGCCGCCCATGGTCAGGCGGACATCATGTTTTATCAGTTCCTCATCAACCTGATAGCCCAGGCTTAGCATCGCCTGCCACTGCGCCTCGGTGTAGGGTTGCGTCACGCGCGGATCTTCGTGGATGCGCGTCACCTGCATGGAAAAATCAAAGTGCGTTTCACACACCTCAGTCACGCCGATCACGGGAGCGGCAGATGAGGGCATCGCCGTACAGGCCAGCGGAATATGCCCTTCACCGGCCAGCAAACCTGAGGTCGCATCAAGCCCTATCCAGCCCGCGCCGGGAATAAACACCTCCGCCCAGGCGTGCAAATCGGTGAAATCGTGTTCGGTGCCCGAAGGGCCATCCAGCGCCTTGACATCAGACTTCAACTGAATCAGATAACCGGAAGCGAAGCGCGCCGCCAAGCCTAAGTGACGCATGGCCTGCACCAGCAACCAGGCCGAGTCGCGACAGGAACCTAATTTAGTTTTAAGGGTTTCTTCCGGCGTTTGTACGCCCGCTTCCATGCGCACGATGTAACCGACCTCAGACTGAACACGCTGATTAATGCCCACCAGCATATCGATGGTGCGCAGCGGTGCGCTCAGCAACTCCTTTTTGGTACGCGCCAACCAGTCAGCCAGCAGCGGCGTGGCTGCTTCCACCTCCAGATAAGGACCAAGTTCACACTTCAACCCGGCCGGATAGGCGAAGGGAAACACCTCGGATGCCTCATCGATGAAGAAATCGAAGGGGTTGATCACCGTCATATCGACCACCAAATCGACGGTAATCTTGAGTTCCTTGGCCTTTTCCGGAAAAACCAGACGCGCCACCCAATTACCGAATGGATCCTGTTGCCAGTTCAAAAAGTGACCGGCCGGTTCCACATTTAGTGAATAGCTCAGGATAGGCGTACGACTGTGCGCGGCCGGACGCAAGCGGATCTCATGCGGCCAGAGTTGAATGGAACGGTCGAAGCTGTAACTGGTCTGGTGATTGAGCGCAACACGGATGGTCATTTAGAACCTTTCATGGGTGAAACTGTAACTACCAGTTGAAATTCGGCAACTGGGAAAAGGCGCGACGCACACCCTCTCCCCAGCTCTGCCGCAAATTCTGCATATAACTGTCCTGCTCGATAAAACGGTACGTCTGGGCTGCCTTGAGCGATTCACGGTGATAACAGGCAAGATCGATCGGCATCCCGACCGACAAATTGGAACGCATGGTCGAATCGAAGGAAACCAGCACACATTTGATCGCGTCATCCATACAGGTTTCGGCACTGATCACGCGATCGATAATCGGTTTGCCATATTTGACTTCGCCGATCTGAAAATAAGGCGTCTCAGGGGTCGCCTCGATGAAGTTTCCTTCCGAATACACCATAAACAGGCGCTGATGTTCTCCGGAAATCTGGCCACCGACGAGGAAACTGGCACTGAAATCGACATTATTTTCCATCAATGAAGGGCCATCGCGATGACGGACCTCGCGCAGCGCAGCACCAATCAGCTCGGCGACCTCGTACATCGAGAAGACACTCATCAAATTTGGCTCGGAATTACGCCTGATTGCCTGCTCCAGATGATTGATGGTCGCCTGAGTCACTGCCAGATTGCCGGAATTCACCAACACCAGCGCACGATCACCTGCTCGTTCGAACGTCTTCATTTTGCGAAAGGTGGAAATATTGTCCACACCAGCATTGGTACGTGAATCGGACGCGAAAACAATGCCTGCATCAATCATGGCTGCCACACAATAAGTCATATTTTTTCTCCTGATAGTTTATCCATAGCACAATTGCCAGGCCGGACAAGCGGCTAAACAGTGTATACGATAAATCATCATTGGTCGGTAGACCAGAAATACGTCTTATTGATCAAATCACCCAGGTCGTAAATTTGCTCCAAAAAGCCCGACAAATACTCGTGCAAGCCATAATCAAAAATGTCGTTGATACGACCAAAACGCAAATTGCCCTGCAACTGACCGCAACGACGCAACAACTCTTCCGACTGAGGGCCGTTGAGTTCCTGCACCAGTCGATACACCTCGTTCATGCAGGTGATCAAGGATCGCGCCATATCAGGCCGTAAAATCAGCAACTCGGCCACACGCTGCGGCGTGATCTGGTCGCGATAAACCTTACGATAGGATTCAAACGCGGACACCGAACGCAGCACGGCGCTCCACTGGTAATAATCCACCGCACCACCGATATCTGCAGGACTGGGTAAAAGGATGTGATACTTGACGTCCAAAATACGCGCGGTATTGTCAGCGCGTTCAAAGAACGTGCCTAAGCGAATAAAGCGGAACGTATCATCTCTGAGTAGCGTGCCGTGCGTGATGCCGCGCGACAGATGCGATCTGTCCTTGACCCAATCGAAGAAACGCGACACACCATCCTCGGCGATGCCTTCTGCCGAAATCCGGCGCATTTCCAGCCAGGTAAAGTTGAGCGCCTCCCACATCTCTGAAGTGATTGAACCGCGCACCGCCCGCGCATTTTCACGTGCGGTGAAAATACTATTGAAGATGCTGCCGGGATTTATTTCGTCCAGCGTCATGAAGCGCATCACGTTAGCCGCACTGGGCTCGTTATAGCGCGCCTCAAAATCCTCGTGCAGGCCGCTGATAGACAACATGGCACGCCATTCGTGATGTGGTTCGGCCACGGACTGTTTGAGCAGCGACATGCGGTAAGTCACATCCAGCATACGGGCGGTGTTTTCGGCGCGTTCCATACTGCGCGCCATCCAGTAGAGGTGATCTGCTGTTGATGAAAGCATGTTAGTTATCTCCTTCCAATACCCAGGTATCTTTAGTACCGCCGCCCTGCGACGAGTTAACCACCAGCGAGCCTTCTTTCAACGCCACCCGGGTCAGTCCGCCGGGCACCATGGTGATTTCGCGGCCGGACAATACATAGGGTCGTAAATCGATATGGCGAGGTGCAACACCACTCTCCACATAAGTCGGGCAAGTGGACAACGACAGGGTCGGCTGCGCGATGTAACCTGCCGGTCCTGCGAGGATTTTGTCACGGAACGAGTTAATCTCTGCCGTACTGGCGGTTGGGCCTACCAGCATCCCGTAGCCACCCGAACCGTGCACCTCCTTGACCACCAGTTCCGGCAAATGCGCCAGCACATACTTCAGGTCTTCAGGCTTGCTCAATTCCCAGGTCGGCACGTTGGAGAGGATCGGCTCTTCTCCGCAATAAAAACGTATCATTTCAGGAACATGCACATAGATTGCCTTGTCGTCCGCGATCCCCGTACCGACCGCGTTCGCCAGCGTAACATTGCCGGCGCGGTAAGCTGAGAACAAACCCGGCACACCCAACATGGAGTCGCTGCGGAAGGCTTTCGGATCCAGATAATCGTCGTCGATACGGCGATAAATCACGTCGACGCGGCGCGGCCCCTGCGTGGTACGCATATAGACGATTTCATCGCGTACGAACAAATCGAGACCGTCGACCAGTTCGACGCCCATTTGCTGCGCTAAAAATGCATGTTCAAAATAAGCGCTGTTATATTGTCCCGGGGTCAACACAACCACATTCGGATTGCTGACACTCGCAGGTGCGACCGAGCGCAGGTTGTTCAGCAACAGATCGGGATAGTGCTCCACCGGCGCAATCGCCTGACGGGTAAACAAATCCGGAAATAGTCTCATCATCATCTTGCGGTCTTCCAGCATATAAGAAACACCGGAAGGCGTACGCAGATTATCTTCCAGCACAAAATATTCGCCTTCACCGGCTCTAACCAGATCAACACCGGCGATATGCGCGTAGATCTGTTCGGGCACGTCGACGCCTATCATCTCCCGGCGAAACTGGGAATTACCCAGCACTTTGTCCGCCGGTATACGTCCCGCCTTGAGAATTTCCTGGCCGTGATAGATATCATGCAGAAAGGCATTCAACGCCTTAACCCGCTGGCGCAAGCCGTCCGCCATGCGCTTCCACTCCTTCGCCGCAATGATGCGCGGAATCACATCGAAGGGAATCAGCCGTTCTTGACCGGCATCCTCACCGTAAACAGCAAAAGTAATACCAACACGGTGAAACGCAATGTCGGCATCCTCTCGTTTACGTTTGATCACCTCGGCAGGCGTGGTTTTTAGCCAGTCGGCATAACTGCGGTAACTCTCGCGCACCGAACCGTTGGCAGCATACATTTCGTCATAGGCGGTTTTCATAGGCAAACCTTATAGTGATTAAACAAAAAGATTATTTTTATTAATGCACGAACCATGCCAAAAATTTAATTCAATAAAATCATTATGTTATATATTAACAATAAACAACAACCTATACATCCGCACTAAAGCAGTGCATCACGCATCATATTAGAGCGGGTAACTTTCATCATTCAGAATGATTAAGGTAAAATACCGACAGATAAAAAGACAGGAGTGCGGCAATTGAAAACAATAATCATTCGAGAAATGATGCAGCGCAGCGGCGTGGCGTTTGGCACCAGTGGCGCGCGCGGTCTGGTCAACCAGATGACGGACGAAGTATGCGCCGCGTATGCCGCCGCCTTTTTGAGCGTGCTACGCCAGTCGTTCACCATCACACGAGTGGCACTAGGGATGGATTTACGCCCCAGCAGTCCGCGCATCGTTGCCGCCTGTGCCGCTGCCCTGCGCGAGGCCGGTGTTAAAGTCGACTTTTGTGGCGCGCTGCCCACCCCTGCTTTGGCCTTGTATGCTCAAAACGAGGGTATTCCCGCCATCGTGGTGACCGGCAGTCACATTCCCTTCGACCGCAACGGCATCAAGTTTTACCGCCCGGACGGTGAAATCAGCAAAGCCGACGAGTTAGCAATCGGCGATGCCACCGTAAAAATCGATCAAATTACCGGCGATTTGCCCGAAATCAATCCTGCCGCCATCTCGCAATTTGTGCAGCGCTATCTCAATTTCTTCCCGCCGCAATATTTTGCAGGCATGCATCTGGGCGTTTATGAACATTCGAGCGTGGCACGCGATGTCATCAGAACGATCATCGAAGGATTAGGCGCAAAGGTCACCTCCCTGGGTCGCACCGAAGAATTTGTGCCTATCGATACCGAAGCCGTCGCAGAAGTCGATATACAACGCGGCAAGGATTGGGCGGCAGAGCATCATTTCGATGCCATCATTTCAACCGACGGCGACGGCGACCGTCCGCTGATTTCGGATGAAACAGGGACTTGGCTCAGAGGCGACATCGTCGGACTGATTTGCGCAAGGTATCTGAAGGCCGACAAGGTAGTTGTTCCGGTCAGTTGTAATACCGCGATCGAACTGTGCGGCGCATTCGGACAGGTTGTGCGCACCCGTATCGGTTCACCCTATGTGATTGCAGGCATGCAGGAAATTAACACCGGTAGCGAGCTCCCTCCTCTGCAATCCTCCCCCGTAAACGAGGGAGGAGGCGAACGAGAAAAACAATTGACTATCCCTGCGATTGTCGGGTTCGAAGCCAACGGCGGATTTCTGGTCGGCTCCAGCTTCACACTCGATGGACGGCATCTGGATCCATTACCCACTCGCGACTCCATCCTCCCGGCTCTTGCCGTCCTTGCCGCCGCGCGTGAAGCTGGCGTCAAAGTATCAGATTTAATGCATGATTTACCGAAGCGTTACACAGCCAGCGATAGGTTGCAAAACTTCCCGACCGAGACCAGCCGTCAGCTAATTATGGAGCTGACCCGCGACCCACAGGCGGTGATACGCTATCTTGCCCCTGATCACGCGCAGCCCCTCGATTGCAACACCACAGACGGGTTACGCATACGCTTCGACAACGGCGAAATCGTCCATCTGCGCCCTTCCGGTAATGCGCCTGAATTGCGCTGCTATTGCGAAG
Organism: uncultured Nitrosomonadales bacterium; assembly: GCA_903885165.1. Taxonomy (GTDB): domain Bacteria; phylum Pseudomonadota; class Gammaproteobacteria; order Burkholderiales; family Gallionellaceae; genus Gallionella. The sequence continues at coordinate 6,151 of CAISHO010000075.1, read as the reverse complement.
CGGCCAGCGATACCCGTGCGATGCAACTGGTACAATCGGTACTGGCAAAGATCAGCGTATAAAGGCATAAGGTGAACAACCAATCAGTCCAATCTCCCTGCGTACGTAACTGTTGCCTGAATGATGACGATATTTGCCTCGGTTGTTTCAGGTCTATCACTGAGATCACAGGATGGAACGAAGCCGAAGACAGCACACGCCGCGATATTTTAAACAATACCGCAGCGCGCAGAACGGCTCACCACATTAAATGGCCTATGTCACCCAACATTCAGAGACAGCGATGACAGCACCACTCTCTCACAATTCGATCTTGCACACGGCCTATATGGCTGATGCACTGGCTATCAATCAACGCATTGTGAGCAGCTACAATCTGTTGCGTGAAGAGGACTGGTTGCGGCGCAGCCATTTCTTCGGCGGTCGGTATGAAAATTTATACCTCGATCACGATCGCATTCCCGAACTCAAACAGATTTTGGAACAGGCGAGCATTTACGCTTCCATCCTACTGGGGAAAGCAGAGTCATCCCTCAAGCGCGGTTTTTGGCTCAATGAGATGCACCCCGGTCAGAGTACCAGCAAACACGATCACGACGAAGACGACGAATTGCTCTCAGCAGTTTATTATATTCATGTGCCAGAGCAATCAGGTCAGCTGATTATCCACGATAAACACAGTCGTACCGAGGTTGATCCGGTGCCCGGTATGTTCGTTTTTTTTGGTCCCACGGTGATGCATTCGGTCAGCGCTAATCAAAGCGGTGAGAAGCGCTTATCGATGGCAATGAATTTTGGACCTGCAACAACGTCTCAGCACCTCGTTGTTTGAAATTAATCACCACCAAGTCATTCACGCTGGCTGCCATTACGAAAAAAAGTATCAAAATCCATAAAATAACTGTTTTTTACACCATCGCGCCATTATTCCCTTTGCAAGTGCGACTACTTTACCGTAGATTAACGCCCATGCGACTACTCATCATTTCATCACTCCTCATATTACTCAGCGCGTGCAGTACGACCCGCCAAGATCCGCCCGTGCCTGTATCCGCCTCCTTTGTTCAACACAACGACGAAGAACAGATGAACAATCTGGCGATTTACGCAATGAGTCTGTATGAAACGCCCTACCAGTATGGCGGAAAATCACGAGTCAACGGATTTGATTGCAGCGGTTTTGTGCAGTACGTGTTCCAAAATTCGCTGGGAGTGCAATTGCCACGCACCAGCGCTGAGATGGGGCGTTTAGGCAAACCCTTGACCGCTGCGCAGTTAAAACCCGGCGATCTGGTTTTTTTCAACACTACGCGCAAGCGCAACTCCCATGTCGGTATTTTTATTGGTGAAAATCGTTTCGTGCACTCACCCAAGACGGGCAAAGCCATCATGATTACCAGTCTGAATGATGAATACTGGAGCACCCACTTCAACGGTGCAAGGCGCATTGTATCTAATCCTTAAAAGACATTTAGCAAGCTTTTTTCTTCAGAAATACCCAGACAATTTGAAGCATTGAATTTACTCATATTTATTATAGGTAAAATTACTATTAATCTATGTCATAATCAAAACTGATCTGATGCTGGAAGTGATTCAAAACTTTTCCTCTGTTTTTAGCTTTCACATTTTTTCACCTCTCTTTTGGGCGTCCTTTACCGGACGCCCTTTTTTCGTCCTGAAATCGCCGGTGCCAGATCAACGAATAAAGGAAAAAAGCAGACCAAATACGGCACAAACCCCGATCACCTTCATGATATCGACCTTGTATTTCCACAGCGCAACGAACGAGGCCAGCGCGATCACCAGCGGGATCACATCAAACGAACCGGCGAAAGGAGCGGCTTCAGTCGCCTTGGGCCAGAAAGTATGCCACGCGAAAAAGGTGGCCAGATTGATGATCACACCGACCACAGCCGCCGTAATCGCGGTCAAGGGCGCGGTGAATTTCAACTCACCCCGTGTCGACTCGACTATCGGGCCGGCGGCTAGAATAAAAAAGAACGAAGGTAAAAAGGTAAAAAAAGTAGCCACCGCAGCCCCCGCGAGTCCGGCTGCAATGGGATTATCAGCGCTATGCTTGGCCACACCGCCCAGATAACCCACCCAGGTCACGATCATGATCAACGGACCGGGCGTAGTTTCTCCCAGCGCCAGTCCGTCCATCATCTGAGGCGCGGTCAGCCAGCCGAAGTGTTCTACCGCGCCCTGATAGACATAGGGCAGCACGGCATAGGCCCCGCCGATGGTGAGAAACGCTGCCTTGGTGAAGAATACTCCGATGTCAGACAAGCTACTCTGACCGCGCAAAGCCAGCATGGACGCTGCCCAGATAGCGACAAAGATAGTCGTCGTAACAGCCAATCTTCCCCATGTAAATTGCGCATGAGCGGGCGGTGGCGTGTCGTCGTCGATCAGTGCAGCGCCATAGTCCTTGTTGCTAGCACCATGACCGCCTCCCGCCTTGAATTTCGCCGGCATCAACTTTCCGCCAACAGCCCCCAGAATGGCTGCCATCAGCACAATCCAGGGGAAATCAATCTTGAAAAAGAAGATACCGACAAAGGCCAGCGCCGCAATACCCAGCAACACCTTGTTTTTAATTGCGCGTGTACCGATGCGCCAGGCGGCGAACAACACGATGGCCACCACGGCGGGCTTGATACCATAGAAGATCCCCTGCACCGCCGGCACATTGCCGTAATTGAGATAGATGCCTGCAAGTAGCGACAGCAACACGAAGGCCGGCATAAAAAACATCACACCGGCCACGATGGCGCCGCGCACACCGTGCATCAGCCAACTGATGTAGATGGCGAGTTGTATCGCTTCAGGTCCCGGCAGCAGCATACAAAAATTGAGCGCATGCAGATAACGCTGTTCGGAAATCCAGCGGCGACGCTCGACCAGTTCCTGATGCATCATGGAAATCTGACCTGCCGGGCCGCCGAAACTGATGAAGCCGAGTTTTAGCCAGTACTTAAAGGCCTCGCCCAACGTTGGTGCAGATGGTGGACTCGAGGTAACCTCAGCCATACTGTTTCTCCATATGAAAGTTTAAAGAAAACTCGCTGATTTCATTAACTATATTCTGATTTATGGTTAAATTTCACAGCTCTTCATCCTACGCCGGATTATGCATGAAAATCGTCAATTCGACCTAAGCGCTTTCCATAGTAAATTTATCGGGTATTATACGATCTTCTGAATGAAGGTAACTCCTCATGATTCAATTCAACTTTGATCATCGTTTCGTCAATGAATTGCCAGGTGATGCGTCAGGGGCGCAGCATTCCAGAGCAACTCCGGGATTATGCTGGGCGGCGGTAAATCCAACGCCAGTAAAACAACCTGCCCTGCAGGCCTATTCCATCGAGGTAGCTGACCTGCTGGATTTAAGCCGCGACAATATCCATTCCGCAGACTTTTTGGCAGCCTTTTCCGGCAATTGCCTGCTGCCCGGTATGACGCCCTACGCTACCTGCTATGGTGGACACCAGTTCGGACACTGGGCGGGACAATTAGGTGACGGGCGCGCAATTTCACTGGGGGAAGTGATCAACCAACGAGGAGAACGCTACGAGTTGCAACTCAAGGGCGCAGGCATGACGCCTTATTCTCGTCGTGCCGACGGACGCGCAGTGTTGCGCTCATCCATCCGGGAGTTTTTGTGCAGCGAGGCTATGCATCATCTTGGCATCCCAGGCACCCGTGCGCTCTGTCTCATTGCCACCGGCGATAACGTTATGCGCGACATGTTCTATGACGGCAATGCAAAGTTCGAACCCGGCGCAATCGTATGCCGCGTTGCCCCCTCCTTCACCCGTTTCGGTCATTTTGAGATCTTAGCCTCGCGTGGTGAGCATGACCTACTCAAAAAATTGATTAATTTCACTATTTCAAGAGACTTTCCACAGATAGACATACAGTCACCGGATGGCTACGCGCAATGGTTTAAACAGATCTGCGAAAGTACCGCTCATTTGGTCGTGGAATGGTTGAGAGTCGGATTTGTGCATGGCGTGATGAACACCGACAACATGTCCATCTTAGGCCTGACCATAGACTACGGCCCTTACGGATGGACCGATAATTTCGATCCAGGCTGGACGCCCAACACCACCGATCACGAATGGCGCAGATACTGTCTGGCGCAACAACCCCCGGTCGCGCGCTGGAATCTGGAAAAACTGGCCGAGGCCTTGGCGCCCGTTTTCCCCTCTCAGACAATGCTAGCTGCTGGACTGGCACATTTTGATGCAACCTTGCAGAGTAAACTCACCACTATGCTCGCCGCTAAGTTTGGTTTACTGGCATGGCGAGATGAAGATACCGATCTGGTAGAAAGCATTTTCGAGCTGATGCAAAGAGCTGAAGTCGATATGACCGAATTCTTCCGAGCACTGGCCGACATCAAACAAGCGGCACCCGAACTGGCGGTACTTGAAAACGCCTTTTACAGTTCAACCCTCTACCGGAATCACAGCGCGTTGTTCGAAGCATGGCTGGCGCGCTACGCTGCCCGATTGACGCTACAACAGGATACCGACGATGCACGCAGTTCACGCATGAACGCAGTCAATCCGCGCTTTATTCTGCGCAATTATCTGTCACAACAGGCGATCGATACGGCGATGAACGGTGACATGTCGATGCTTGAAAGACTGATGGAGGCGGCCCGCCACCCTTATGATGAGCATATTCCGGCTGATTTAATCGCCAAACGCCCCGACTGGGCCATCAACAAACCCGGTTGTTCAACGCTGTCTTGCAGCTCATAACAAAACAGTAAAACAGGGTAAAACAGCAAAATAGGGGACAGACCACGGTTTTTCCAGCGCAGCAAAACAGGGGACAGACCACGGTTTTTCCTGCACATAAAACAGGGGACAGACCACGGTTTTTCCTGCAAGCAGTAAAACAGGGGACAGACCAGAATGGCACTGACTTAAGCAGTAAGTACATGAATTAAATGAAAAACAGGCTGGTATGGTGGTAAGCTTTAGTCACCAAACCACGATCACCACCGAGAGCCAGCCCACGTGCATAATAACCGTTCCGCGTTATCGCACCAACATCGCCTGAAATGCTACGCGTCCTCCAGCAACGCATTCAGTTTTTTAAATCTGCTCACCTAGCCCGATTTGCTGGATACGTTGGAGTCATCGCTGCCCGAACATCGTGAACGGTTATGCCCGCCGACCGAGACGCTATCGATGTTTCTTGCGCAAGCGTTACATGCGGATCGCTCCTGCCAGCACATCGTCAATGACGCAGCCGTGAAACGCCTGATCCACCGCCTGCCATAATGCAGTACTAACACCGAACGTGAATGCCCTGTTTAAACAGCATGGCGCACGCCGCCGCTCGACCGACTTCCGACGCGACAAAAAGCTGGGGAGCCGTGATCATCTGATCACCTTGGAAAAACCGAAAGCACGCCCGCAATAGATGACGGTGGAGCTGTATCAGGCTGCTCCGGACTCGCTCGTCGTGCGCGAACTGGAAGTGGGTGGCCGTGTGCTGGTCACGACGCTGCTCTGTCCGAATATCACCCCAAAAAATGCACTGAAAGAATTGTACAAGCGACGCAGGCAAGTGGAGTTGGACATCCGCAATCTTAAAACCACGCTGGGCATGACTACGCTGAGCTGCAAAACCCCGGAGATGGGTGAAACGAAAGGTGGATTTACCGTAAGCGATCCACAAACCCCAGGCTGTTCAGCTCACCATTTCGCTGGTTAAATCCATGGCATGCAAATTCCACGGCAGCAGCGCTTCAATTTCTTCAACCGTCTTAGCGGCGGGCAGATCACGCATGACGCGGCGCAGCCAGGCGTAAGGTTCGTGTCCATTGGCTTTGGCCGTTTGCAGAAGCGAGTAGATCACCGCACTGGCGTTCGCGCCGGCTGGCGTATCACTAAACAGCCAAGCTTTGCGGCCGATGACGAACGGGCGAATCGAGTTCTCAACTCTGTTGTTATCGATTGGCAGATCGCCACGCTCAACATAACGGATCAGCTTGGCCCAATAGTCGTGCATGTAGGACAGTGCACGCCCCAGTGCACTGCCGGGCACAACAGCAGGCCGTGTTGTATCCAGCCACTCACGCAGATCCGTCAATACGGGCAGACTCCGTTGCTGGCGTGCT
>CAISHO010000074.1 GCA_903885165.1 uncultured Nitrosomonadales bacterium | reverse complement strand
GCGCGCGCGCTGCCGTTGCTCGGCGCTTTGGTGAGTGGTGATCAGCGTCAGATCAGTCTGTCTTACTTTGATGACAATCACTTAACGATACGCGTCGTGCCATGCTAGTGGATCGCGCAGCAATTGCGAAGGCGATTCCCCATTCGGGCAGTATGTGTCTGATCGATGGTGTAATTTCCTATAATAATCAAAGGATAGTCTGCGTCAGCTCGACGCATCGCGACATCGACAATCCTATGCGCACAGGCAATGAACTGCTTGCGTTGTGCGGGGTGGAATATGCGGCGCAGGCAATGGCTTTGCACGGGTTTTTTACGAATCCTGCCGAAAACCGTCCGCGAGCCGGGTATCTGGTCGGTTTGCGGAATGTTAGTTGTAATGTATCGCGACTGGATAATTTGCCAGAAGATCTCTTGATCGAGGCGGAAAAGTTGATGGGCGATGAGGTGCGGGTCATTTATCAGTTTTCTCTGCATGCCGGAGAGCGCCTGATCTTGAGCGGACGAGCGACGGTCGTGCTCGATGCTGAGCGTATTTGATACGAATCCATAGGGCGCTGTTTGTCATAACCCATGTGAGGACAAATGATTTAAAATGACGCTCATGGCTTGAGCCGCGCTCAATAAAAGAATAAGCAAAGGGTAGTTATGGTAGTCAATGAACAAGAAATGGCGTTGGCGGAATTGATCGTCTCCGCGCTCAATTTAGAAGTGTCTGCAAGCGAGATCGAGCCTGATGCACCGCTGTACGGTGACGGTTTGGGATTGGACTCGATCGATATACTCGAAATGTCGCTGGCGATTTCCAAGGAATACGGTTTTCAACTGAAGTCTGACGACGAAGATAAGACCAGAATTTTCAGTTCTCTGCGCAATCTCAACAGCTATATCCAGCAACGTCGCACCCGGTAAATCGCAGGTGACCGCCCGCCGCGACGAGTCTGCCCGGTTGGGGCCGAAGCCGAATATCAATTCGCCTTCGGAGCAATCTTCATGTTGATGCAGGCGGGCCGATGGCTGATCCCGTTTGCCTTGGGCGCATATCTCATTCTGTTGCATCTGTTTATCTCAAAAAATGAAACGGACATACTCACCCTGCTCAGCGTTTTTTCTCCCTTGCTGCTGGCGTCGGTCTGGGTGCTATTTCGTTCGATCTCCGTTAAAGTCTGGCCGCTGGCCGGCGCGCTGTTGGTGTTAGCTGGTTTCTACCTGAGCATGGAGGGGAATGCTCGTGTCGGCTTACTGGCGGTGAACGGCGCGTTTCACGCATTGCTCAATTTGTCCGCGTTGCTGCTGTTTGGACGCACCCTGATGAGCGGTGGGGAAGCGCTGATCACGCAGATCGCGCGTCATATCAGCGGTGAACTGCCCGAGGAAATTGTGCGTTATACCCGGCGGATCACGATTGCATGGTGCTGGTTTTTTGTGATGCAAGTATCTGTTTCTATTTTTCTTTATTTATTCTCAAGCGTCGTGACATGGTCTTTTTTTATCAATGTGCTGGACTTGCCTCTGGTGCTGCTGATGTTCGCCGGTGAATACAGCTATCGCAGGCTGCGCTATCCGGATCATCCGCGTATTTCCATCGCTAAGGTGATGGAAATCTACCATCTCGTCACCGTGTCGCCCAAGGCAAAAACGGAAGCCGTTCGTTCATGATTCCGCTTATTTCTCATCGCGGGCAGGCGTGCATCTTTGCCTATTGCAAGGGGCAAGCTGTCAGTGTCGCGCAGTATCTTAGCGATGTCCGCAATCTGGCGGCCACACTACCCGACAGGTCGCATGTGCTCAACCTTTGCGCCGACCGCTACCGTTTCGCCGTGGGTTTTGCGGCGGCCTTGCTACGCCGGCAAATCAGTCTGCTGCCGCCTAACTACACGAACAGCT
>CAISHO010000073.1 GCA_903885165.1 uncultured Nitrosomonadales bacterium | reverse complement strand
AGACCGTGCAGGGTCAGATTGGCCGCTGTTCGGGACACCGCAACCGTCGCCTGACCAAATTCGTCACCCAACAGAGCAGCAACGCGCTTGAGTGCCGCATCCCTCACGCAACAACTTGGGGCATCGCCCCTTAGTTGTGCGGGGAAGACCCCTGCGGTCTTTACCCCGTTTCCTCTTTCCTCGCTCCTGAGCGTCGCGGTCGCCGCGTCGGCGGCGGGAACCGCACGGCCTACTCCTTGCGGGTGCAATCCTATATTTAGTTGCCAGACGGTACGACCATTGTGTTGCAGCGAAAAACCCACATCAGGACGGGATAAGGCGATGCGTTTGAATGCTTCCTCACAATGGGCGAATTCGGTCGCATCCGATTTGAGAAATTTGCGCCGCGCGGGCGTATTGAAATACAGCTCGCGTATTTCCACCGTCGTCCCCTGCCCCACGCTGGCAGGCACAGGCTCTGACAACCGCCCGTCCAGCGCTTCAATCTGCCAGCCGTGCGATTGTTCAGCGGTACGACTGGACAAAGTTAGTTGCGCCACCGCCGCCATACTGGCTAACGCTTCGCCGCGAAACCCCATGCTGGAGACATTCTGCAAATCATCCAGCGAGGCGATCTTGCTGGTCGCATGACGCATCAGTGCCAGCGACAATTCATCTTTGGCAATGCCGCGACCGTTATCCCGCACGCGCAGTAATTTAATCCCGCCATTTTCCAACTGCACGATGATGTCAGTTGCCCCGGCATCCAGGCTGTTTTCCAGCAATTCCTTGAGTGCGGCGGAGGGGCGTTCGATCACTTCACCTGCGGCGATCTGGTTGATCAAGAGTTCGGGTAACACCCGGATAAATGAGGACATGAGCTATTGCGGCATAAAATAGTTTGAGGCGCGATTATAGTGGGGTTTTATGTTTCACGAGAATAGGTATAATCTCACGATAGTTTTAAGTACAACGGCGCCATGCCAAATGTATACCTGGCTTACACAAGAGGAGAAATAAAGATGCGTATAGGCATTCCTGCGGAGACGCTTGCAGGCGAGAAGCGCGTCGCGACGGTACCTGAGGTCGTAGAGAAGCTCATTAAACTGGGCTTCACTGTCGCTGTCGAATCAGGTGCAGGGGACGCGGCAAATTGCAGTGACGAAGCTTACCGCGCTGCGGGAGCTGAAATTATTGTTGGCGCGGCCCAAATATGGGCTGAATCGGATATCGTATTCAAGGTCACCGTACCTTCCAGCGCTGAAGTTGAAATGATGCGTACAGGGATCACCTTGATCGGATTCATCTGGCCTGCGCAAAATCCCGAATTGATGCAACAACTGGCTGCCAAAAAGGCAACCGTGCTAGCTATCGACGCACTGCCGCGCCAATTGTCCCGCGCTCAGAAGATGGATGCATTGACTTCTCAAGCCGGTGTTGCTGGTTATCGCGCCGTCATTGAAGCTGCCAACGCCTTTGGACGCTTTTTTAATGGCCAAATTACGGCAGCAGGCAAAGTGCCACCCGCCAAGGTATTTATCGCAGGCGCCGGTGTAGCAGGACTGGCTGCCATCGGTACCGCTGCGGGATTGGGCGCGATCGTACGCGCCAACGATACCCGTGCGGAAGTCGCCGATCAGGTTAAATCCTTGGGCGGTGAATTCGTCAAAGTTGAATATGAAGAAGAAGGCGGCGGTGGCGGCGGTTATGCCAAGGTCATGTCCGAAGGATTCTTACAGGCGCAACGCGAGATGTATGCCAAGCAAGCCCGTGAAGTGGACATCATCATCACCACGGCACTGATCCCAGGCCGCCCGGCCCCTATGCTGATCACTGCAGAAATGGTGAAGAGCATGAAACCGGGTAGCGTCATCGTTGATATGGCGGGCGAACGCGGCGGCAATTGCGAACTGACAGAAGCTGGCAAGGCCGTGGTGAAATACGGCGTGACTATCGTCGGCTACACCGACTTGAACAGCCGTTTAGCCAAGCAATCTTCCACCCTGTATGGCACCAATCTGTTCCGTCTGACTGAAGAGTTGTGCAAAACGAAAGACGGCATCATCAACGTCAACATGGAAGACGATGCCATTCGCGGACTGACGGTCATCAAGGAGGGCGAAATCACCTGGCCTGCTCCTCCGCTGAAAATGGCTGCACCAAAACCGGCTGTTGCTGCTAAACCAGCGCCGGCTCCACACGGTCACGGCAGTGGTGGCGCACCAGCTTCGGCAGGAAAGACGGCAGCCATATTTTCTGCCGCCGCCCTGCTTTTCCTGCTGATCGGCGCTTTCGCACCTCCCGCGTTTCTCGGCCACTTCACCGTGTTCGTGCTCGCTTGCTTCGTCGGTTACATGGTGGTGTGGAACGTCACACCTGCCCTGCATACCCCGCTGATGAGCGTCACCAACGCGATTTCCAGCATCATCGCGATCGGCGCACTCGTGCAAGTCGCACCACCGCTATTGGTCGGACTGGATCGTCCGGATGAATGGATACGCTGGTTGGCGGTGGCGGGCATCGCGCTCACTGCAGTCAATATGTTCGGTGGCTTCGCGGTGACACGTCGCATGCTGTCGATGTTCCGCAAGTGAGCTTTTAGCCAATGGCTAGTAGCATGTAGAAAAAACAGTTAGCTATCCCCGCTACCGGCCATGTACCAAAACAATTAGTTTTAAGGTGAAATATTATGTCTTCAAGCTTGGCTACCGTATCCTATATTGGTGCGATCATTCTTTTCATTCTCAGTCTGGGCGGCTTGTCCAACCCTGAGTCCTCCAGGCGCGGCAATCTCTACGGCATGATCGGCATGACCATCGCCGTGCTGGCTACCGTGTTCGGCCCGCGCGTCACGATGGCGGGCCTGCCCTGGATCATCGGTGCGATGCTGGTGGGTGGTAGTGTCGGACTTTACGCTGCGCGCAAAGTACAAATGACGCAGATGCCGGAACTGGTCGCTCTCATGCATAGCCTGGTGGGACTCGCCGCGATGCTGGTGGGTTTTGCCAATTACATAGATCCGATGGCAGCGTTAAATCTTTCAGCTGCTGAAAAATCGATCCACGAAATGGAAGTCTATTTGGGTATTTTGATCGGTGCGATCACCCTCGCCGGCTCCCTGATAGCCTTCGGTAAACTGTCCGGGAAAATCGGCGGCAAGCCGCTGTTGCTGCCGGGCCGTCACTTCATGAATCTGGCGGGACTGCTGGTAGTTATCGCGTTCGGCTGGCAATTTATGCATGTCGAAACGATTAGCTCCGGTATGACTGCACTGACCGTGATGACGGTAATCGCCCTGCTGTTCGGTATCCACATGGTGATGGCCATCGGTGGCGCCGATATGCCGGTGGTGGTGTCCATGCTCAACAGCTACTCCGGTTGGGCGGCTGCTGCAACCGGCTTTATGTTGAACAACGACCTGCTAATTGTGGTGGGCGCGCTGGTGGGTTCCTCCGGTGCGATTCTGTCCTACATCATGTGTCGCGCGATGAACCGCAACTTTATCAGCGTGATCGCGGGTGGCTTCGGTGGCGGTGCTAAGCCCACCAAGAAGGCGGACGGAGATGCGGCACCGGTGGGTGAAGTGGTTGCTATCAGCGCGGCTGAAACGGCAGAACTGCTGCTCGATGCCAAGAACGTTATCATCGTCCCTGGCTACGGCATGGCGGTGGCGCAGGCACAACACACGGTCAATGAGATCACCAAACTACTGCGCGAAAAAGGCGTCAACGTGCGTTTCGGTATCCACCCGGTTGCCGGCCGTATGCCCGGCCACATGAACGTGTTACTGGCTGAAGCCCGTGTGCCTTACGACATCGTGATGGAGATGGATGAACTCAATGCTGACTTCCCGGATACCGATGTGTCCATCGTAATCGGCGCCAACGACATCGTGAATCCGGCCGCTCAGGATGATCCGACTAGCCCGATTGCCGGCATGCCGGTGCTCGAAGTCTGGAAGGCTAAGACTTCTATCGTGATGAAGCGCAGCATGGCGTCAGGCTATGCCGGCGTGGACAATCCTTTGTTCTATAAAGAGAACAACCGCATGCTGTTCGGCGATGCCAAGAAAATGCTGGACGAAGTGCTCACTGCATTAAAAGCACAATAAGTTATTGATTATTAATAATCGAGTAGGGGACGGAGTCACCCCCGTCGCCCTCTCACATAACCGTACGTGCTGTTCCGCATACGGCGGTTCACTAAACACGCTGAAAGCGTTGCCGGGTATCCAGCAACGAAACCAACCCCATTGCATCAAAGAAGCGTTTTGGATAAGCCGCGTTCATGTGGTTTGCTCCGGCGTTCCACCAAGGGCCACGCCCATTGCTTGCCGATTTCCACGCTCGCGTTTCATCCAAACCTCGCGTCTGTAATCGCTTATTCCGGGTGACCGGTCGCTTCCATTGCCGCCATAACAGGCAGCGCAGTTTGCGCCGTATCCACCCGTCAAGTTCCTGCAACGCACCTTTCACTTCAGTCAGCCGAAAGTATGACGTCCAGCCACGCAGCACAGGGTTAAGCGCTTCGATCGTTTTACCGAGATTGCGCGACGCATTCCCAACAACGATCTCACGCACCTTATCTTTCAGTCGCGTCAAACTGCTATCGGCGATTTTAAGACGTGGTTGCTTGTGCCAAGTGACGCTATAACCCAGAAACTTCTGCTGCCAAGGCCGCGCGTCGGCACTCTTAGCCCGATTCACCTGAAGCTTCAATTCCTTCTCCAGATAGTCGGTAATCGCCGCCATCGCGTGCTGTCCTGCCACTTCGCTTTTGACGTAAATATTGCAGTCATCCGCATAACGACAGAATCGGTGTCCACGACGTTCCAGTTCTCGGTCCAGATCCGTCAGCAGGATATTCGACAGTAACGGAGACAGCGGACCGCCTTCACATGAAATAAAAGCACGAAGTGCGCCTATATTTCATGGGGAAGACCCGTGCGGTTTTGCGGCGTTCCTTCAGTCCTCTCACTGACAATCCCCTCTGACATCATCCCCGCTTCCAGATAACGCCGGATCAGCTTCAACACCCGTTCGTCCTCAACCTGCCGAGCAACCCGCGACATCAGAATGTCGTGGTTCACCCGGTCAAAGAACTTCTCCAAATCAAGGTCAACCAACCAACGGCGGCCTTCCCCGATATAGCACTGTGCTTGTTGCACCGCTTGCCACGCATTGCGTCAGGGTCGACCAGCGCCAAAGGCGCGCAGGACAGCCGAAGGCTGGTCCCGAGTATAGGGAGGGATGCGGCATCGCCGCACAAACCCGTAGCTATGCCCGGAGAATTCAGGCTCGAATTCCGGTTGCAGTATTTGCAGCAGCGCTTGTTGAATCAAGCGATCCAACACCGTCGGGATACCTAACATGCGTACCCCGCCGTTGGGCTTGGGTATTTCCACTTTGCGTATCGCCGCCGGCATATAGTCGCCTGACAGAAGTGCTGCCTTGACGCTTGGCCAGTGCTGTTGCAGCCATGCCTTGAACTCAAACACGGTGAGTCCATCGACTCCTGCCGCACCCTTGTTCCGCATAACCCGCTCATACGCTCGCCAGATGTTGCTACGTTCAACCACGGCATCCATCAGCCGCAGTCTCCTTCCGCTTTGTGCGGCTTAGCCGCATCCCTCGCCATGCTCGGGACCAGCCTTCGGATGTCCTGCGCCCTTCGGGCTGGTCGTTTTCCCATCCGCCGCCGTACCCATCTCAGCACCCAGCCCGGCCATTGACGAAATCCGTTCGTCTCGCTCCGTTCGGGTAGCAGTTCCCTGCTTTGTGGCTTCATCAATTTGCATCGAGGTCGAATGTCCTAATCGCGTTGTTCAATGTTCAGGCCTTCGGTCAGGCATCTTCTCGGTCCGTGCCGCCTCGTCCTTGACCTACTATGCCCTCTGCTGACTTCTGCATGCGCATCCCAACACCTCTTGATGTCAGTAGCACGAGGCACACATGCAGATCTCCCCGGGTATAACGCACCCACCTTCACGCTTATGCCTGTCGGATTTACGCCGTTGTGTTCCGTACAAGTTTTGGGCTTTGACGATATTGGCCGCCTCACCCCGCAACGTCGCCTCATATCCGCTTCCTGTTCGTCAGGCCAGCGCTTTGCCTCAGGCTTCCTCCAGATTCGCAGTCACCCGCGACACCCTTCATTCAGAAATAAGGAGCAAAGCGACTATATTTCGTGGGAATGCCCTTGCGGCATTGCCGTTCAGCTAACTCTTCCCCTTGTCGGGCGAGTAGAGGACTTTCACCTCCAAGTAAGTGCGCTCTGCCGAGCGCACACGAAAACGCTACACTGCACAATGCCGCTTTGATGTGCAATTAAGATAAAGTGCCATTAATCCGCAGACCAGCCAGAGGCTTGCGATCGCGGAAAGCCAAAAACCAGGCGCACCACGTGCAGTGCCTAAAGTATCGGTTAGCCCCAGCACGACACCACAGCCCGGACCGAATACCCAAAGCGTCACCGTGTAAATCATCATCGGCACGATCGAGTTCTTATATCCACGCAAGGCATTCACCGTGACCGCTTACAGCGCGTCACCCAGGTGGTAAACACCAACCAGCATAAGCAACGGTATCGCCACCAGGGAGAGTGCCAAGGCAATCCATCCACCTTGTTGGATTTCACGACCACTCTCGGCTCGCCGGTTAGCACCGTACATTTGAGAGACAATAGGTGACACGGCCAATAACACACTGACCAGCGACATCTGAATAGTGGCCATCATGAATGCGGCAATACCGACGGCAGCCAGATCAAGGACGGATAGTCGTCCTGCCATCGCGGTATCAATCACCGCATTCGCCATCATCGCCAATTGCGCGATCAGCATTGGCCAAGCCAAATGGATCAGTTCTCGGGTTGCAGTTGTTTGTTGCATAAAGGTTGAAAACCCTTGAGCCATTTGATATTAGCTTATTAATTATATTTGTTATGCGGCAAGTGCAGGCAACCACAGACCGCGATATATTGTCCACAAATTCTGTGGATAAATCTGTGTGTATCGCCTTGGTTAAAGCGGTATGTGTTTGCAGATAAAGAGATTGTTCCAATTGGCGACATATTTGAGCATGACCCCAAACGGGATTGTCATTGGGTCGTACGTTTTTCGCATCCACATGTAAGGCAACCGCAAACACCTCAATTCTCTGCGCGCTTATGATTGCCATACGCTGCACTGAAACTATGCGCTGGTTGTTGACGTTTTCCTGAAGCTGAGAGAGGTTATGAAAGCGAGTCAATCTATGCAATAGCTTCAGTTTCAACTAAACGGAGAATGTGGCGAAATTAACCATTTGCTCTAGATGGTTGGCTTGTGCGATAGTGGCGGTATCGTTCTTACCGCTATTTTTAAGGAGCCATGCTATGCAGCACTGGAATAAAAAATATCCTGAAAGATTCAACTTGAATGCGGGAGAGGATTATAAGAAATGGCGGGATGAAAAGCTGGCTGCCTATCCCGGGAATTTGGGTGCGCTGGTTGTCGAGCTAGGCGATATGACTGCGATAACAGAGGGTGAAAAAGGCAAAATAAAGGAACTGGTTGAGTTAGCAAATATGTGTGTTTACACGGCGGGATCAGCCGACCTGAGCATGGACTCCCTGCTTGCGTTAGGTCGACAACTTGGGGTTTCTGATACAGACAAAGCCAGACGCCACGCCAACTCCGACGAATTGACGAGCTCCGGTATTTTGAACAATGCCATACCCTTCACAACCAGGCATGTCCGCTGGCATACGGATGCAACATATTTCGGCTCCGACAAAACAATACAGTCTTTATTTCTGCTGTGTAAGCGGCCGGCGGTTGAAGGGGGAAGCAACAAGGTACTCGATCACGAAATGATGTACATACTTCTTCGCGATAAGTATCCCGACGCACTGCGGGTACTGATGGAAAAAAATTGTTTTAAATACAAAAACCCCAAGACTGGGAAAATTGCCGAGGATCTGGGCGGCAAGGTGTTCTGGACGAATTCTGACGGATATTTATGCCACCGGTTCTCCTTCAGAAAAATGGACATGGCTTGGTCTGAGGATGGTGACATCCAGGCTGCCAGAGCCGCGCTGGAATCCTTGATGCTGGACGAGTCCGAGTACGTGATTGAAGGCAGACTGGAATCCGGGCTGGGACTGGTCTCGAACAATGTACTGCACACACGGGAAAAACTGGTAGATAGCGAAGATGATGCACAAAAGAGACTACTTTTCAGGACAAGATTTTATGACCGGGTGAATCCCTAAAAGGATTTGTAACACCACAGGTTCAATCTGTATTCGACTCAGCGGCTTAGTCCAGAAATAACTGGCAGGTTGGGCCATTCGACCGCATCGAGCATATTCTTTACGATCAGGCCCAGTTCGGTATCGCCTTCGATCGACAATTGGCGGTTAAAAAACAGCGTATCCGGGTCTTCCTGACGCGCCAGCAGTTGTAAAAAGGCTGACAGATTGGCGCGCAAGGAAAGATCAGGTGCCTGCGGCGCTGTAAACAGCGGGCGGAACAGGCCGTCACGGAAAGTAAAATAAGCCCGTCCGCCGGTATCCAATACTTCGACCAGAAAGCTGTGCTCTTCCAGCAAGGCAAGACTGTCAGGCGGCAGCAGCTTCATCTTGACGGCAGCGTTCAGTCCTGCGGTGAGTGTCATCGCATGCGGCCATTGCGGCAGATGGCTGACGATACGCGCCACTAGGTCGGGAAGCTGGAATTGTGGGATGTTCATTTGCAGACTCATTTTGACTCCTTGTTAATTTAGGGGAACACTGATTTATTCGTCATCCCCGAGAAATCGGGGATCCAGCGTCTTTATTTAACTGTGTTTCTGCCGCAGCCTGCCCTCGAATGAGGGTATCGGAGGCGGGAACGACAAAACCGAATAAATCAGCCCCTCCTTAGCTGATCTGATGCTGCACGATACCGGCATCGCCAAACCAGTAGCCGTTGACTAACCCTTCCGCGTCCCACTCACTGGTATCCGGGTTGGTTATTTGGCCGTGCCGTGCCGCATCGAAGGCGTCGATGATAGCTGTCATATGTTGCGGCTGCGGACTGATGCGAATGATGTCGATGCCCATTTTTAGCATATCAGGGACTTCGTCCAGCAGATTGTAGCTTTGTGCGGACATGGTCTGGATGCCGTTAATGGTCAGAAAAGGCTGTCCTTCACGCGTCTTTAGGGTGAGACCTTCCGGATGCTCAATGCATTTAAACTGACAATCATCCTTATTCAAATCGTAATGACGGGCAGTAAAACAGCGCGCCGAGAACGCCAGCGGTAATTTGCCATAGACAAAAACCTCGGTTTCGATGCCCGCCGGACGGCTATCATGCAGTGTTGCTATCATCTCCCGGCCCGCCTCCAGCGGCGGCAACCAGCGCTGCATGCCGTAACGTGCGTAGGTCGCAAGGGTATTCTCGTTGTAAATATTCAGATGCGGGCCTGCCACAAAAGGACGACCGGCAGCGATGTTTACCGCCCCGAGGTCGTTGGCTTCAACTTTGCAGTTGGCTTCATCCATCAATCTGCGCAGCGCTTTCAGGTCGCTTTCGGATTCGAGCAGCGCCTGCGCTGATACAACAACTTCCTTTCCAGCATTGCCAAGTTCACGCGCCAGTGCAATCCAGTCGGCGACGCGCAATTGCTGGCGGCGTGAGCAGACGACCTCGCCGACATAAACGATATCGATGGATGGGTTCTGCGCGATTTCGGCGTAAAACTCGAGTACTTTCTGTTTTGGCCAGAAATAAAGCAAGGGGCCTAAAGCGAGTTTCATGCGCTTATCTCCAGGGGCGGCTGTAAGCGCCCAGTGTAGCCTGACTACCTTCGGAAACTTTTGCAAGATCCGTCTGCCAGGCGGGCTTCACGTGGTAATGTTGATTGTCGACAGACAAGGCATCCAGCGCGGCACGCATGGTTTTGGTGACCTGAGCGACGTAAGCCGGACTGCGCTGACGGCCTTCGACCTTGATCGCAGCAACGCCGATCCGGGCTATTTCCGGCAATATTTCCAGTACATTCAGGCTGGTTGGCTCCTCCAGCGCATAGTAGGTCTCGCCGTTAACCTCAAAGCGTCCCTTGCACAGGGTCGGGTAACCGGCAGGTTCATTATCGTCGAAACGGTCAATCAGAATGCCGTTCAGACGTGTCGACATCTTTCCCGGCGTTTTTTCCCATTTGACGTATTTTGCCGGAGAACAGGCGCCGACCGTGTTGGGGGATTCGCCGGTCGCATAGGAAGATAACCAGCAGCGCCCTTCATTCATCACGCATAAACTGCCGAAACCAAACACTTCGATTTCAACTGTCGTGTTATTGATCACATTCTCAACTTGTGCCAGCGTCAGTACACGCGGCAGTACGGCACGCCGCACGCCGAATTCACGCTGCGCAAAATTGACCGCCTCGTAACTGGTCGCGGAACCCTGCACCGACAGATGCAGTCGCAAATTTGGATGATGCCGGCTGGCATAGTCAAGCAGGCCGATGTCCGCCAAAATCACCGCATTGACACCTAAATCACTTGCGCCGTCGATGGCGCGATGCCAGTCTGCAACCCTGCCCGACTGGGCGAAGGTATTGATGGCCATCAACACATGGCGGCCGTGCGACTGCGCGTAGCGAATTCCCTCTCGCATGGCCTTGTCGTCGAAGTTCAAACCGGCAAAATTGCGGGCGTTGGTGTCATTTTTGTAGCCTAAATAAACGGAGTCTGCACCGTTATCGACTGCTGCCTTCAGCGCGGGCAGACTGCCGGCCGGGCAGATAAGCTGAGGAATTTTTTCGCGTGTCATGTAGATTTCCCAGTAAAAAGACTGTCCTGTATTAAGCGACGTTCCTCAATCCTTCGATTACAAACGGTGTCATGGCGCGACTCCCCTGACGTGTATCACGTAGCCGCAGTTCAATTTCAATACCGTTCAGTAGGTTCCATTTTTCTGCGCACCAGTCAGGTGCCAGCAGTATATCCCTTGATGCGGTCGCGGTTACACGGTGATAGATGATATTTTCAGGTGTGCGCTCGATCAGATCGGCTGCGATACCGATGTATTCTGCACGGCCTAAAGGCTGGTACTCGCCCTTGCGCCACTGATGAGCCAGCAGCGTATGTTTCACAATATGCAATGGATGAAGTTTGAGCCCGTCCACCCCAGTTTCCAGAACCTGATCCAGCGTGGCGTGATAGTGTGCCTCGGTTTCACCGGGCAGTCCGACAATCAAGTGGGTGCACAAAGGGATGCCGCGTTGCCGTACCGCCTGTGCGGTCTCCCTGTATTCGGCAAAGGTGTGGCCGCGGTTGACGCGCACCAGCGTTTTGTCAAAGGCGGACTGTAGTCCCAGTTCCAGCCATACTTCCAGTCCATGATCGCGAAAATTTTCCAGTAAGTCCAGCACATCGGTTGAAACGCAATCGGGACGGGTGCCCACGGAAATCCCGATCATGCCGGGCTCTTTCAGCGCTTCGCGATATAACGCTTCCAGCGCCTCGACCTTGGCATAAGTATTGGTATAAGCCTGGAAATAAGCGATATATTTTTTCGCTCGCGTACGCCGAGAAATGGCCAGACCGGCTTTGGCTATTTGAGCGGCTAGATTGAGGCGTGTGTCTGCATCAGGACTGAAGGAAGCGTTATTGCAAAAAGAACAGCCGCCGCGACCTTTGGTACCATCCCGGTTGGGACAGGTGAAACCGGCATCCAGCGCGATCTTGTGAACACGTTCGCCGTGGCGGCGAAGCATATACTGACCAAAAGTATTAACTCTATCTGAAAGTATCATCGATTATTTTTCAATTGAAAAATCATTTTCGCGCTGTCTGATTGCTCGCTTTTTTGATTATAGTTCATTATTCATAGTCAGGTGAAATACGGAGTTTCAAGCGATTAAAATCGCCGTATTTACAAAGTCTGGGAACGTTATGTTGAAATAATGGGTTAATTTCATGACAAATCCTGGCTTTTTCCAACCGTCGCTCGTCAGTAAACTCAAAATCCAGTCAGCCGCAAAATCAAAGCTGACCCATCGGCCCGCTCGCTGGTCCGCAAAGAATATTTTGATTTAAGTAGCCAATCGGTCTAATATTCATCCCATGGAAACGCAAGGTACGAAAATCAGTCGGCGCGGTCGACCGCCTAAGCGGTTCGATGAACAGTCCGACACCCGCGAAATGCTCCTTAGAGCAGGTGTTCGCGTTTTAACAGAGAAGGGTTTCTGCGCAACGGGCATAGACGAAATTCTGCGAGGCGTTGGCATTCCAAAGGGATCTTTCTATCATTACTTCAATAGCAAAGAAGCGTTTGGTGCCGAATTGATTGATCGCTACGGGGCTTATTTCGCACGCAAGTTGCAGCACCATTTCGATGACGCGTCGCTTCCTCATCTTGAACGGCTCAAGGCGTTCGTATCTGATGCGTGTGCCGGTATGGCCAAGTACGGTTATATGCGTGGTTGCTTAATTGGCAATCTAGGTCAGGAAATGGGGGCGCTGCCGCCCTCCTATGGTGATCGATTGAAAAGCGTATTTATGGACTGGCAGGAACGTGTTGCTGTTTGTTTGTTTGCTGCACAGGAAGCCGGCGAGATTTCAGTCAACATTGACTGCGAGCGACAAGCGGCATTTTTCTGGATAGGCTGGGAAGGCGCTGTTTTACGTGCGAAACTTGAACGCCATCCCGCTGCACTGAGCATTTTTTCAGAAGTTTTTTTTGCCGGATTAAATAGCCGGTAATTTTTTTGTCGTTTAATAGACGAGCGGTCTAAATCAATAAGGAGAGTATATGTTTAAGGCGATCATAATAGAGAAGGATGAAGCGGGTTACCGGGCTAATCTCAAAGATGTTGATGAATCCCAACTCCCTGAAGGGGATGTGACCGTACGCGTGAGTCATTCAACGCTCAATTACAAAGATGGCCTAGCCATTACCGGCAGAGGACCTGTTGTTCGCAAGTTCCCGATGGTTCCCGGCATTGACCTGGCCGGCATTGTCGAAGAGAGCAGCAACCCGGCGTTCAAGGTCGGCGATGCGGTGCTTCTAAACGGCTGGGGCGTCGGTGAAGGTCACTGGGGCGGATTGGCACAGAAAGCCAGACTCAAAGGCGATTGGTTGATTCCCTTACCTTCCCAATTTACCGCTCAGCAAGCGATGGCCATCGGCACCGCCGGCTATACAGCAATGTTGTGTGTGCTTGCGCTTGAGCGTCACGGCGTGACACCAGAGCACGGTGAAATTCTGGTCACGGGCGCTGCCGGTGGCGTCGGTAGTGTGGCCGTGTCTATTCTATCAAAACTAGGCTTCACCGTTGTCGGAGTGACCGGGCGTCCAGAAGAGAGCGAATATATCAAGAGTCTGGGAGCGACCGAGGTCATTGACCGATCAGTATTTTCAACACCAGGCAAACCCCTTGCTCGCGAGCGTTGGGCCGGCGCCGTCGATGTCGTCGGTAGCCACACGCTCGCCAACGTGTGTGCGTCAACCAAGTATCGTGGCGTAGTCACCGCCTGTGGTTTAGCCGGTGGTATGGATTTTCCCGCAACCGTCGCGCCTTTTATTCTGCGCGGGGTGTCACTGGTCGGAATTGACAGCGTGATGTGCCCTCGTGCTGACCGGCTTGTCGCATGGCAACGCTTAGGAGTCGATTTGGATCTTGCAAAGCTCAACCTCATCACCAATGAGATTGGTCTGGCTGAGGCTATTTCAACTGCTGGACAACTCATAGATGGCAAGGTTCGCGGGCGGGTTATCGTCAACGTGAATAGCTAAATGTAGCGATGGATTTCCCCGGGCTACACAAGACAGTCCGGAGAGCTGTACTTTGAGGAGAAAATATGGGTGTCAGTACCGAAGATGTGGCGAAATTCATCGCGCAAGAATTCCCGCAGACCAAATGTGTAGTCGAGTCTGTGGGGGACCGCAGTGCAGTTGTCATTCACCCGGTTGGTCTGGAGGAACTGCGCCCCGGCGGGACGGTTTCAGGGCCGGTATTGATGGCGGTAGCCGATGTGGCTTTGTACGTCGCAATTTTGGGCGAGATTGGCATTGTGCCGCTGGCTGTCACTACCAGCCTTACGATCAACTTCCTCAGAAAACCGGCAGCCGACAAACCCATAATCGGCGTTTGCAACCTGATGAAGGTTGGGCGCACGCTGATCGTAGGAGAAGTCTCCTTGTATTCACAAGGTGCAGAAGACCCCGTGGCGCATGTGGTTGGCACCTACGCCGTCCCGCCAAATCGCTCTTAATTCACGGAAAATAACCATGTACTACCCTTTCGAATTCAGCTTCAGCAACCCGACACAGATTGTTTTTGGTCCCCATAGTTTTGCCAAATTAGCCGATCTGATTTCGCCAAAAGCGAAAATCCTGCTGCTCTACGGGGGTGGCTCCATCAAACGAAATGGCATCTATGACCAGGTCACGCAGGTGCTCGCCGGTCGACAGGTGGTCGAGTTCGCCGGCGTTGAGCCAAATCCGATTCTGGAAACCTTGAACGAGGCCGTTAAATTGGTGCGCGATCAGAGTGTCGATTTCATCCTCGGCGTCGGTGGCGGTTCCGTTTCCGATGGTGCCAAGTACATCGCCTGTGCCGCACTCTACGAGGGTGATGGTTGGGATATTGTCAGCGGGAAACACGTCCCACTGCGTGCGATCCCCGTGGGTATCGTGCTGACTTTGCCGGCGACGGGTTCCGAGTCGAATAGCGGCGCTGTCGTGACCAAGAGGGCAACACAGCAGAAGAAGGCTTTCTTCGCGTCGCAAGCACAGCCGCGCTTTGCGATCCTCAACCCTGAAGTGATGGCGAGTCTGCCGGATCGTCAATTGGAAAACGGTATCGTCGATGCCTTTGTTCATGTCTGCGAGCAGTACCTGACTTATCCGGTCGGCGCACTGGTTCAGGATGGCTACGCCGAGGCGGTGATGAAGACACTCAAGACGCTGGCCGACACTTTCGAGCAGCGTCACGACAATGCCTGGCGACAAAATCTGATGTGGGCCGCCAATCAGGCACTATGCGGGGTGATCGGCGTTGGCGTACCGCAAGACTGGATCACCCATCGCATCGCTGTCGAGCTGACTGCCTTGTGGGGAATCGACCACGGCAGAACGCTCACCATCATCCAACCCTGGCTGCTGCGTGAACTGATCGAGCCTAAGCGTGCGAAACTAGCGCAACTCGGGCGCAACGTTTTTTCTCTGGTCAATCCCAGTGCGGAGGAGACCATAGAGGCAATCTGTGCGCTCTATCGCAGCCTGCACATGCCGCTACACCTGCGTGACGCAGAAATTACCGATCCCGACGCCGCTGAGCGTGTGTGGCAGGCGGTGCAGGAACATGGCAACGCAGCACTCGGCACTCATGCAGAGGTGGACGCGACCAAGACAGAACGCATCGTGCGAGCCGCTTGCAGCTAGTCGTTCACGGCACGCTAAAAATCAATGTGGACGTGAAAAACATAACGAATGATCGCTGAAACCTGATGGCGTATTAGATAGCGATTGATGGCTAATTTATTTCCGCGGCTAGCGCCATGTGCTAGCCGGCAATTAAAGACAAGAAAAATGGCTGGACACAGTCATTCCCATGTAGGCGGGAATCCAGTTAAATGAATACACTGGATCTTCGTTTTCCCGGAGATGAGGAATAAATCAGCATCTCCTTAGCATTTTTAGATTTAAGGAAAATATCACTTGCCATAACGCAGTACCAGTCTGATACCACCTAGGATCAGCAAGGAAGCGATCAGTAGATTGCGAGTAAATGCTTCACCCAATAACATGACACCGCCGAATGTGGTGATCAACGGCGAGCTGAGTTGTATCGTCGACGCCGTAATTGCACTCATATGTCGCAATACACGATACCACAGCACATACCCTATTCCAGAAGTCACTGCGCCAGATAAAACTGCATAGCAAATACCCCTCGTATCCAGCTGCAACCATGGCAAGGTACAGATAGACATTAAAATGCTCAGAAGTGCTGCACGCAGGAAATTACCCCCAGTCGCCGCAATGGGATCAGACTGAGTACGGCCAAAGAGGCTATACACACCCCAAGCAATGCCGCTCGCCAGCATCAATATCGAGTCCACAATCGACGGTGCTTCCACACTAGGTGACACAAGTATCACGAGACCGGCCAACGCGGCCACAAAACCCAGGCTTTGCAATGCGCTCATGCGTTCTCCTGAGATGAAGCCCGCTAAAATCATAGTAAGTTGTACAGCGCCGAACAACATTAATGCGCCAGCTCCCGCGTTGATGGATCGGTAAGAAAAGGAAAGCGCAATCGCATAGACAAATAAGGCCGCAGCGCTATGCCAAGTGCCCAGCTTTAGCGGAGCCTTATGCTGCCAGCGCATTAGAATCCAGAGCATTGCCGCACCGGAAAGTAGGCGTATGGAAGTGTAGCTTGCCGCGTCAATACTTGTTTCCTTGAGCGCCATGCGACACAGCAATGAGTTGCCGGAGAAAGCTAGCATGGTTATTACGGTATAGGCGGCGAGCTGAACTTTGTTCATTGAGTGTGTAATAGTGTTGGCTAATCGAATTTTCTTGCTGGATATTAGAAGTCTTGAACGGCAATCTATGACATCAACGACCGAATCACAGAACCGGCAACACCGCCTACTTCGATTCAGCTACCAGCAATTCGGCTGGGTATTCCCTCAGAAAATCACGGCTTTGCTCACCGGCACAACTGAGCCACGCATCGTACTGCTAATCTTGCAGTATAACCACCATACGTTTTTCATCAGTAGGCTTGTGCAGACATTGCCTGAGCGAGTTTGTATCCGCGTTGATGGTCAACATCGTGTAGCTGGGTAGGATGTCACCATTAGGCGATTTCCAGTCTGGCGTTGTAAGTACTTCGGGCGATCTTGGTGTCGTTGGACCAATGGGGTATCAAACCAAACGAGCCAAGCAGCAATTCTCGATATGTCGCATTTTCAGAATTGCGGATGAAAGCGCCCATATAGCAAGACCAAAGTTCATCCTTTATCACATCAGGGATAGCATCGACTTTGAAGTACGACTTCAAAGCTTCAGGGTACTTAACGGATTCATAATGACTACACATGCGGCAATTGTAACAACCGCAGACATATATAAGCTGGGATAATTGCGAAATTGCTAGACTTCACAATGCTTCTTTGATGTGCGATTAAGATAAAATGCCATCAAACAGCCAACCAGCCAAATGCTTGCAATCGCGGCCAGCCAAAACCCCGGCGCACCCCGGGCTGCGCCAAGCGTATCGGTCAGCCCCAGCACGATCCCTCCACCTAACCCCAATACCCAGAGCGTTAATGTGTAGATCATCATCGGCACTATCGAATTCTTGTATCCACGCAAGGCATTCACTGTTACCGCTTGTAGCGCATCCCCCAAATGATAGATCCCGACCATCACAATCAGCGGTATCGCCACCTTCTGCACCTCCATGTCTGTGGTGTAGAACGCCGCGATATAAGGCGCGGCAAAACAAAATATCAGACACAGTATCGTGGCAATCAACATCCCGAAACGAATGCCCTCCCAGCAAATATCGCGGGCACGATCAGGTTGATTCGCACCGAGTGCCTGTCCGATCAGCACGGAAGTGGCATTTCCCAGCGACAACGGAACCATGAAAGCTAAAGCAGCCAGATTTGCGGCGATTTGATGTGCGCCAGACACAACCGGACCTAATCGCGCAATAAACAGCGCCATAAAAGTGAATGCGGTCAAATCCGCGATGAACGTTAGCGCAATGGGAATACCAAGTTTGAGAAATTCTTTTATGGCAGCGAAATCAGGTGCAAAGATACGTCTGTGCAATTGGAATTGAGCATAATTCGGATTGTTTAGGCACCACCCCCAAGCAAGCGCCGCAATCAGCCAGGCATCCAGCGATGTCGCCACCGCGCAACCAGTCGCACCCAGTTTAGGGCTGCCAAGCAAGCCGAACATGAACACGGCATTCAACGGCACTTTGATTGCCAGCGACAATAGATTTAGTAACATCACCGGATGCGGGCGCTTGATACCAGTGGAAAAACCAAAAAACAGGCGCAAGGCGAAAGCGGCAGGCACGCCCCAGGCAGACACACTCAAATAGGCGCGGACTTTAATTTCCACATCGGGTTGTAAATTCGAAATAGCCAAAAATGGCCCGGGAAAACACATCAACAAAATCGCCACCAATGAGAGTGCCAACGCTATCCATGCGCCTTGTTGAACTTCCCGGCCAATATCGGCTTGTCTGTTAGCACCAAACATTTGAGAAATAATGGGAGGCACTGCCATCAGCACACTGACAAGTGACATTTGAATCGTGGCCATGATGGAGGCGGCAATGCCGACGGCAGCTAGATCAATGACAGTTAGCCGTCCAGCCATCGCTGTATCAATCACCGCATTCGCCATCATTGCCAACTGCGCGATCAGCATAGGCCAAGCCAGATGTATCAATTCTCGATTAACAGTTGGTTGTTGCATATCTATTTAACAGTCAGCGTGAGGAGCGACAACAATTTTTTATATAGTCAAACCGTAATGCTTACATAGTAGACGGCAATCAATAGATATATCTACAGCGTAGCAATGGTGTAGCAATGGGAATTTAGAAATGAACAAAGGGCTAAGCATTTCTGCCTAACCCTTTGATTTTACATCCGAATATGGTGCGCCCGGAGCGATTCGAACGCCCGACCCCTTGGTTCGTAGTACGAAGTTATAATACACGCCCTTTATAAATCAATAGCTTACGATGCCCGCATCATCGAAAACTAGCCTCAAATAGCCCTAAATAGCCCCATAAGTGCGGTGTCGCGTGACAAATCGGTGACAGTAAAAACTTACGTGGCTGCTTGGTT
>CAISHO010000072.1 GCA_903885165.1 uncultured Nitrosomonadales bacterium | reverse complement strand
CATGAGCACACCGATACTGAAAATTCGCGGCCTGACCAAACACTATGGCGGAGTCAAAGCACTGACCGAGGCAAATTTCTCACTCGCACCCGGCGAGCACGCCGCAATCGTCGGCGACAACGGCGCAGGCAAGAGCACTTTTGTGCGCCTGATCACCGGTGCCGAACAACCCAATCACGGCGAAATCAGTCTGGACGGCGAGGTGGTGAATTTCTCCTCCCCGCTGGATGCGCGCGATCAGGGCGTCGAGACCGTCTACCAGACACTGGCGCTGGCCGAAGACCTCGATGTCCCGGCCAACATTTTTCTGGGCCGAGAAATAGTCCGCTTCAATCTGGGTCCGCTGTCGATACTGAACCACAAGGCGATGCGCGAAGAATCCGTCAGCATGCTGGCGACCACCGGCGTCAAGATTCAGGACATGAGCGAAACGCTGCGCGGCATGTCAGGTGGTCAGCGCCAGTGCGTGGCGATTGCCCGCGCTGCTGGATTCGCCAAGAAACTGATCATACTGGATGAACCCACCGCCGCGCTCGGCATACAGGAGACCGCGCGTGTCGAGGAAATCATCAAGGGACTCAAGCAGCGCGGCGTGCCGCTGATCATCATCAGCCACAACCTGCGCCAGGTATTCGATCTGGTCGATCGCATCTGGGTATTCCGTCAGGGTCGCATCATCGCCTCGGTGCTCACCGCAACCAGCAATCCTGAACAGATCGTCGGACTCATCACCGGCGCGATCGATCCGGAAAAGCTGCCGGGCGCGACCGACGCGATTAAAGATATCGCACTGTTTCATTGAATACCATGAATTTTCCAAGATATGTGGTGTTCGGTGAAGCGCTGACCGATATGTTGCGGCAACGGGACGACAGCTGGATCGCGGTCCCCGGCGGCGCCTGCTGGAATGTGGCGCGAGCGGGAGCCAAACTCGGCGTGCCGACGGCATTTGCAGGCTCGGTCAGCTGCGATCTGTTCGGCGAACAGTTAGCCATCGAGGGCAATGCAGCAGGTCTGGACAGCCGTTTTTTGCAACGCGTCAACGCATCCCCGCTGCTGGCAATGGTCGCCTCGCAACATCCTCCTCAATATTTTTTCATCGGTGACAACAGCGCGGATCTGCATTTCAATCCCGCGTTGCTGCCAAAAGGCTGGCGCAATGCCGTGGAGGTCGTACACTTCGGCGGCATCAGCCTGATGCGACAACCACTCTCCGGCCTGCTCATTACAGAAGCCATTGCAGCAAAGGCAGCGGGCAAACACATTGCATTCGATCCCAACTTTCGCGAGATGGCATATACGACAGATTATCCGGAAACCTTCCGCACTATCGCGTCCATCGCCAGCTATATCAAGGTGTCGGACGATGACTTGACCGGACTATTTCCCGGACTCTCGTCCATGGAAGGTCTGGTTGAACTTCGCACGCTATCGCCAGACGCCCAAATTCTGCTGACGCGCGGTGCCGAGGGCATGACGCTCTTCACAGCAAAAGAAGTAGTCGAACAATCGGCCTATAAAGTTGCGGTAATTGATACGGTCGGCTGCGGCGATGCCTCGATGGCGGGATGGATGAGCAGCTTGCTGCTGCACCCTGATGCGGGAAACTCTACCCATCTGCAAATTTCAGCGGCAGCGGCAGCGCTGGCCGCAACGAAAGCCGGTCCCTATCCGCCGATGGCTGATGAAGTGCATCAATTGCTGAAAGTCTGACCTTGAACGATCAAACCGACATCTCCGCCCCTGACGTGACCGATCTCGCCACGGGTGTGACCCGCCGCGTACTGAAAGGCGGACTACACGGCAGCATGGAGATCATCGAAGTCGACAACGGCCGCATGAAATTCTGGCTGTTGCCCGAACGCGGGATGAACATTTGGAAGGTCTGGCTCGACGACATCGAAATCGGCTGGCAATCCCCGGTGCGCGGCCCAGTCCATCCGCAGCACGTGCCGCTACACGAAGAGAGCGGACTGGGCTGGCTAGCGGGATTTGACGAACTGCTATGCCGCTGTGGCCTTGAGAGCAATGGCGCACCTGATTTCGATCAGGCCGGAAAATTAAAATATCCGCTGCATGGCAGGATTGCTAACCTGCCCGCACACAGCATTAAAACTGAGATAAATGACTCCGAAATTGGAGTACAAGGTCAGGTTGACGAGGCGCGCTTCAAAGGTCAGAAACTATCGCTTTTTTCATCTGTCAGCACCAAGCCCGGCTCCTGTGAAATTATCATACGCGACCGGGTAAGCAATCTATCGGCCTTGCCGGGTGAATTTCAGTTACTGTATCACATCAACTTCGGCCCGCCGCTATTGGAAGAAGGAGCGCGATTTTTGGCGCCAGTCAAAACACTGGTGCCGCGCACCCGGCACGCGGCTAACAGTGTCGCGCAATGGTCCGCGTTTTCTGCCCCGCAAGCCGGCTTTGAAGAGCAGGTTTATTTTATGGAACTGTTAGGCGACGAATCCGGCCTATCCCAGGTGTTGCTCAAGAATAAGGCGGGGACGATGGGTGTGAGCATACATTTTAATCTGATTCAGCTCCCCTGCTTCACACTCTGGAAAGACACGGCCGCGATGCAAGACGGCTATGTGACCGGACTTGAACCTGGAACCAACTACCCCAATCCGCGCAACCATGAACAGGCCGAGGGACGCGTGCAGAACTTGCACCCAGGCGAGATGCGGGAATTTGAGCTGCGTCTGGAGTTTCACGTCGATGCCCAAAGCATCAACCTGGCCGAGCAGAAAATTGCTCGATTTCAGCGCGCACAGCCATCACAAATACACACCACAGTACAACCGGGCTGGAGCATAGAAGGATAGACGCGTCACACGCAACCTGCGGCTAATCGCAATGCTCATCATTAAAGGCACTTCATACCGGCGCAAAGGGTTTAGCAGGCAAGCTGCAAAGCAGCTGTTCGCAAAGACTACATCCAAAGTGTCGAATAATCACCACAAGATGGGACAGAATCCAAGTTTCACCCGCAAGAGAAATTAGCCATTGCCAGATTCCGTGGCCTGCCATAGACAAGCTAATGCATTAGATAGAACCACCTCGCTTAATGAAAAACTGTGCACATCCAGTTAAGCTGTGAAATTCATGCAACGTCCTCAAGCTTAAAGTCCCGATTGAGGCGTGGAAAGGCGCGCGCAAGATCAACCCTCGCGGTTGCGCATATGGTCAGCCACCTTGCTCAAGGCAATAGATAACTCCACGCGTAGCGCTTCGTCTTCGATCACATCGCTCAAGGCTTGATTCATACACATCATCCACTGATCGCGTTCAGAATTTCCAATTGAAAATGGGAAATGACGGCGACGTAAAAAAGGCTCGCCAAACTCCTGAATGAACAACTGCGGCCCACCCAACCACCCTGACAAAAACTTGAACAATTTATCATTCGCGCCAGAAAGACTAGGCGCATGCATCTTGCGTATACCGTAGGATTCCGGCAACTCATCCATCAGGTGGTAGAAGCGATCCACCAGCCTGTGGATTTTTTCAGCGCCGCCGATTCGTTGATAATGCGTCAGTACTGGAAGAGGATTGCTCATTGTTTACCACTCTCGAAAAGAAACGCCCAAGCCCATCGTCGTTTGGCGGTGATTGTAATCGATCAAACTCTCGCCGTAACCGCTGCTCATTTGCGCATGGAGCTTTGCCGCTTTACCCAATTGCACCGGCATAGACCAATCCAGCTGAACAAAACCTAAATTCTGATTCTGATTCAAATTATTACGAAGCAACATAGAAACCGCCTGCATTTTACTATCCGGCTCCCAGCGAACAACCAAATCGCCTCTGCCCATGTAATGAATAATGTCCGGATTATCGTCCTTCAACACATTTTCCGGAATACGCCACCAACCGCGCGCCAACAGCGAAGTATTACCCCACTCCCAACCGCCCTGCGCATAGACGCGATTCCAGCTGCGCGATTCGGGATTAGTGCGTCCATTCGATTGGTGCTCCACCCCCAAGTTAAGCAACTTCCACCCTGTTTCATTACCGGTGCTAAACGCGGCAATCAGCTCAGGTTCATAATTGGTTTCACGAAACGGGGACGAGTTGCGGGTATTAAACACCTGCCAGTGTGACTGTTGAGTGTAAGCGCCCCACAAACGGAGCGTTTTCAATCCCCACAGATCCAGATTTCCCTGTGTAAAAATATCAGTCTTGAAACTCAGCTGAAACTTCGATTCCAGGGCGTCCATGTCATAAGGCGTCAAGACGGCATGACCTGCGGTCGGCGTAGCGGGCTGTTTATTGACATTATTGGTTTCACGCACAATCAGATAACTCTGTCGATGCGGCTGCAAGCGATCCAGACTACTCGGATCTCGGCCGGTGCGATTATCCAGATTCCACACGCGGGTCAAATAGGAACGATCTACCGCAACCTCTTTACGTTTTTCAACAACGTCCACCGTAGCGGGAACAACAGGAGGCACAATCTGGGCAATCTGCGCCGCAGAGCCCAGGACGCCATCAAAACATTTCAATCGCTCAGCATTATTGTCAGGAAAGTTTTTTGCGCATAACGCGAAAGTGCCATTATCTGCATGAGCCATACCAGCACTCAACAGCGCAACAAAGAACCACAAACCATTGATTTTATTATTTTTTACCATAGACCTACTCAGTTAATCTAAAATTCGCCAAAATCCGGTAATGCGCCTGACCATGCTCTTGCACAGACTGCAACAAAACAAACTCCTGCACCCGCCAATAAACAGGCGGCATCGGTGGGAAGGTATCATCACGCCAGTGTACATTGCGCATCAGGGTGACGTGCGGCTTGTATAACCTACGCTCAAATTCAAAATGATGCCGGACTAAATGCCGCTCCAATTCGCTCACCAGAAAAGACAATTGAACAGGGACGACACTAGGCGCACCATACAAAATATGGTTGTGTCCCCAGTAGCGCGCCACATCAAAGCACAGCTCAAAACTTTGTGCCACAACTTCCTCCACAGCCAGTTTTAAGGCTTCCAGACGAGCCGCATCGACCGCGCCCAAAAATACCAGCGTCGTATGTAAAGTCTGCGGGCTCATTGCTCGCCCGCTGCACCGCAATGGCCAGTCGGACAAATAACGCCGCACGGCCTCGTCGGGCCAGAGCGCAAAAAAGAGACGCATAGGGTTGTTGGGCGTGTTCATCTTGTACCAATATTGTATCCGCAATCAGCTCATGGTCGAGCAGCGCCCCGCAATCAGGTAAAATAGCGGCTGGATAAATTTAAGGCAACCCCTAAATACATTAGCGGCTGCCGCAAGGAACATCATGACCGTGCGTTTGCGTGAAATCCCCTACAACTACACCTCGTTTTCCGACCGCGAAATTGTCTTGCGCCTATTAGGCAGCGAGGCATGGGACATCATCAACACACTCCGCGCTGAACGCCGCACCGGCCGCTCCGCGCAAATGCTGTATGAGGTGCTGGGCGACATCTGGGTGGTCACTCGCAACCCGTACTTGCAAGATGACTTACTGGGCAACGCCCGTCGACGTGCGGCACTGATAGAGGCCTTGCATCACCGGCTCAATGCGATAGACGCACGCCGTCAGGACAACCCTTCCGTTAAGCGCCTGCTGGAACTGGCACGCGATGCGGTGAATGGTTTTGCCGCGGAATTTGAACACACCCTGCAAATGAGAAAACGCGCCCTGCGGGAACTCTCACGCATCACCCGGAAAGACAACATTCAGTTCGATGGCTTAGCGCGCGTCTCTCATGTGACCGATGCGACTGACTGGCGCGTGGAGTACCCTTTTGTGGTGCTGCACCCGGATACTGAAGAAGAGATCGCCGCACTGGTGCGCACCTGTATTGAACTCAAGCTGACCATCGTGCCGCGCGGTGGCGGCACAGGCTACACCGGTGGCGCGGTGATACTGGACAAATTCTCAGCGGTCATCAATACAGAGAAGCTGGATACGATTTCAGCGATTGAATCCACGGTGTTACCGGGATTGAACACGCCTTATGCCACCATTCACTGCGGCGCGGGCGTAGTAACGCGTCGAGTGATGGAAGCTGCGGAAAATAACGGTCTGGTGTTCGCTGTCGACCCGACGTCTGCCGATGCCTCGTGTATCGGCGGCAACGTGTCCATGAACGCCGGCGGCAAAAAAGCCGTGCTCTGGGGCACAGCGCTGGACAATCTGGCGTCCTGGCGCATGGTCACGCCCGACGGACTGTGGATGTTCGTTGAGCGACTGAATCACAACTTGGGCAAAATCCACGATGCCGCTGCCGCCAGTTTTCGCATCAGCCGTTTCGAAGCCGATGGCAAGACGGCGCATGGCGCACCCGAGATTTTAACCATCCCCGGCAACGCGTTCAGAAAAGCGGGGCTCGGCAAGGATGTCACCGACAAATTCCTCTCCGGCTTACCCGGTATACAAAAGGAAGGTTGCGACGGCCTCATCACCTCTGCACGCTTTATCCTGCACCGCGCACACACGCATACGCGCACCGTCTGTCTGGAATTTTTCGGCCAGGTGAGAGAAGCCGTCCCTGCGATCGTCGAAATCACCAATTACTTCAGTCATAAGTCGGAAGACGTAAGTGGCAAGTTAAATACCAAAGCCACTTTTCTGGCCGGTCTTGAACATTTGGATGAACGTTATCTCAAGGCGGTCGGCTACGCCACCAAATCCCGTCGCGGCACACGCCCCAAAATGGTGTTGATCGCCGATGTGGTGAGTGATGACGCGGATGCAGCTGCCGCTGCCGCCTCGGAAATCGTCAGATTAGCCAATCTTCGCCACGGCGAAGGATTTATTGCCGTATCCGCCGAGGCACGTAAAAAATTCTGGCTGGACCGCGCCCGCACGGCGGCGATTGCCAAACACACCAACGCATTCAAAATCAATGAAGACGTGGTGATTCCGCTGCCGCGCATGGGCGACTACTGCGACGGCATCGAACGCATTAACATCGAATTATCTTTGTTCAATAAAATCAAATTATTGGATGAACTCGATACTTTTTTCAGCGGTGAATTACCGCTCTACTATCAGGACGACAAGCAACTGGGCGACGCTGAACTGCTGGGCAATCGCGCAACCGAAGCCAAACAGTTGCTCACTGAGGTGCGCACGCGCTGGGAATGGCTGCAGAAGAATCTTGATAAACCTAGTTCTGAGTTGGAAGACGTGAGTCCCGAGTCAAACCCAACTCACAACTTACGTCTTGCGTCTCATGGCTCGACTGTTTTCGAATCCTTGCAGAACCACACGCTGCGCGCCTCATGGAAGCTGGAACTGCGCGAGAAGTTGCGCCACATTTTCAGCGGCAGCACCTATCAACCGATTCTGGAAGCCTG
>CAISHO010000071.1 GCA_903885165.1 uncultured Nitrosomonadales bacterium | reverse complement strand
GTGTTGGCATTATCTACAACATGAAAGCGCAAGTATTGGTTGATGATCGAATTAAGCAGGGCGAGAACGCCTTCGCCGAGTTGCGCGTTTTGCTCGTGCCCGTCGCCGTTCGCGGCAGTGTGCATACTTTCAAATACAGCCTGTCGCTGGTGGTTGAGGGTGTTTGCGTACTGCGATTTGATAATGAAGCAGGCAAGGGCGATCACTATCACCTAGACGGAGTCGAGTTGCCCTACAGCTTTTCTACGATGCCGGTGCTAGTGGGTGATTTTTGGAAAATGGTGGATGAATGGAGGCAGTCATGAATACAGTCGTCGTCGGCGTGTCCAGTCGCGAGGAAGTCAATGCGCGCTTTTTGCGTGCTTTGGAAACGGGCAAGCCACAAGGCGCTTACCGCAGTTTTGAAAGTACGGCGGAACTCTGGCGCACGCTTTCCCCAAAACGTTGGGATGTACTCAAGGTGATGACCGGTGCAGGCGCATTGTCTCTGCGGGAAGTGGCGCGGCGCGTACACCGCGATGTCAAAGGCGTACATAGCGATGTCCACGCTTTGCTCAATGCCGGATTGCTGGATAAAACCGACGACGGTAAGATCATCTTCCCGTTTGATTCGGTGCATGTGGACTTTATGCTACAGGCGGCATAGCGTCTCGATTGAAAATCGTCGTACTTTTGCCTGATAAATTTAACGCCCATGGACTAATGCTTAGGATTATCAGGTTGATCAATTAAACAACAGGCTAAACTTCGTCTTTCAAATCTAGGCAGTACAGTTGACAACCGCCGCCTTTAAAAATGTTACAATAAATCAACATGTTAAAAAATTTCTACGCACAAATGATTTTTCATGTATCCCTGTTGACGACAGTAGGCGCAGGGTTGGGTGCGCCCGCCTTGTGTGCGGCAAAGGAAATTCCTACGAATAAACCGCTCCCCGTCATTCTGTTTATCGGTGACTCCCATTCGGTCGGAAGCTTCGGCATACAGGAAGACGCGCTGTTGCGGCGGATCGCCGGCTTTAGTGTGGCCACTTATGCGTCGTGCGGAAGTTCGCCGCTAGACTGGCTGACCGATTCGATGACCCATTGCGGATTTTTCTTCAAAGATACCGACAACAAGGAACAGCGCGGCTGGGATGCAAAAACGCCGCTGCTCGCCGATTTGCTTAAAACTCATCAGCCTCGTTATACCGTGGTAGAACTGGGTGCAAACATGTATGGCCGACCCACAGAATGGCTGGAGAAAACGTCGCGCGACATGGCGATGTCCATCGTCAATTCTGGCAGCAAGTGCATCTGGATCGGGCCGCCCAACGCGCGCATCCAACCTGAACCGGAACTGGGCCGTGTATTCGATGCATTACGTGCTTCTGTCGGCCCGTACTGCCTGCTTTTTGACAGCCGCAACCACACCAGCTATCCCGCCAGCGGGGGCGATGGCATCCACTTCAACTCACTGGGTGAGTCGGGCCAGAAGATCGCGGAGAACTGGGCACTGAACGCCTATTACGCCTTTAGTCCGTTGGTTAAACTAGACAAATCGTGGAAATAGACGACCGCAGCCACAATCGAATCTTTAAGGAAATTCAACATGATTTTATCAGCCTTATCTCAGTCGGATCGCTACGCCGCCCTGCATCCGCAGTTCGCACTGGTTTTCGACTACATCCGCAACACCGACCTTTATGCGCTGCCACCCGGGCGTTATCTCATCGCGGGTGAAGACGTCTTCGCTATCGTGGAACATGTGCCGGCGCGCACGCGAGAGATGGCCAGATTAGAGGCGCACCGCCGTTACATCGATATCCAACTGGTACTGGATGGAGATGAGCAAATGGGTTGGAAACCGCTGGCCGATTGTTATAACCCGATGAGCGAACACAGCATGGAAAAGGATATCGGGTTTTTCCACGATGCACCGGCTTCCTGGGTGAGCGTTCCGCCCGATCATTTCTGCATTTTCTTTCCCGAAGATGCACATGCACCGCTGGTCGGCACAGGACAAATCCGCAAAGTGATTTTCAAGATCGCCGCATGAGCCAATTCGGCTCTCGGTTATAATCGCCCGATACACATTACACACAGGACGCTTAACATGGCAAACAAACAATTTATCCAGACACCCGATGCACCAGCCGCCATCGGCACTTATTCCCAAGCGATCCGCGTGAATGACACCGTGTATCTGTCAGGCCAGATCGGTCTGGATCCTGCCACCATGCAGATGAGCGACACCATTGAGGCGCAGATCCACCGCGTATTCCAGAATCTGCGTGCAGTCACCGTTGCCGCCGGCAGCGATCTGAATGGTATCGTTAAGTTGAATGTGTTTCTCACCGATCTGAAGCATTTTGCGATGGTCAATGAAATTATGTCTGGTTATTTCCAGCAGCCCTATCCGGCCCGCGCAGCGGTTGGCGTATCCGCTCTGCCACGCGGCGCACTGGTTGAAATGGACGGCGTGCTGGTTGTAGGCTAACTTCGCTAGGTTGGTATAAACTTCAACTGTTTTTCAAGAACTGCTAAGGAGACCTGCCATGCAATGCAACATGCTCGAAGCCAAGAACCAGCTCTCTCGATTGTTGCAGGCCGCATTGGCAGGAGAAAATGTCGTGATCGCCAACAAAGGCGTGCCTGTCGTCAGACTGGTTAAAGTGGCTACACAGTAATTCACTCGAAAACCGGGGGCGTGGTCTGCGCTGCCTAAAACCGATGCAGATTGGAACTCAAACCCACCCCAATTTTGAGCCATGTACTTCGAGATAAGCGGAGAAATTTCGGCTATAGAAACCATTGCACAGGGTTCTAGCATACGCTGCCTGGGCAGATTGCAAAGAGCGTATGGCATTGGTAGTTGGAAATGAAAATCGAAGAGTTTATTTGAGGAAAATCATGGATAAATATGTAATTTACCTTAATAATCAAGGGTACAAGGCATCT
>CAISHO010000070.1 GCA_903885165.1 uncultured Nitrosomonadales bacterium | reverse complement strand
TGACGGGTCAGACGCACGAAATGTGCGCGGATTCCCGCCGGCTGATCGATGGAAATCTGTTCTTCGATCGTCAGATGCATCATCAGGTGCAAAAACGGATTGGGCTCGCCCTGCTCGGGCAGGAATTCCCGTTCCAGATAACGTTCGGGATCTTCGAACATCGCAAAATATTCCGGATGTTTTTCGATTAACTGGGCGGTCAAATCTTCCAGCGGTGTCAGCAACGATTTCTCGCGGCGTTTGCGCCAGGTTTCAAACAGGAAGTTACGTGCTTCATCGCGGCTAGGGTTGAAAAACATTTATATAACCTTTTGTTTGTATTCGCATAAATCAAATATAAGGCATTCTGCACATTTGGGTGTGCGCGCGCGGCAGATATAACGGCCATGCAAAATCATCCAGTGATGCGCATCGAGCATGAATTCTTTGGGTATCACCTTGAGCAGCTTTTTTTCCACTTCCAGCACGTTTTTTCCGGGGGCTAAACCGATGCGGTTGCTGATACGGAAAATATGCGTATCCACGGCCATGGTAGGTTGACCGAATGCGGTGTTGAGAACCACGTTAGCCGTCTTGCGTCCCACGCCGGGTAAGGCTTCCAGCGCCTCGCGCGTCTGAGGAACTGCGCCGTCATGTTGTTCGACCAGAATCCGGCAAGTCTGTATCACGTGCTTCGCCTTGGTCTTGTACAGGCCGATGCGCTGGATATATTCAGTCAGTTTTTCTTCGCCCAAGTCCAGTATCGCTTCAGGCGTGTTCGCGACAGGATACAGATGTCGTGTGGCAGCATTGACGCTAATATCGGTCGCTTGTGCCGAGAGCATCACGGATATCAGTAGCTCGAATGGCGTACGGTATTCCAGTTCAGTCTTGGGGTGCGGATTGGCCGTTCTCATGCGGGAAAAAATCTCGTGTCGTTTGCTGGTGTTCATAAACTCACGTGTTCCTCATTGATGCAGCCCACTGGATTTTGCGTAAAAAAACCCATAAATATTATATATTTATGGGTTTTTTATCTTTTTGATACGTTGTTCTGGCGGAAGCGGTGAGATTCGAACTCACGAAGGACTCTCATCCTCGCTAGTTTTCAAGACTAGTGCCTTCAACCACTCGGCCACACTTCCTTGTTCTAATCACCGGCTGTTGCCAGTTGTTCGAAGCCGCGCATTTTCCACTATGCGGTGCGACCTGTCCACAATTTTTAGCAAAATAATTAAAAAATATTAGTCGCGCACGCAATCTGCCCAATTATTAGGCGTTTCGAACAGGCGAATTTGTTCCAGACGCAGGTGATTGCCGTAGTTGTCCTGATAAGCTGGATTGAGGATGTTGAAAGCGACCAGCGCCAGATTCTCTGCGGTGGGCACTACGTCGAAAATTACGGTCTTGTGATCGGGCATCGTGGCCAGGAAGTCGCACACCTGTTTGTCGCCGCGATAGACCAGAAAAGCGTGATCCCACACGTTGACCAATTTTTCCTGTGCGATGCGTTTGACGTCGGAAAAATCCATTACCATGCCTTGTGCGGATTGTCCTTCATTATCGATGATCTCGCCGGATAAGGTAATCTCGATGGCATAGCGGTGACCATGCAGGTGTTTGCACTGGCTGTTGTGGTTGGGGATACGATGTCCGGCATCGAATTCCAGGCGACGGGTAATGAGCATATTGTTCGTGGTTGATATTTTGTGGTGCATTATAGCATTGAGCTTGCCGCTGAAATGATGGCAGGGGTGTGTTCTGTCATGCGCGGGGATGAGTGATGCATTTGTTTGCTTGTCAAGTTGAGCTATCCCCGCTAAGCTGCACAGACGTGAACCAACGTCGGGGAGAGTATGATGAATACTGAACAAGAAATTCCTGAAATTGAAATAATATCGTGCGAAATATGCTGCAAAGAAGTGCCTTTATCTGAGGCGAGCACTCCGGAAGCTGTTGATTATGTTGCACATTTTTGCGGATTGGAGTGCTACGTAAAATGGCGCGATCAAAGTGAGTCGGCTAAATAAGCTGGTGAAGCTGGTTGAATTTTGCAATTAGCCAATTGATATATAGTGATTTTGACCGGATATCTTGGGCTCTGACCTCGCCAGAAGTCGGGGCCCTTGATTTTATTTTGCCGTTTTTTTCGCTGGCATATCGTCTTCTCGTGGCGGCATCATGCCACCTTGATTTTGCATATCGTCTTTAAATTGTTTGCGCTCTTGGGGAGACATTTTTTCAAAGTGTTCGCGCATTTCGCGGCGGTGTTCGGCGCGTTCTTTCGGCGGCATATTTTTCCAGATCTCCTGCATCTTGGCGCGCATTTGGGCACGCTCTTCCGGTTTCATCTTTCCCCAGTGCTCATGCATTTCTCGGCGACGTTCTGAGCGCTGTTCCGGTGACATCGCATCCCACTCTTGACGCCTTTCTTCGTGACGTTTCGCACGTTGTTCAGGCGTGAGTTTCTTCATGTCTTCGTGCATCTGTTCTTGCATTGCCCGGCGCTCTTCAGGTGACAGCTTATCGAACTGCTCGTGTAATTCACGGCGTCTGACCGCACGTTGCTCTGGCGTCAGGCTTTGCATTTCCTTATGCATCGCGTCGCGTTCCTGGAGTCGCTGTTCTGGTGTCATGGTTTTCATGCGCTCAAAGCGTTCCTGCAGGGGGGATTTGGCTGCGGGTGCGGTATCGGCGGCCATGGCATGCAGGTTGAATGCGGCGAAGAGGCCTGCTGCGAGTAGTGTTTTAATAATCAGGCTCATGTTGTTCTCCCGGGGTATGAGTGGTTTCGATGTCTGTTATGACATGTGTTGCATGTTATCCTTCAATTGTAACCAGAGTGTTTTGGATTGCAGCAACTTTGTAACAGTTTGTTTCATGAGACACCTTCTCCTTTTACGATTGGTATCATGCCACTATGACGACTCCCTCCCGAATTTTGATCATTGATGATGACGCACGTTTACGTGAGTTGCTATTACGCTATCTGAGCGAACAAGGTTTTAATGTGAAAGCCGTCAATGACGGCGCTGCGATGGATAAGGCGCTGATACTGGGGCGCTACTCTTTGCTGGTGCTGGATTTGATGTTGCCCGATGAAGATGGTCTGGCGATTCTGCGACGTCTGCGCGCTTCGGGTGAAAACGTCCCGGTGATTTTGCTTACCGCCAAAGGTGATGAGGTAGATCGTATCATCGGTTTGGAAATGGGGGCGGATGATTATTTGCCAAAACCGTTCAATCCGCGTGAGTTGGTCGCGCGTATTCAGGCTGTCTTACGGCGTAAGGGCGTGCAACCGATTGGTGCGCCCGACAGCGAGGAGAAATCGGTCAGTTTCGGCGATTGTGAGCTGAATCTGGCAACGCGGGTCTTGACGCGTTCGGGTGTGCCGGTTGCGCTGACGACAGGGGAATTTGCCTTGTTCAAAGTGCTGGTTACGCATCCTCGAATACCGTTGTCACGCGATAAGCTGATGGAGTTGGCGCGAGGGCGTGATCACGATCCGTTTGACCGCGCGATCGACGTGCAAATTTCACGTTTGCGTAAATTACTCGAAACCGACCCGGCTCATCCCCGTTTCATCCAGACGGTGTGGGGGCATGGTTACGTATTCGTTCCCGATGGCTCAAAAACATGAAAATGCCTGGCTCTTTGCTGGTACGGGCCTTTTTATTGATTGTCGTCTTGATCGTGTTATCGCTGGCGGCGTCTGTCGCGCTCTTTCGCCATATCGAGCAGGAGCCGCGTAGTCGTCAGATGGCGCAACTGGTCGTCACGGTAGTGAATTTGACTCGTGCAGCGATTTTATCTGCCGCTCCTGAGTGGCGCGGCGCGCTGCTGTCGGAATTGGCCGAGTCGGAGGGCTTAAGTGTGCAGATCGGTGAATTCGATGATGTGATTGAACCCTTACCTGAACATCCGCCTGAGTTACAGTTAATGACCCAAAAAGTTCGTTTATTGCTGGGTGAGGATACCCGTTTTGCGGCTAGGCGCAACGGAATCGATGCCTTGTGGGTAAGTTTTGAGATCGGTAATGAAGAGTTTTGGGTGGCGCTGCCGCGCGAGCGCATCGAGCACCCTGTCTCTCAAGTGCTCTTGTTGTGGGGCGGTGTAGTGTTGCTGCTCGCCTTGGCGGGCGCTTATTTTATTGCACGCCAGGTTGCGCAGCCTTTGAAGCGACTGGCGCAGGCGGCCGTGTCGGTGGGACAGGGCGGAAATCCACAACCCTTACCTGAAGCCGGGGCGAGGGAAGTGATCGCCGTATCCGTTGCCTTTAATCAGATGTCTGCGGATCTGGCTGCGAATGAACGTGAACGCGCGTTAGTGCTGGCGGGGATATCGCATGATTTGCGCACACCGCTAGCGCGCGTGCGGATCGCCGCCGAACTCAGTTCAGACGAATTTTTGCGCGAGGGATTAAGTAACGATGTCAAACAAATGGATGAAGTGATCCGGCAATTTCTCGACTACGCGCGTCTGGATGAAAATGAAACTGCAGTCATGACCGATGTGGTGAGACTGGTCGAGGAAGTGGTGCAACGTTATACCGACCGGCGTATTGTGCTGGAATTGCAGCCCGTGCCGGCGTTTTTCGTCCGGCCTTTGTTGTTGAAGCGTACGCTGGTTAACTTGCTGGATAACGCCATCAAATACGGAGGGGGCGACATTGTCGTGCGGCTGGAGCAGAGAGGTGGTCGTATTGAGCTGTCTGTGATGGACCGAGGAGAGGGAATTCCCTTAGCGCAACGGGAAGCGGTCAAACGACCCTTTGTCAGACTGAATGCGGCGCGCAGCGATGTGACCGGTTCAGGCTTGGGGCTGGCGATTGTCGATCGCGCAGCCCGATTGCATCGCGGGGAATTTCATCTGGAAGAGCGCGAGGGAGGTGGCTTGATCGCTAGGGTGGTTTTGGGCTAAGTACTGACCGATAAATTGCTATTTTCGTATCGGTGTTGTGAGTATGATCGGCCACTGATTTTGAATGCCATTGGTTTTTTAAGAGGGGATTTAAGTGTCCGTTGGTGGAATC
>CAISHO010000069.1 GCA_903885165.1 uncultured Nitrosomonadales bacterium | reverse complement strand
TCATCGAAGCGTTGCGGATGGCGCGGCACAATCACCAGCAAAGCCTGTATCCCCAA
The DNA here is from genome assembly GCA_903885165.1 of uncultured Nitrosomonadales bacterium. Lineage (GTDB taxonomy): Bacteria > Pseudomonadota > Gammaproteobacteria > Burkholderiales > Gallionellaceae > Gallionella. Next base: position 4,506 of record CAISHO010000069.1, on the reverse strand, counting down.
CGCCTGCCAGGCATCCAGCAACAAAGCCTCCTCTCCCTCGCGCGTGCTGGCGGCCAGAAAGACCGGGCGTTGAGTTCCAAATTGCGCACGCAAATCCCGCCCCAGCGCCAGCATCGCTGGCGGCGGTGCGATGTCGAACTTGAGATTACCCATCACAGCGACATTCTGTGCGCCAAGTGCAGTCAGGCGAGTCGCATCATCCGGAGTTTGTGCCGCGACTGTCGCCAGTGAACACAAAGCACTACTAGTCAATCTTGCAAACCGCGCATAGCCTTTGGCCGATTTTTCGGACAAGCGCGCGTTGAGCAACAGCATGGGCACGCCTGCCCCCGCACCTTCATGAATCAGATTGAACCAGATTTCGGTTTCCATCAGAATGCCGATTTGCGGACGGAACTGGCGCAGAAATCGCCGTACGGCAAAGGGGTAATCGTAGGGAAGATATACACGCAGCACATCATCGCCATACAACTGTTCGCTGGTGGCACGCCCTGTCGGCGTCGTGTGGGTCAGCAGAATTTGGTGATCAGGATAGGCAGCGCGCAGCTTGGACACCAAGCTGACCGTGGCGCGAGTCTCGCCAACGGATACCGCATGCAGCCAAATAACTCCCCCCCCAACCCTCCCCCTTACAGGTGGAGGGTAAAAACCGAAACGCTCGCCCAGATGTTGCAAATACTCCGGCTGACGGCGTGCGCGTAACGCCAAGCGCACAAACACCAGCGGCAGCAACAGCCACAACAGGATTGTATAAAGGAATCTCACCAGTGTTTAGCCACGGCCGAATCGGCGCAAGGGACCTGAATAATTTCACGGTCTTCCAGACGTATCGCCGTCAACGGGCCGCCCCACAGGCAACCGGTATCCAGCGCGATAGCATCGGGTTTAACCATCAATCCCAGCGCAGACCAGTGACCGAAAATCACCGTTTTGTTCGTACTGGCGCGATCGGGAACATCGAACCAGGGAAGATAACCCTTTGGAATCTTGTGCTGCTCAGCCTTGAAATCGAACTCCATCTCACCGTCCGCCGTGCAGATGCGCATCCGGGTTAACGCATTGGTAATCACCCGAAGACGCTTAAAACCTGTCAAGCCATCGTCCCAGGAAGCGGGCTGATTTCCGTACATCTTAGACAAATAATCAATATAATCATCTGATTGCAACGACACCTCAACCTCACCCGCCAGCCTTGCCGCCTGCTTCACCGTCCAACTCGGCAACAGCCCAGCGTGTACCAGTACATAATCTCCTTCGACATGAATCAGGCGCTGATGACGCAACCAGTTGAGCAACTCCTCGCGATCAGGGGCAGCAAGAATCTCATCCAGCGTATCGCCTCTATGCAATCGAGACGTACCCGCCGCCACGGCGAGCAGATGCAGATCGTGATTACCGAGCACCGTGATAGCGCTCTCACCCAGCGATTTGATCACACGCAAAACTTGCAGCGAATCCGCACCGCGATTGACCAGATCGCCGACCAGCCAGAGACGGTCTCCCGCCGGATCAAACCGGATTTTATCCAGCAACTGCATAAATTCAGTGTAGCAACCCTGAATATCTCCCACCGCATAAATCGCCATCGCGCGTTCCCAACAAAATATCCTGATAAAATAGCGTACCAGATTTTCATATCACTTCGATGAAACACTCCTAATTATTATCAGTTTGTCACAAAAATACAGATTCCGACCGCCTGATGCTATTTAACTCCTACGGATTCATCTTCCTTTACCTGCCGCTTGTGCTGCTGGGATTTTTCCAGTTAGGACGAATCAACCACCACTATGCAGCGGCTTGGCTGGCATTAGCCTCGTTGTTTTTTTACGGCTACTGGAATCCGGCGTATATCGGCTTACTGCTAAGCTCCATCACGTGTAACTATGTATTCGGAACCTGGATCGCTAATAGCGGTGAAAATAAAAAGATAGCGGGCAAAAAGCAATTACTCGTTATCGCCATTGCGGCCAATCTGTTGCTGCTTGCATACTACAAATACACCAATTTCTTTATCAGCAGCCTGAATCCCATACTCGGGACAGACTGGAATATCCACAACATCCTGCTCCCTCTGGGCATATCATTTTTCACCTTCACCCAGATCGCTTATCTGGTAGATACCTATCAAGGCAAGGTCAAAGAATACAATTTCGTTCACTACCTGCTCTTCGTTACGTATTTCCCGCACCTGATCGCAGGCCCGGTCTTGCACCACAAAGAGATGATGCCTCAGTTTGCCAGAGCGGCAACCTACCGGTTTAACTATGAGAACATGTCGGTGGGACTGACAATCTTTTTCATCGGATTATTCAAAAAAGTGATCTTAGCTGACGGACTGGCAGTTTATGCCGGCCCGGTTTTCGATCTGTCTGCTACGGGAGTGCAACCTGGTTTCATCGATGCCTGGGGTGGCGCATTATGCTACTCACTGCAACTGTACTTCGATTTTTCCGGCTATTCAGACATGGCCATCGGTCTGTCGCGTATGTTTGGAGTGACTCTCCCTTTGAACTTTAATTCACCATACAAATCGATCAATATTATCGAATTCTGGCGTTGCTGGCACATGACCCTGTCCCGTTTCTTACGCGACTACCTGTATATCCCGCTGGGTGGCAGCCGGAACGGTCAATTTCATCGCTATCTAAACTTAATGGTAACAATGCTGCTGGGTGGCTTATGGCATGGAGCAGGCTGGACTTATGTATTATGGGGTGCACTGCACGGCGCATCATTGATCATTAACCACGGATGGCATGCGCTTCGCAAATCATTCGGTATCGTTTTGCCAGCGCCATTTTCAAAACCAATTCATGCACTATCGGTGCTGCTCACCTTTCTTGTCGTGGTCGTCGGCTGGGTGGTATTCCGCGCTGAAAATATCGACAGCGCCATTATCATGCTTAAAGCCATGTCCGGCCTGAACGGTTTCGTGCTGCCGGATGCATGGTTGCCCAAATGGGGTGCATTCGGCTTATGGTTATCCGCACAGGGTGTCGTTTTTGGCGCAACCAACAATCTCATCATGGGTGGAGCTATTAACTGGATATGGCTTTCACTGCTGATCATTTGGTTCGCCCCCAATACTCAACAGATCATGATCGCCTATAAACCTGCACTGGACGTGCAATCTGACGACAGAAAGCGACGCTTGTTGTGGCATCCTTCTGCACTCACGGCGTTAACGATAGCGCTGATCGGCTTCATTGCCATCATCAATCTGAACAAACAGTCCGCATTTTTATACTTCCAATTTTGAACATGAAATCACCGCATAAACGTTTTTTCTGGGTGTTGATGATCAGCTTTGGTGGAATGCTGATGCCTATCTTTGTTCTCAATCTGATTCTGCTCAATGATACACTGGGAAACACACACAAAGTATTGCTAGCCAGTCAGTGGCAACAGCAAACACATGGGGTCACCTATGCACCAACTCTGAGTGACACCCATCTGTTCAAAACACTGCGCTTAAATGACCGTTTACCCGAAATTAACACCGTCGTGTTCGGATCATCCACCGCGCTTGGCATCACAGAACAAGACTTTCCTGACACGCTGCATCTCTACAACTACGCACAGACCGGCAATCCACTCAGTGCGGTGATTGGTGAGGCGGACTATATTCAGCAGCATGCAAGCAACATAAAGTGGCTGATCATTCCGATGGACTGGTCTTTGGGATTTATCTATCAATCAGGGTCACCGCCTGATGCCGATCTTTCAATGGAAACTACGATGCGTCAAACACAGGCAGTGCAAAGGCCGGTTCCCCTGATCGACAGAATGCGAGATGCACTATCTTATCCGCGCATCTCCAGCTTATTCGAAATTCTGAGTCAGATTCGCCGTGCTGACGACAGAATGGCTGCATTCCGTGGCTACTTCATGCAAGACGGCAGCAATGACTACCGCTGCACTGACGGCACCCTAGGAAAAGACTTCGACACAATACATCGCGGCACTTGTACCGGCTTTCGTTTTGACGGCAGCGCCACTTTTGCCAATTCAGCCCGCGTTAACAATGCCAGTCCGTTGATATCAGCGGCTTTGTCGTCCAACTCTCAGTACTACAAAAATCTGCTTTTGACAGACGGCTTGCCTAACCCTATTTTTCTACAACGAATCAATGAATTGAACAAACGCGCAATGAAAAATGGTGGTGGCGTCATTGTATTTATGCCTCCACTGCTGCCAGGCATGGAAGCGGAATTTCTCCGCCACCCGCAACTGGGGGCTGTACTGCAAAAAACTAAGCAAACACTGCAAAAATGGTCTAAAGAAAACGAAGTGATCTTATTCGATGCAGGACAATCCGAACGATATGATTGTCACGACGATGAATTTCTTGACCAGCATCACGCAACGGCCACTTGCTACAACAAAATATTCCATCAATTCTGGCTAAATATGCCGAATCCTGACAAAACGATTACTCCGTTTTCTGCTGGTAAAAAACAATGAAAAATCTAGTTACCAACAAATTACTATTAATCGCCTCAG
>CAISHO010000068.1 GCA_903885165.1 uncultured Nitrosomonadales bacterium | reverse complement strand
CGCGCCTCGACGATTTCGTCGAGATAGCAGATCGCGCCGATGCGCGCAGCGGTGGTCAGCGGGCCATCCAGCCAGCGGGTGCCATTGGCATCGAGCAGATAGCGCCCGACCAGATCGGAAGCCGTCATGTCTTCGTTGCAGGCGACCGTGATCAGCGGCTTGTTCAACTTCCATGCCATGTATTCGATGAAGCGAGATTTACCACAACCGGTAGGACCTTTGACCATCACCGGTAAGCGCGCCGCATAAGCTGCTTCGTATAAAGCCACTTCGTCGCCCTGTGCCTGATAGAACGGCTCCTGGTGAACCTTGTATTGATCTATGTTCGTCATAATTGACCCCAGTTCGTAGGTTGGATCAGCGATTTTTGCTCAATCCAACATGATTTAAAGTTGTTGGGTTACGGCATCCGCCTAACCCAACCTACCCACTCTTCCCACTTTGAAAAAGGGGGATTGAGGGGGATTCTTTGGAAAAAAACGCCCCCAGCAAGTGGGGGCGCATTTTCACTCGGCTTTAATGACTAAGCTTACTTGTGTGAGCCCAACTTATCGCGCCAGCCCGGGAAGATCTTGTCTGCATCTTTAGGGAATGACTCGAAGGCACGCGCAAATTCCTTGTGCTCCTTCGCGAACTCGATCGGATCTGCACCGGCTTTCCAGCATTCATAAGACTGACGCAGAGAAATCGCGCCAGCTGCTGGTGAGTCGATATGGCCGTAAGATCCGCCGCCTGAGGTGTTGATGACGTTGCCGTGACCCAGATTTTCGAAGAAACCTGGCAGACGCAGCGCATTCATACCGCCGGAGATGATTGGTGTGGTTGGCTTCATGCCGTGCCATTCTTGATGGTAGTAAGGGCCTGTAGCTGAATCACGTTCGATCATATAAGCGATGTTGCGGTCATCAGCGCCACCTTCCATCTTGCCGTAACCCATAGTTCCTACGTGGATGCCGGAAGCACCTTGCAGACGGGACAGTTTCGCCAACACAAAAGCAGTGTAACCACGAACGGCCGAAGGCGAAGTAATCATGCCGTGACCTGCACGGTGATAATGCAAGTATTGCTTAGGGTATTGACGACGTGCTGTCGTGATCATGCCTGGACCACCAACGAAACCGTCAACCAGGAACGCAACTTTGTTCGCATCCGGTCCGAATGTTTCCAGGATGTAATCAGCGCGAGCCAACATTTCGTAGTGATCGTCAGCTGTGATGTTCGCTGAGAACAATTTGGCATCGCCCGTTTCATCCATGGCGCGCTTCATTGCGTCATAAACCAGAGGGATTACCTTCTTGGTTGGACAGAATACCTGATTGCCTTGTGGCTCATCGTTCTTGATGAAGTCACCACCCAACCAGAACTGGTAAGCCGCCTTCGCGAATGGCTCAGGACGCAGACCCAACTTAGGCTTGATGATAGTGCCTGAGATGTAGCCGCCGTTGACGCGTGGACGCCCTAAAATGTCCCACATATCGCTGATGTCCATAGATGGGCCATCGAACAGACGAAGCATAGACCATGGAACGTAGAAGTCTTGCATCTGCAATTGTTTAACGTCGCCCATACCCTGGTTGTTACCGATTGCCAGCGTCAGGAATGAAACGATCATCGCGCGGCCATCAGTGACATTGCGATCGAACAATTCATTCGGGTAAGCCACCTTCATGACGCCCTTGGCTTCATCAATGAAGTACACCAGCGCATCTACGCCCTTGGTAAAATCATCGGTAGTACTAACTTCTACGTTGGTACCGGTTGAAGATTCTGCTGCAATGTGTGCTGCAACTTCCAGGTAACCGTAGCCAGTAGCTGGCTGCATGTGGTAGGCGACCAGAATATGCTTGTCACCCTTGATCAGGTCATCTTCCTTCAGTTCCAGATTTGCATAACGATTAGATTGATCCATATTTTACCTCTCCTGTATGTTAACGATTGTTTGCTATCAGGTGCGACTGGGTGTAACTATAGGGCGTTTTAAGCATAAGTAATAGTCAATTGTTTTTATTGAAATCATAAGAATTACTTATAGCTTGGTATACTTGCAAAACCCTAACTCCCAGGCGTTTTAACCTGCCCATGCTCAACTTCACTTTACGACAACTGCAAGTATTCGAGAAAGTGGCCAGCCACCTGAACTATTCACGTGCGGCCGAAGAACTATACCTCTCGCAACCTGCCGTGTCTATGCAAATTAAGCAGATAGAAGGGCACGTCGGCTTGCCGTTATTTGAGCAAATGGGCAAGAAGATTTTTCTCACCGAAGCCGGGCAGGAATTGTTCCATTACGCGCGCAGCATCGCGCAGCAATTGGTAGAAATGGAGGCGGTATTTGATGAGATGAAAGGCTTGGGACGTGGCAAGCTGACTTTGTCGGTGGTCAATACCGCCAATTACTTCACCCCGCAATTGCTGGCGCAATTTTGCCAGCGCCACCCGAATATCAATATCATTCTGCAAGTGGCTAATCGCGATGCGGTGCTCAAGCAACTGGCCGACAACACCACTGATCTGGCCATCATGGGGCAGCCGCCGGAAGGGTTGGACATCGATGCGGCATTATTTATGGATAACCCGCTGGTAGTGATCGCAGCTCCCACTCATCCTCTGGCGAATATCGAACATATAAAATTTTCGCAATTGGCGCGAGAATCCTTCTTGTCGCGGGAAAAGGGTTCAGGTACGCGCAGTGCGATGGAGCGCGTGTTTGCCAAACATCATGTTCAGCCGCGTATCAGTATGGAGATGGAAACCAACGAAGCGATCAAGCAGGCGGTTCAGGCTGGCATGGGGCTGGGG
>CAISHO010000067.1 GCA_903885165.1 uncultured Nitrosomonadales bacterium | reverse complement strand
TGGCAGCCCGGCGGCTGGTTACTTTCTTTTGCGTCGCCAAAAGAAAGTAACCCAAGAAAAGGCGACCCCGGTTTGCCGCGCCACGCTGTCTGAATGCGGACAGCGTGCGTACCCTTGATAGCCAACAAATAGCGGGGCTGCGGAACTCGCACGATTCGCTTTGCGACCACGTGCTCAAACAGTCCTCGCCCAACTGCACCGCTATTTATCGACTATCTTCGGCGGCGCACAGGGGCTAAGGAGGACACTCAATTCGCAATATTTCATTGCGAAATATTTTCGGCTTATTCAAATTACCCACTGTATTTGATATAGAGTCGGTACCGTTAACCTTCATCGGTGGGTAGCGGGGCCAGCAAGGCCGCGATATCCGCCTCGCCAAATTTGGTCAGACCCGCACTGTCTTCCGACAGGATACCGGCAGCCAATTCCGCCTTCTTCTCTTGCAAGGCCAGTATCTTCTCTTCGATACTGCCCGCCACCACCAGCTTGTAGACAAACACATTCTTGGTCTGACCTAAGCGATGCGCGCGGTCTGTCGCCTGATTCTCGACCGCCGGATTCCACCAAGGGTCGTAATGGATCACCGTGTCCGCCGTAGTCAGATTCAGCCCCACCCCGCCCGCCTTCAGGCTGATCAGGAAGATCGGCACTTCGCCGTCCTGGAACTGGCGCACCACTTCTTCACGGTTTTGCGTGTCTCCGGTGAGTTTCACATAAGTCAGTTTTTCTTTCGCCAGTTCTTCTTCGATCAGCTCCAGCATCGAGGTGAATTGCGAAAACACCAAAATGCGCCGCCCCTCACTCACCAGTTCAGGCAACATTTCCATCAGCAAGTCGAGCTTGGCGTGCTCCTTAACTTTTTTGGCGCTGGTCAATTTCAGAAGACGCGGATCGCAACACACCTGACGCAGTTTAAGCAGCGCGTCCAAGATGATGATGTGGCTGCGCGCAAAGCCCTTCTCGGCGATTTCTTCGCGTACCCGCTGATCCATCGCGATACGCACCGTCTCATACAGGTCGCGCTGCGTGCCTTCCAACTCGACAGTCCGCACAATCAGGGTCTTGGGCGGCAATTCGGTCGCCACGTCTTCCTTGCGCCTACGCATGATGAACGGTTTGACACGTTGTGCCAGCAGGTCACGGCGCAACTTGTTGCCGTGCTTCTCAATCGGCGTGCGCCAAGTCTTGGTAAATCCTTTCAAGTCGCCCAACAGCCCCGGCAACAGGAAGTCAAACTGCGCCCACAATTCGCCCAGATGATTCTCCAGTGGCGTACCGGTCAGACACAAACGATGCCGCGCATTCAGACGGCGCACTACTTGAGCAGCCTGACTGGAGACATTCTTGACCGTTTGCGCCTCATCCAGAATCAATAAATGGTAGTTGTGTTCCAGCAAGGCCTCTTCGTCCCGCCACAGCAAAGGATAAGTAGTGAGCACAACATCGTGTTCGGCGATCAGCGGAAAATGCTCGGCGCGTTCCTTGCCGTGCAAAGACAACATCTTGAGTTGCGGCGCAAACCGTTCAGCCTCACGTTTCCAGTTAAAAATTAACGAGGTAGGTAAGACAACCAGCGAGGGTCTATCCATGCGCCCCGCCTGCTTTTCCAGCAACAGATGCGCGAGCGTCTGGGCGGTTTTACCCAAGCCCATGTCATCGGCCAGTATGCCGGCCAGTTCCTGCTGACGTAGAAACTGCAACCATGCCAAGCCTTCCAACTGATAAGGACGCAGTTGCAGCGCAAAACCTTCCGGCGGCTGAACCGGCTGTATGCCGGAGGTGTCTTTAAGTTTTTTGGCCAGACTGGTCAAGGCATCCACGCCCTTGAACTGCCAGCGCGACAGATCGGACAACGCATCGATACGCGCCACATCGTAACGCGACAGGCGGATGGTCTCGCCGCCACCCTTACCGTCGAACAGTTCGATCAAGGTGCGCGCCAGCGGCTTGATGCGTTCAGCCGGGACTTTGACGACGCCACCGTCAGGCAAATGCAAGGAAATTGCCTCGTTTTCCTTCATTCTTTCCAGCGAGATCGCATCCAGCCAGCGCGCATCGGTCTTGAACAACTCGTGCAGTAAGGGGGCCAGCGCCAGACGCTGACCATTGACCACAATGCCCATATTCAGACTGAACCAGCCGTCTTCCTGCTCATCGAATTCACCGACCCACTCTTCGACTTCCAGCACATGGTGACGAAAACCTTGAGGAATGGCAATTTCCCAGCCCGCCGCCTTCATCTGCGGAATAGTATTTTGCATGAATTGCGGCCAGGCCTTTTCACTCTCCAGCCCGTATGCCGTCTGATCAGCCATGGAAATACCGAAACTCGGAATTTCTTCCAGCCCGAAGCTACGCAGCGTCTTGATGAAGCGCTGCTCCGACTTGGTATCGCGTTTGACACGCACGGTTTCACCGTTTTTCAATGAAACAAACTCACTGGCGTGGTCGGGCTGCAACACCGCGTCGCCGTATAGAAACTGCACATAGGCATAGTCGCGCACCTGAGTGCCGAACGCATAACCGCGAAAGCGCCCCATATACACGGGAGCCGAGGTTTCCAGCAACAAGACAGGTTTTAAAGGTTCATCCAGCGTACGCAAGCGGGTGGTGCTGGGCGCGGGTAAATCCGGCACCATTTCGCGCAACACCTCGGACACCACAGCGACATCGACTTCCCTGAGCGGCGGCATACTCAACAATTGCGCGATTTGTAGAGGAGACTGCGCCAGCTTCAGTTGACCGATCTCACCGGCCTTCATATCCAGATACCAGGTCGCTTCCTGCAAGGGCAATACATCAACAGGCGAACCACGGCGGATGATGCGGGGAATCATGCGACCTGAATCATCCGCACCCCAGTCCAGCTTGGCTTCGCGCACGCCACCTTGCTTTAAGCGTACCGGCGCAGATAACACATAGCGGTTACCCGCCACTCTTTCCATACAGTAGAATCGACCGGAGGCCAGCAGAATGGTGAGAATCTCATGACCCTGCTTGCCCATTACAATATTTCCGTCGTACTTTTCGCGTTGTTTCCACAGTAGACGCAGGATAGGCAAATCTTCTTCACCGACAAACTGGGGAGGCTTAATCAACGCGCGCTCCATATTGCTCCACTCTTCCATCTGCCCTTGCAACTGACCGTCAGCCGCCATCTTGGCCTTGTACACGCCGACAATATAACTATCTGAATTAAAAGACTTCATCAACGCGTAACAGAGACGCTCTGGACGAACGACCGGTTTTGCCTTCTTCTTGGCCGGAACAGAGAGCGCCTTACGAAAAGAATCGACCCAATCGAGCAGAGCCGGATTCACGGTCGGCGCACGCGGCAGGGACAACCCCGTCAACAGCACCGCTGCCGTATGCTTGCATTTAAATCCGACCGGACAACTGCATCCGGGACGTATGCCTGACACGCCCAGATGATCGACAGAAAAATGAATGTCTACCGCATAGGGCAACTTTGCCGTCCCCCTCACCTGCGCCGTAATCCGGTTCGGTTGTACCGTTAAATGGGTAATCGAGTTCAGATAAGCCTTGGCCTTCTGCAATTCCTGCATGGTGTACCAGCGAACGACATCGGCAAGGGTATACGTATCGGCAATTGACATGAGTTTGGGCGGCAACACCGCGCTGATAAACGAAAGATGAATTATAACGTGATGCATGCAATGCTGTTCAACTAAGAAAAGGATCATTCAACGTCAGCCTCCATGCGGCGGCGCGTAAAACTTTAAATTTACCTAAAAGTGCATTAAATCAACAGGTTTTAACCTGCAATATCGAACACTCGACACGCTTCCATCCCCGTTTAATTCACTGTTATTGCTTGCCTGCTAAATTAATTTGCAAAATGCTGAATAAATCACTAGAATGCCTGCCTTTCGTTGTACCGAATTCTCAAGGAGTAGTCATGGCAAATACAGCACAAGCTCGCAAGCGTGCCCGTCAAGCAGTAAAACAAAATGCTCACAACAGCAGCTTGCGCTCTGAATTGCGCACTGCGATCAAGAAAGTTATCAAAGCAATCGAAGCGGGTGACAAGGCTGCAGCACAGTCTGTATATCAAACTTCAGTTAGCACGGTAGACAGCATCGCCGACAAGAAGATCATTCACAAGAATAAGGCTTCTCGTCATAAGAGCCGTCTTTCTGCTGCTATCAAGGCCATGGCTTAATTGCTCTGACGTCTTGTTGCACACTGCGAGCCGACAGCGATGTCGGCTTGTTTGCTTTTTAGCGCTCAAAATAATTGTTTCACTTGCCTGGACAGGGCTGTTTGGCTCAATATACGCCTCTTGTGGTTAGGAGAAATATTGTAAAACTCGCGACGCGATACCTCAGCACTCTCCCCTTCGGGGGAGAGGTAGAAGAGAGGGAACGAGCATGGCGGGTTTTATCATTAGAGACTGGTCTTTGCCATGCTCGTTGACTAAACGGCGGATTGCTCCGCCCATCAAAGGTACTGTATGTCACATGTAATGAACACGTATGCACGCCTCCCAGTCGCTTTTGTACGCGGCGAAGGCGCCTGGCTGTGGGATAACGAGGGAAAACGTTATCTGGACGGCCTGTCCGGCATTGCCGTCAACACACTGGGGCACGCCCATCCGCGTTTCACTGCCGCGCTGACTGCGCAAATCAACTCGCTGATCCACTGCTCCAACGTCTACCAGATCAACGGTCAGGAAACGCTCGCCGACAAACTGTGCGAACTCTCCGGCATGCAGGAAGTATTTTTCAGCAATTCAGGTTGCGAAGCCAACGAAGCGGCGATCAAACTCGCCCGTCTGTATGGTCACAATCGCGACATCGATAATCCTGCCATCATCGTGATGGAGAAGTCGTTTCACGGCCGCACCCTAGCCACGCTCTCTGCGACCGGCAACCGCAAGGTGCAAGCGGGTTTCGAACCGCTGGTCACCGGCTTCGTGCGTGTACCCTACGACGACGTCGAGTCTATCCGCCAGGTTGCCCTACACAACCCCAATATCGTTGCGATACTGGTTGAACCGATACAGGGTGAAGGCGGCTTACGCACCCCCGATATCAGCTATCTGCAACAATTGCGCGAGATTTGCACCAAACACAACTGGCTGCTGATGCTCGATGAAGTGCAGACCGGCATCGGTCGCACAGGAAAATGGTTCGCACATCAGCACACCGGCATTTTACCGGACGTGATGACACTAGCCAAAGGATTGGGTTCAGGCGTGCCTATCGGCGCGTGTCTGACCGCAGGTGCGGCTGTCGGCACCTTCAAACCCGGCAATCACGGTTCGACCTTCGGCGGCAACCCGCTCGCCTGCGCAGCCGGAATCGCAACCCTGAACATCGTCGAACAAGACCAACTGATGGTTCATGCCGGGCAATTAGGCCAGTTCATCCGTCAAGGTTTTGCCGACGCATTAAAAGACGTGAGCGGATTTGTCGCACTGCACGGTCAGGGACTAATGATAGGCGTGGAACTTAACAAGCCCTGCGGCGAACTGGTCAAACAGGCGCTGGACAAGGGCTTGCTGATCAACGTAACCGCAGACAGTGTTGTGCGCTTGTTGCCACCGCTAGTGATGACGCAAGATGAAGCTCAGCAACTGCTGAATATCCTCTGCCCGCTCATCAAAGATTTTTTGCAATCCTGATTGGAAACAAACCATGTCAGAAAAACCGAGCGCTAAAGTAAAACATTTCTTACAATTCAAAGACTTAAATAGAGAAGAGTTAGAATATCTGTTTGAACGCACTCGCATAATCAAACAGAAGTACAAGTCTTACCAGCAATACTGGCCACTCTCGGATCGCACCCTGGTGATGATCTTCGAAAAAGCCAGCACGCGCACCCGCTTGTCATTTGAAGCTGGCATGCAGCAAATGGGCGGCTCTGCGATTTACCTGAACACGCGCGATTCACAACTGGGACGCGGCGAACCGGTAGAAGACGCGGGACAAGTCATTTCGCGCATGTCGGATCTGGTGATGATACGCACCTTCGAGCAGTCCATCATCGAACGCTTTGCCGCGAATTCGCGCGTACCGGTGATCAACGGGCTGACCAACGAATATCACCCCTGCCAGATTCTGGCCGACATCTACACCTACATCGAACAGCGCGGCAGCATACAAGGCAAGACAGTCGCGTGGATAGGCGATTCGAACAACATGTGCAACACCTGGCTGCAGGCGGCAGAAATCCTCGATTTTAACGTCCATGTGTCAACCCCGCCGGAATACGAAGTCGAACCGGAACGCGCGGGACTTTATGGCCACGAGCACTACGAAGAATTCACCGACCCGATGGAAGCCGCAAGAGATGCGGATCTGGTCACCACCGACGTGTGGACCAGCATGGGATTTGAAGCGGAAAACGAAGAGCGCATGAAGGACTTCGCCGACTGGCAAGTCGATGAAGACATGATGGCGATCGCGGCAAAAGATGCGCTGTTCATGCACTGCCTGCCCGCACATCGCGGCGAAGAAGTCTCCGCCGGCGTGATGGATGGCCCGCAGAGCGTGGTGTGGGAAGAAGCGGAAAATCGCCTGCATGTCCAAAAAGCGCTGATGGAATATTTGTTATTGGGTAAGGTCACTGGTTAATTCTGAGGTTCGCATGAAAGATACGTTAATACCGGGCATCCGATACGAACACAAATATCTCTTGCCGCCCAACAGAACTGTACCGGCACTCTACCCCGAATCGCCTGAATTTATGGCGATGCCGGAAGTTTTCGCCACAGGCTACATGGTGGGTTTTCTGGAATGGGCTTGCATCATGTGCATCAAGCCGCATCTGGACTGGCCGGCAGAGCAATCCTTGGGAACGCACATCAACGTCAGCCATGAAGCCGCCACGCCACCGGGACTCACCGTGACCGCCAGCGTGGAACTGATCGCAGTCGAAGGCCGGAAATTATCTTTTTCCGTTTCTGCACACGATGGCGTGGATCTGATCGCACAAGGCACGCACGAACGCTTCGTCATCGACAAAGCCAGATTTGACAATAAAATCAGCAAAAAGCAAATTACACAAATTAATTAATAGGTTATATATGAGCGATATTAAAAAAGCAGTCCTCGCCTACTCCGGCGGCCTCGACACCTCAGTCATTCTTAAATGGCTGCAAGACACCTACCAGTGCGAAGTAGTCACCTTCACCGCCGATGTGGGGCAGGGAGAAGAACTGGAGCCGGCACGAGCCAAGGCGCTGAAGATGGGCATCACGCCTGAAAACATTTACATCGACGATCTACGCGAAGAGTTCGTGCGCGACTTCGTATTCCCGATGTTCCGCGCCAATACCGTCTATGAAGGAGAATACCTGCTCGGCACTTCGATCGCGCGTCCGTTGATCGCCAAGCGTCTGATCGAAATCGCGTCTATGACAGGCGCGCAAGCCATCTCGCACGGCGCAACCGGCAAGGGCAACGATCAGGTGCGCTTCGAGTTGGGCGCTTACGCCTTGAATCCAAACATCAAGGTCATCGCACCATGGCGCGAGTGGGATCTGTTGTCGCGCGAAAAACTGATGGCCTATGCCGAAAAGCATGGCATCCCGGTCGAAATGAAGCACAAGCAAGGCGGCTCACCATACTCTATGGACGCCAACCTGTTGCACATCTCCTACGAAGGCCGTCATCTGGAAAATCCGGCTGCCGAAGCCGAAGACTCGATGTGGCGCTGGACTGTATCTCCTGAAGCGGCACCGGATGCAGCCGAATACCTGGATATCGAATTTGCACAAGGCGACATCGTGGCACTGAACGGCACCGCCATGTCTCCTGCTACCATACTGGCCAAACTGAATGAACTGGGTGGTAAGCACGGCATAGGTCGTCTGGATCTGGTAGAAAATCGTTACGTCGGCATGAAGTCGCGCGGCTGCTACGAAACTCCCGGCGGCACGATCATGTTGAAGGCGCATCGCGCCATCGAATCCATCACATTGGATCGCGAAGTCGCTCACTTGAAGGATGATCTGATGCCGCGTTATGCGTCGATGATCTACAACGGTTACTGGTGGGCTCCGGAACGTCTGGCGCTGCAAACATTGATCGACGCGACGCAAAAGACCGTCAACGGCTGGGTACGCGTGAAGCTCTACAAGGGCAATGTGATCGTTGTAGGACGTGATTCGAAGACCGATTCGCTGTTTGATCCGACCATCGCCACATTTGAAGATGACAAGGGCGCTTATGATCAAAAGGATGCGGCTGGCTTCATCAAACTGAACGCGCTGCGTCTGCGTATCGCGGCGAAACTGCACCAGAAATAGGCAACAAGAGGCGCGGTCATGATTTATGAGCTGAGCGGAGATATTCTTTTGAGCAGTGCGAAAGTCATCGTACAGGGTGTCGCGCCCAACGATGATTTTGCGCACGGCCTCGCTCTGCAATTGCGTGAACGCATGCCGTTGTTTTACAAGGAATTCCGCCATCACTGCCAGACCCGCCACCCGAAGTCCGGTGGTTTATGGGAGTGGACCAGTCCTGATGGACATCGCATCCTCTGCCTGTTCACGCGCGATGCGGCTTACGACCCGGGCAGCAAACCGGGACCGGCCACATTGAGTCATATCAATCATGCGCTGCATGCACTGCGTGCCACGATTGAAAAGGAAGGCATAACGCGCATCGCCCTGCCCCGCCTTGCCTGCGGCATAACGGGTCTGGCCTGGTCTGATGTCAAACCGTTAATCGAACACCATCTGGGAGATATACATCTTCCTGTGTATTTGTACTCAACCTACCAAAAAGGCGTCAAAGCCTCTGAACCCAGCTAGAAGGAATAATATGTCGCAATTCGATCATGTCAGTGTAGTTAAAAAAGGTAATGTATTCTTCGACGGCAAATGCGTCTCACACTCGGTATTATTCGCCGATGGTACGCGCAAGACCGTTGGCGTCATCCTGCCCAGCACCCTCACCTTCAACGTAGGCGTGCCGGAAATCATGGAAATCACCTCCGGCACTTGCCGCGTCAAACTGGGTGATGCAGCCGATTTTGCCGTCTACGGTGAAGGCAGTCAGTTCTCGGTTCCGGCCAATGGCAGCTTTGTCATCGAAGCCGATGATGTAGTCAACTACGTTTGCAGTTTCGGTTAAGGAGCAGACCATGCCAACTTTCGACATCGTTTCAGAAGTAGAAAAAGAAGAAGTCAAAAACGCCGTTGAGCAGACCAATAAGGAAGTCTCGACCCGCTTTGACTTCAAGGGCTCGAATGTACGCATCGAGCAGGTTGAACTCAAACTCACCGTCTGGGCTGACAACGAGTTTCAGCTCGATCAGGCACAGGACATCCTGAACGGAAAGCTGACTAAACGCGGCGTAGACATCAAGTGCCTGGAAATCAGTGATAAAGTCGAAAAAGTCAGCGGCAACAAGGTAAAGCGCAGCTGTGAAGTCAAAGTCGGCGTCGAAATTGAGCTGGCAAAGAAAATCGTCAAGCACATCAAGGACAGCAAACTGAAGGTGCAGGCCAGCATACAGGGCGACACCGTGCGTGTTACCGGCAAGAACCGCGATGACTTGCAAGAAGCAATCGCCTTCATCAAGAAGACCATCACAGATTTCCCTTTGCAGTTCCAGAACTTCCGCGACTAAAAGACAAAATATTGCACGCGTTAAACTGATTTTATAAGATAGGCAAGTATGTCCAAAAATAGTATAGACGCTGCGGTTGAGTTTTCATATCAAGGGGTGGTTTACCATTACACCACCTGCCTGGATCTGGACTTGCTGTTTCGCCAGTACGATGAGATGCCGTCCATCCACGTGATGCTGGCCAGAGCGCACAGCGTCGATACCTATTCCTATTTGTATGAAGTCATGCAGGAAGAGGAAATCGTATTCAGTCATCCGCAAGGCACAGCTCTAGCCTATCTGGTCGATGGTGAGTTTGATCATAACGCGTTAGCGACCAACTGGCAGAACGCCCAAGCCGCAGCGCTGGTGCAACCGATCGCCGAACGAGAGCTTGGCATCACCAGTCTTGATCTTCATCCTGATCTCAAACGTGCGCTGGTCGCCGCCTACAACCTCGGAAAAGCGGCATGAAAACCGCACTGGTATTGTTTGCAGAAGGGAGCGAAGAACTCGAAGCCGTCACCATCGTCAATATCTTGCGCCGTGCAGGCGTGACCGTCACACTGGCAGGTTTGTGCGAGGGCGCGCTGCGCGGCAGCCGTGGCATTACACTGCAACCGGACATCACGTTGGACGCAGTGCTGAACGACGATTTCGACATGCTGGTGTTACCCGGCGGCATGCCCGGCACTCGCCACCTGCAAGCCGATGCGCGTGTAATCAAACTCGCACAAGACATGTCAAAGCTGGGTCGGTATGTGACCGCGATTTGCGCCGCACCCATGGTGCTGGCCAGTGCAGGAGTGCTCGATGGCAAGCGTGCGACCTGTTACCCGACTTGTCTGAATGAGTTCCCCGGAGTTCAATTACAAACCGAAGCTGTCGTTGAAGATGGCAAGCTGATCACCTCACGCGGCCCCGGAACTGCGATGGATTTTGCCCTAACTCTGGCAGAACGCCTGACAGGCAAAGCACGACGCGACGAAGTTGAAGCCGGACTGGTTCGCTAAGCGATCATCAAACGCTACACTCCGGCAACAACTTGAACAGACTTTCACCCGCCGTTACCGCCCTGTTGTTGCAAATTGCAGCGCTGGCCGTATCCCTGACCTTCATACGGTAAACAGTGCTGGAACTGCCCCTGCTGATCTGGCGTATGTAACCGCCGACGTAGCATTTCTCCGGCATATCGAAGCTGAAAGATTATTTATCCGAGATAGTTCATTAGCCCGTCATTCCCTCGCAACTGACGAATTCGATTTGCGAGCCGTCATGGATCAACTGTTTGACCGCGCAATGGCTGATCATTTCGAGAATTGTCACGCGCTGTTCGGCCGTGATACGCTCAGGAAAAGTGACCTCAGTAACAAATCGCGCCGGAATCAACATATTGCCCTGACGAACCACCGGTTTGCAATGAATATCGATGCCTTCAGCGCTGATCCCCATCGCGCCGCACGCCTTGAGCGTATAGACACCGGCACAACCTGCCAGCGCAGCATAAGTTGCTTCCAGCGGATTAGGTAAACTGCCGTCCAGTCCGTAACTGACGACATGATTTTTGTAGTGAACGTGAAGCTGTTTCGCATCGGTCAAAGATAACTGGTACATACACGGCTCTCAATATATTAGATAAATCTAATATATCATACCCCGGCTCTTATCATGAAAAAACATGGCCCTAAATACAGTGTAGCCATATGATATCCTCATCACAGCAGCGCTACCGCCAAGACTAAATTCACATTCTTAGCTCGAAATTTCTAATCTCGATGTGTTTTTCGATAAAAATAAATTAGACTACAGGGACACATCGTAACTGATGCCATTTCGCGGCGTGACACCCTGCAAACGACCAAAAATAACACCTTGAAAAATAAAGATTTTATCAATTACAATCACAAATTTTACGGCAACCTTTAGCTTAAATGACCACATCCCGTTTTGCTGCCTTGCAGTGGCTGCTGTTTATTGCACCGACGCTACTGCTTTTGTACCTGCTCAGTCCCATACTGACGCCCTTTGTGGCAGCGGCGATACTTGGCTACATCTGCAATCCGCTAGTTAAAAAATTCTGCGAACTGAAGTTGCCGCGCCCACTGGCAGTTGTACTGGTCATGATCGCATTGCTGTTGATCTTCGCGGGATTGCTGCTAATCATGCTGCCCCTGCTGGAAAAGGAAGCCAGCCTGTTTATGGCGCGATTACCGGGGATGATAGAAATTCTGCGGGTTAATTTACTACCGAAGCTGCAACTATGGTTCGGGGCTGACTTACAGTGGGATAGTACGGCGCTTAAAAACCTACTGATGAGTCACTGGCAAAGTGCCGGCGGCGTTGCGGAAAAAATATTGCCGTGGCTGGGGAGTAGCAGCGGCGCCATTCTCGGTGTCGTAATGAATATGTTGCTAATCCCGGTGGCGATGTTCTATTTTCTGCGCGACGGAGATGGCATGGCAACCAAGCTAAACAACATAATTCCGCGCCACTGGTATGCAAAGGTGAATGAGATCGGCAGCGAGGTAGACAGCGTGCTGGCGGAGTTTCTGCGCGGACAGATCTCAGTGATGTTGCTGATGAGCGCCTTTTACAGCCTGGTACTATGGATGGTCGGCCTAGAATTTGCGCTGCCTATCGGCATCGTTGCGGGCATGCTGGTATTTATTCCTTATCTGGGCATGATAATCGGACTGCTGCTAGCGACGCTGGCTGCCGTGATGCAATTTACCGAATTGACCAGCGTACTCTGGGTGTGGGCGGTATTCGGTGCCGGCCAGTTGCTCGAAGGAACGCTAATTACCCCCTGGCTGGTCGGTGAACGCATCGGACTGCATCCACTTGCGGTGATCTTTGCCTTACTGGCCTTCGGTCAGTTGTTCGGCTTTTTCGGCATCCTGCTCGCCCTACCAATGTCCGCCATTTTGCTGGTAGGTTTACGCCATGCGATGAGATGGTATTTATCCAGTCCCATGTATCGCAAACCATGACCCAACTCCTGCTCGACATTACACCAGACTGGTGGCCGACCTTCGATAATTTCGTCACGGGCGGTAATCAAGAGTTGCTCTCTGTGCTGCAATCGGCATTGACCGGAGAGGCGCGTGAGCGCTGTATCTATATCTGGGGTGCCGAGGGCTGTGGCAAAAGCCATCTGCTGCAAGCTTGTGTGAGTGAGGCGCAAAATGCGCATCAGGATGCGATCTATGCGCAAGGCTTCGTTCCTGAACCGACAGACGTTGTGGCAGTGGATGATGTAGATGCGATGGATGATGTAGCGCAAATTCAGTTATTTAACATATACAACAGGATGAAAGATAGCGGTGGGATGTTGCTGGTAAGTGGCAAAACGTCGCCCTTACATCTGAAGTTACGCCCCGACTTGCGCACTCGGCTGGGTTGGGGCCTGGTTTATCAGGTGCAAGCCTTGAGCGATGAAGAAAAGGCGCATGCCTTGACCCGTCACGCACAGGAAAGAGGTTTTACTCTGACGCATGAGGTGACTCAATATCTGTTGCGCCACGGGCGTCGCGATCTGCCCGGGCTCTTGGCTGTCCTCGATGAACTCGATGCACACTCGCTGCGCCTGCATCGCGCACCGACCGTTCCACTACTGAAAGAAGTTTTTATTAATAAAATGGATACCCGCACCAACGGGAATAATGAATCAGCATGAAATTAGCACTTTTCGATTTAGATAATACCCTGCTCAACGGCGACAGCGATTTCGAATGGTCGCAATTTTTAATCCGTATCGGCATACTCGATCGGGAACTGTTCGAGGTAAAAAACCAGACCTTTTACGATCAGTACAAAGCGGGCACACTGGATATCCATGAGTTTCTGGATTTTCAGCTAAAACCCTTATCTCGCCACTCACGCAAGGTGCTCGATGACTGGCACCGTCAGTTTATGGCAGAAAGCATCATGCCCATGGTCACCCCGCAGTCGCGCGAACTGGTGAATCAACATCTGAATGCAGGAGATGTGTGCGTGATCATCACAGCGACCAACAGCTTTGTGACAACCCCCATCGCCCGCGAATTTGGCATAGAAAATCTGATCGCCACCGAACCGGAACATATTGATGGCGAATTTACCGGTCAGGTGACCGACGTGCCTTGTTTCCGCGAAGGAAAGATTACCCGGCTAGATAACTGGTTATCTGCACGGGGCTGGACGCTGGACAGTTTCGAGGACAGTGTTTTTTACAGCGATTCAATGAATGACCTGCCTTTGATGTGCAAGGTGCAACATCCGGTCGCGACGAACCCGGATGCAACCTTGCGAGCACATGCCGAACTGCACAACTGGCCGATTATTAGTCTGAGATAACATGAACCTCAGCCTCATTCTCTATGGCACGATAGGCTGCCATTTATGTGAGCAGGCGAAAAGGGTAATTAAATTAGCCGGCACATCGGCTGTGTACATTGACATCATTCATGACGACACCTTGTTTGAACGATACGGAATACGCATTCCCGTTTTACGCCGAGAAGACACTGGGGCTGAGTTGGGCTGGCCCTTCGACGAGGTCGAAGTATTGCGATTTTTATCCTGATTTTCAGGTGATCATAGATATGCAGGACGTTAAAAAGCCGGGCTATCAACCCGGCCTTTTCATTTACAGCACGTTGATTAGAACGAGTATGAAACGCCTGCGTTCACAACGGTTGCATTGCTATTTTGCTTAACTTGCGAAATCGTTGCAGCTACGCCGTAGACATCAACACCTAAACGACCGGTAATCACTGGCGTAAATTTGTATTCAACACCGGCACCGAATGTAGGTGCGAAGCGACTGGTCTTTTGTTCGCCAGCAACCGCATTGTTTTCTGATGAAGCACTGGCAACACCCAACTTACCGAATACCGAAACGGAATCACTAATAGGCATCGTACCAACAGCGGTCATCGCCAAGACGATTTGCTTATTTAATGTACGCGCACCACCGGCAGGCGTAGTGTAGATATAACTTGCGCCGGTATAAGCCAACTCAACAGCCAAGTTTTTATTGTAACGATAACCACCAAAAACGCCATAAACTGGCTTGCTCTTTGGGTTTTCTACTGTAACGGCAGCAGCAGGTGCAGCAGGTGCTGAGAAATTCGCGTTACCTGCACCTAACGTTGCGCCAGCGTAGAAGCCAGTCATGTCCAAACTACCAGCAAAGGCTGGAGCGGTTGCGGATAACAGTACAACAGCAAGAGTCTTCTTAATCATTTATATCTTTCATTAATTACGTAAATTGAATTCGGAGGACTATCCTTCCGATGCGCATGCATTCCAGCTTCCACTGATAGCGTTAACAATCCGCTTTTCTATGAATCCAAAATCCAAGCCCAGCTATTGACTGGGCTACTCATGTAAAGTTCACAAAAGATTCATTTATTTTCTGACAATCAAAATCACACTTTCAATGGCAACATTATTGAAAGTACTGGACAACTTGCATATTCGATACAACTACGTGCGAAGAATCTTATTATGAAGCGCGGCATGTTAAGACTCAAAGACATCAAAATTTGGATACGCTTGACCGTGTATTTGGTTGTTGCTGATACTGGCGTTATCGGCGGCCCGCAGTCAAAGAAATGGTCGACAGTATTTCTGTCTGTCGCACAAAGCGCAGAAGAAGTCCGCAAGCAATCACGGGAGAGTGTACGGCGCTCTGAAGAGGGTGCGAACAACCACTAGCGTGCACTCAAACCGCAGAGAGTATTTAGAAAATTGCAGATATGACGCATGCCCACAGTGCAGTAGCCAATCAGACTGTGACCGCAGCGCGTAGCCTGGAATCGTGGACGGAGCAACAGCTGGCAACTGCCAGCTGTTTTAATACCTGACAGTTGTCGTACTCAATTTCACATATAGACTTAGTTTTGTTTATGTACAAAATCCACCCGACGATTTTCAGTCCAGCACTTTTCCTCATGGCATTGTAAGCGGGGCTTCTCCTCACCATAACTAACCGTTTTAACCCTATTTCCAGCCACACCGAGTATTTCGAGTCCCTTTTTGACTGAATTGGCTCGATTTTCACCCAACGCCAGGTTATATTCCTGACTACCGCGCTCATCTGCGTTGCCTTCCAACGTCACAATTTCATTGACGTGTGATTTAATATATTCAGCGTGTTTCTGAACGATTTGCTGATATTCACCTTTAATTGCGAATTTATCCAGATCAAAATATACACTCTGTTTTTGCAGGGCTAGTAACTCAGCTTTTTCTGCAGCCAGTCTTTTTGACTCCAACGCGGCGTTTGTCAACGCTTGCGTATCAGCATCTGAGGCCTTTGCCACGGCAACTGTCTTTGTCCCTTGGGGTGCAGTTGAAGAATCTATCTTTGGCGATGACGCGCATGCTGCCATTAATAACGAACAAAACAATATTGAAACTTTTTTCATGATCACTTTCCTGTACATTAAATAAATTAAATACTCACACCATTACAACGTTCACTGCCTATTCAAATAACATTACTAACCGCCAATTTTTTTTGAGCACCTGTACGACGCTGATGAAATTTGGAGGAAAGTGCTTCCCATTCAATCTCTAATGAACCACCAGAGAGCATGTGTTGCTTTTCCCAATTGGAAAGTAAATCCAAACAAGCGTGATCAATGTAATCAAGATTATCAAAGTGTATATGCACCTCAGCACCCGGTCTGACTTCATCCAGCGCAGCAGCAAGTCTGGGCAGACGGATCAGCGTTGCGGCACCCTTCAAATGAAGATGAACGCGATTCTTAATCAGATCTTCATCCCATTCAATGTGCATATGCGAAAACGCCTGCAACAATTTGAGCAAAGATAATCCCAAGCCGATCAGCACACCTTCTAGCAAGTTGGAGGCGACGATCATGACTATGGTCACGATATAAATGGCGACTTCGCTCTTGCCAAACTTGAGCAAGCTTGGAAGCGCTTTGGGATACGCTAATTTATATCCGGTGAATACCAGCACAGCAGCCAGACTGGCAACCGGAATATAACTGAGTGTAAACGGTAAGGCCGTAGCGAATAACAGCAGCCAAACGCCATGCAACATGGCTGACGCGCGCGTCTTGCCGCCGGCTTCGACATTAGCTGTGGAGCGCACGATCACACCCGTCATCGGCAATACACCCAAAAAGCCGCAGAGAATATTGCCCAAACCTTGAGAGGCAAGTTCTTTATCGTATTTTGTGCGCACGCCCTGATGCAGTTGATCCACCGCACTGGCACTCAGCAGGGTTTCGGCGCTGGCAATAAAAGCGACGGATACCGCTGCGGTGAGAATCGCAGGATCAAGTGCCAGCCTCAAATTAGCGAGCGTCGGATATTGAATCACCGTCCAGATATTGTTGATATCTGCCGGATTAGCCAGCAAGTCAGGAATATATTTTATTTTCAGGTGTAATGCGGCGGCCACCCCAACGGACACCAGGACTGCCACCAGCGGAGCGGGCAACACCTTAAGTTTTTTGGGTGCCAATAAATTCCACACTACAATTAACGTGATGCTGAGCAAACCGATGTAGAACGCCTGTACGGAGGTGGTATTCGATGAAAAGGTGTCCATCAACGCATGAGGAATACCGGAGAAATTCTGAATACCTGAGCCAATTGGTTTTTTATCCAGCATCACATGGAATTGCGAGGCGAAAATCAGCACGCCAATTCCTGCCAACATGCCGTGTATCACGGCAGGTGAAACGGCGCGAAACCATTGACCTAACTTTAGAACACCAGCCAGCAATTGAATCACACCCGCCAATAATACGATAACACCCAACATCGCCATGCCGTGATGTTGTACCAGTTGCCAGACTAGCACGGTCAAACCGGCGGCAGGACCGCTGACCTGCAAGGGAGAGCCGGCAAACGCGCCCACGACGATCCCGCCTATGATGCCGGTAATTAATCCTGCCGTGGGTGGAACACCTGAGGCAATGGCAACGCCCATACACAATGGCAATGCAACCAAAAAAACCACGACTGAAGCTAAGACATCGCTACCAAAGTTTGCCCTAAAACCTTGCACACCGACTTGAGTTGAATTACTCATTCTGTTGCGTTCCTAATAATTTATTGTCACTGCCAAATTAAAATCAAAAAAATTTCCGTTAAGAATGACACTCAAGTCGGCACCCAGTGCGCTGGATTCTCCTGTTGAGGCGATTCAATTTTTATATCAATCACCCCGCGTTCATACAGTTTATTAAAGGCTTCACGATCAGTTGAAAAGATATTGTTAACACCGATCTGCTGGGTAAGATCTGTTCTGTCCATCACCTCCTGAACCTGTTTCTTGAACCCGCTGAAACACAGCGTGATGCCGTTGCTTTTGAAGCGCGAGATCAGGTTGGAGAGCATATCCACCCCGGATGCATCAATCTCATTGATTCCGCTGCATTTGACTAGGATGTGGTCGACTTCCGGGTTTTCACGCTCCAGTTTGAGGATTGCATTCTCGAAATAGGATACATTCACGAATCTCAATGCGCCGTCGAAGCGTATCGCGCCCACGCGTGCATGCAGTCTGGGCAGATTGTGGCGCTCTGCATCGCGCAAGGTACCATCGTGATGCAATCCCAGCAGCGCAATACGGGGGCGCATCATCCGGTACAGCAGCAGCGACAGCGACAGGATGATGCCGATAATGATGCCATCCTGAATGTTCGGTGCGAAGGCCAGTGTGGCGACAAACGTCGTGATGGAGGCAATACCGTCATCCCGGTTGGCGCGCCATGCCTTGAGTATGACCGGAAAGTTGATCAGGTTGATCACGGCCATCATGATGACCGCAGCCAGCACAGGTTTGGGCAGGTGGTAAAGCAGCGGCGTCAGAAACAGCAGTGTTAACAGCACCGAGATTGCGGAAACGACGGAGGACATGCTCGTTTGCGCGTTCGAAGCCAGATTCAGCGCTGAACGAGAGAACGAACCGCTGACCGGCATGGAGTGGCAGAACGCCGCAGCGACCTTGGCCAGCCCCTGTCCGATCAATTCCTTGTTTTCATCCCATGGTTGACGGGTTCTGATTGCAATAACCTTTGCGCTGGACATCGCCTCCATGAAACTGATCAGCGCGATCACGAAGCTGGCTGGCAACAGCGTAATGGTAGCCTTCCAGTCCAGCGGTGGAATGCTGATAGTGGGTAAACCCTGCGGGATGACGCCGATCACTCTGCCGCCCATGTTGGCAAATCCCAAGGCATAGCTGGCAAAGGTAAGCAGAACGACCGTGATCAGCACACCGGGCAGTTTCGGCGCAAACTTTTTCATTCCCAGCAACATCGCAATCGCGGTTACACCAAAGGCAAACGACAACTCGTGCATCGTGTCGATGTGCGAAATGACTTGCCAGACGTCAAGCAAAAAGTGGGTGGATTGGGACGCCGGTATGCCCAGCAGGGTCGGCAATTGTGACAGGCCAATGATGAGTGCTGCAGCATTGATAAACCCCATCAGTACAGGATGAGACAGGAAATTGAGTAATATACCGACTCGCAGCATACCGAACAGAATCTGCAACAGGCCGGACAGTAGCGCAAGCAGTATCACGCAGGAATAAAACCATTCTGAGCCGTGCGCTGCAAGCGGTGCGACACTGGCTGCAGTAAGTAACGAGGTCATTGCAACAGGGCCGGTCGAAAGCTGCCTGGAGGAACCAAATATTGCGCCAACAATGGTAGGTATTAAAGCGGCATAAAGTCCGAAATAAGCGGGCACGCCGGCAAGCTGCGCATAAGCCAGCGATTGAGGGATAGCAACCAAAGACACGGTCACCCCCGCAATAAGGTCCTTTTTTATAGCGCCATCAGTTGATTTGAAGTATTTAGTAAAGGTGCTAAAAAACCTGAATACGGGTAATTGAATTGCCGACACTTTCATTATCATTTACCTGCATTTTTCATTCTAAATTCATGCGCCGCAGTTAAATCACCCGCCTCACCCAGCGCGATCGCTGTACCGATACGATCCAATAACTTTAAGGGCAATAAATCACTTAAATGGGTCACCTTTAAAAGTGACTCAGTCTCAAAATATTGAACAGGTGATGACGTAATTTCACCCATAGATTTTGACGAAACTTTCAATTGAGTTCTCCTAAAGACCATGATCGATATGATTAGATTAGCATTGGGCGTGTTCGACTAACGTTATGTGAACGTTAAGGGAGCGTTAAGGCGGTCAATAACAGATTTTTTAGCACTGAATCAATCATCCGATGCGTGTTAGACTTATCCATAGCCCCTTATCCACATCAAAAAAGTGAGCTTTTTACAGTACGATGAATATCCTTTTGATAGAAGACAATCGCGACCTTGTCACTAATTTATTTGATTATTTTGAGGCTCGTGGCCATGTGCTTGATGTGGCGAATGATGGCATTTCCGGTTTAAATTTGGCAGCGACAAATTCATATGACGCATTGGTATTGGATTGGATGTTGCCTAGCATGGACGGGATTACGATGTGCAAGCGTTTGCGTGAAGCGGGAAAGACGACCCCTGTGCTGATGCTGACGGCACGTGACTCACTAGATGACAAAATTGCTGGCTTTGAAGCGGGTGCTGATGATTTTGTGGTCAAACCATTTTTGATGCGTGAGCTAGAAGCGCGGTTGTTAGCACTGGTCAGACGTTCACAAGCGCATTACAGCAACGGGCTATTACAAGTTGCTAATTTATCCTTCAATACCAATACATTAAAAGTGATGCGTGGAGAGAGGAATATCGTCTTACCGCCTATTGCGCTGAAATTCCTGGAGTTTCTGATGCGTCAATCCCCTCGTGTTGTTACACGCGAAGAGGTTGAGCGTTATATTTGGGGCTACGCACAACTGGAGAGCGACACTCTGCGCGCCCATCTATTCGTGCTGCGCAATGCAGTCGATCAAAAAACGGATCAACCGCTCATAAAAACGTTGCGTGGCATCGGTTATCAGATTAACGATGAATAGGTTCTTTCACAGTATTAAATTTAAACTTGCACTGACGTTTGCAATATTTGGGGCCGTAGTGATTCTGATTTTGTCATTTGGTCTGTATTTTACAGCACACAATCTCGGCGAACGTCTTATGGACGAAACGCTGCATGCGGAAATTGACGATTACATCTCCAGACGCTCACGCAATCTAAACTCCATCCCCCCGTCAACAATTAGTATCCAAGGCTATGTACTGGTAAATAACCAGAATCACCAAGAGATTCCGGTAGAGTTAAGAGGGTTAGACGAAGGAACATACAGGTTGTCGATAAATAACACCCCTTATCGGGTTGCAGTAGCCAACCGAAACAATGAGCGTTATTTCATGCTCTTTAACGAGCAACGTCAGCGTAATCGCGAAGAAACTTTTATCTATTATCTGATTGTAGGAACGCTCATCATGATCCTACTGTCCGCATGGGCTGGCTGGTGGCTGGCTGGACGCGGTGTAGCACCTATCACCGAGCTGACACGAAGAGTCAGCCAAGCTAGCCCTCAAGATAACGCGGACACAGTATCAGAAGGTTTTGAGAACAATGAGATAGGTCGACTTGCACAGGTGTTTTCTGCTTATTTAAAACGTATGCGGGCATTTATTGAGCGCGAACGTAATTTTACGACCGACGTCAGTCATGAACTCCGAACGCCACTTACGATAGTACAAGGGGTATTAGAATTAATAGAAGATGATAATCAATTGCCAGAAAAGTTACAGAAGCGTATCGCAAAAATCGCACGTGCTAATCGCGATATGATCAACCTGACGTCTGGCTTGTTGTTGATGGCTAGAGAAGCAACTGACGATATCATCGTACAAACATGCGATGTATGTAGTGCAGTTGATTTAGCTATTGAAATGAATAAATCTCTTCTGAGCGAGGCAACCTCACTCGACATTATCTTTCAATCACATCCACAGGTAGCAGCAGAACGAACACTATTGATCAGTGTAGTAGCTAACCTGGTACGTAATGCATTTACATACACGCCGTCAGGTCGGATCTCCGTAACGGTAGATGACAACAGCTTGACTATCTGTGATACGGGAATAGGTATTCGCGGAGAAGAAATCGGCAAGGTTTTTCAACGACACTTTAAAGGTGCCGCCAGTACAGGTGCCGGCATCGGCTTGTCACTGGTGAAACGTATTTGTGATAGATATGACTGGGAAACAGTGATTGAAAGTCTTGAAGGTGAAGGCACTAAAGTTAAGCTCGTCTTTAAGCCTGAGGGGGTAAGAAATTTTGTTTAAATGTTTCGAGTGCGTGTGAAAGCTGACGACTTGAGCTCCAGCCTATATTCAATATACGACGTCGCCAGAACGAGCTGTAGCGAGTTTGCATGAAGTTCAAGTAGTTCGGTTGTTAGAACCGCAGGCAATAACCCCCCCCACCGTTTCCGGAGGGGCTTTTTGTTTTATAAGGCGTCTAAGCCTGTCCCGATAACCAGCGACTTGCCCGCTTGCAGGCTTAGTCGAATGGCTAGTAGCTCCATCAGTGTAACGAAGGGAATGACCCCGTATCAAGTACGGGGCAGGCTCTAGTGTAACGAAGGGAATGACCCCGTATCAAGTACGGGGCAGGCTCTGCTTTGGCTCCAACCTTTTAAATCATTTAGGAAAGTCGCCAAAACGAGCTACTGCGAGTTTGCATGAAGTTCAAGTAGG
>CAISHO010000066.1 GCA_903885165.1 uncultured Nitrosomonadales bacterium | reverse complement strand
GATTCGCCCTGCGGATGACTTTGTGCTGAAGCCAGATAGGCGTCGCGCCGATCGAAGGCTTTGAGCTCATTGGCGGCCCGTGCGGCGATGATGGGATACAAAATAGAGGTTTCACCGTGTTTAATTGCGCGGGTTGCGGCTTTCTCAGCATCGACATAACGCCCCTCGAAAAAAGCTCGCAAGGTGACATCCAGCAGTTTGCGCGAGGTGCTGCGTGCGCGATCCAGTCGCAGTTTTTGCACGATGGCGGGGAGTTGCGTGGTGGCTGTCAATAGATGGATTAGCCAGTAACCGAAACCGAAAACCAGTAGAAACAGGGTGACGAACAACTTCAGCGACACCTCGATGCGGTAAGGCGGATAGACCAGCAGCACATAGGCGGTGTTTTGCAGTAGCGTGCTGAGGGCAACGGCGGCGGCAAACAGAATCAGGATGGAAATCAGATATTTCATGGAGCAGCCTTTTTAGGGGGCGCGTGCTTCGCGCCGCTATCGCCTGCGTTTTCATGGCTCAGGCGGTAGCTGCGTACGGCTTGCAGGCTGTCACTGATATCCGGTAACTCGATGTTGATGCTGGCGGCGGACAGCGTGCCCAGCTCATCAAGCAGGCGGATACCTTCCTCCGATTTGACATCGAAGTAGCGTATTGCCCAGAGTTTCGCGGTTTTTATTTCCTGCTTGTAGCTGTCTTCGTCGCGCGATAACAGTGCGAGTCGAGCCGAAACTAGGCGTATTTTGAGATTTTCACGCAGGAAAAATTCTTGTTTGGGTGGCAGCAAGGCAATTTGTGTCAGTCCGGTGTTTTCAATCCGTACCAGTTGCGTGACCTCCAGCCAGATGGCGCGTAGCAGTTTTTGCCAGTCGGCTTCATTGGCAACAGGCGGTGCTGCCTGAGTCACCGTGTTCTCTGATGGGCGATGCCGGTCTATCAGCGGCAGTTCGTCGGTGACAGATAGTAATCTATTGATTTTTAAATTTATTCCAGCAATGTCAACTTTGGGTAAGGCGCGCAGTTTGTCTATGTCCTGACCTATCGATTTACGCAGGACGTTAAACGCCGGGCGTTCCATGCGTTGCAGTCTGGTATCCGCGCTCTCCATGGCGATCAAGGCGGCTTTGACGTTGCCGGACAGTTGCAGTTGTTGACCTGCGATCAGCAAGAGTTGTTCGACATCGGCTAATGCGGTTTCATCGCGACTGACCGAGAGGTTGTTATATAAAGTCTCCAGGGCGGCGCGCTGATTTTGCGCCTGCGAATAGTAAGTTTCCAGCGTGGCGACCTTGACCGTCATGGCGCGCACATCGTCCTGATTTTTGGCAATCAAAATGGCATTGGCTTTGGCCGCACCATCCATTTCGGCGATTTTCTCTGCCAGTTCCGTTCGCATCTCGCTGATCGCACGATGCCCGTCCAGCCATTGCCAGAGAAAAAAGGCGACCAGCACGATAAGGGTCATCTGGGTGATGCTCAAACCCGCCAGCATTCCTGCCAGTGACTGCGGGCGTGATGCTTCGGACTCAATTTCATCCGCTGCTGGAGAGGTTTTATCGCTCATGTTGCACCTTGGGTATCCGTATTGCCGAACCGATATTGCATTAATGCTGAGAGTAAACCTGTATCGCCGGCCTCTGTCAATTGTGCCCGTGTCCAGCCTTGTTGCTGCGCTAACTCGAAAATGCGCGGCTGTGGCAAAAACAGAGGTGTTTTAAGCAGGTGGCGGTATTCGGGTGTGGCTATCATCTGATGTAAGTATCTCAATGCTTCGCTGCTGGTGATCGTGATCGCGTCCGCCTGTAAGAGCGTGCTCGCCGGCCCTTGCGGTTTGCTGCGCCGGTAGCAGGTGACATATTCGACGGTTGCGCCGCGCGCCTTGAGTGTGTCTCCCAACAGTTCGCGTCCGCCATCGCCGCGAAAAATCATCACCCGCCATCCGTCAACCTGGGGTAAAAGCGCCAGCAGGCCTTCGCTGTCAAAACGCTCGCCGGGTGTGATGATGTCAGTCACACCGCGTTCACGCAAAGCGGCGGCGCTGCCCTGTCCTATGGTAGCGATTTTCAACGCCGGCGGCAGGGTGCTGAAGGTCGAGATAGCGTCCATGCCGTATTGCACGGCGTTCGGACTGATGAAAATCGCGAGATCGATCTGGTCGATGCGCGCGACTTGTTGTTGCAGTGTTTGCGTGTCCTGAACGGGCTCAATTTCCAGCAACGGAAAAAGCAATGCAGTGCCGCCGGCTTGTTCGATTGCCAAAGCCAGCGCGTATGCCTGATCACGCGGTCGTGTGACCAGGATGTTCAAGCCGGCAAGTGGCTGCTTGATACAAGGCTCGCACAGCGAGACCACGTCCCTCCCACCCGCAAGCGTGGGGGAGCTAGTAAGGAGGGAACGGGCATGGCTGGATTGCATTGGCTGTTAGGCGTGCCCGTTAGCCATTGAGGGCGGCTAAGATTTCATCCGCGCCCTGCAAACGCAAGGTGTCGGCGATCAGATTGCCCAGTGCTTCAGGATTCTCCAGAGAGCCGGTTGATTCCGCACGCAAGATGCGTTGTCCATCGGCGCTCGCGACAAAACCGCGCATCCGCAACTGTCCGTTTTGTACTTCGGCGAATCCGCCTAAAGACACTTGGCAGCTACCATTCAATGCCCGGCTCATGGCGCGTTCGGCTGTGACGCAGGCAGCGGTGTCCGAATGGTGCAGGGCTTGCAGCATGGCGATTACCTCTGTGCGGTCGGCACGGCATTCGATGCCTAGCGCGCCTTGACCTACGGCGGGCAAGCTGTCCTCGCTGGAAATGATGGCGCGGATGCGTTTGGATAGTCCCAGGCGCTTAAGACCCGCAGCGGCCAGAATGATCGCCGCATATTGGCCTTCATCCAGTTTGCGCAAGCGTGTCTGTACATTGCCGCGCAAAGGTTCGATGACCAGATGCGGAAAACGGGCGCGCAACTGGCTTTCGCGGCGCAGGCTGGAGGTGCCCACTACGCTGCCGGCAGGCAAGGCGGCCAGATTTTCATAATCGTTGGAGATAAAGGCGTCGTGAGGATCTTCGCGTTCACCGATGGCGGCCAGCACAAACCCTTCAGGTAAGTTCATGGGTACGTCTTTTAAGGAGTGGACGGCGAAATCGGCGCGTCCGTCTTCTAAAGCGGTCTCCAGTTCCTTGACAAATAGGCCTTTTCCGCCAATTTTAGACAGGCTGACATTTAAAATCTGGTCACCCTGAGTGGTCATGCCCAGAATGCTGACTTCAGTTTGCGGATATAATGCACTCAATCTGTCCCTGATGTGTTCGGCTTGCCACATGGCGAGCGCGCTTTCACGAGATGCAATAACCAGACTGGCCAGTGGAGTGGGTGAGGTTGAAGTAGCTGGTCTCATCGAAATTTCCTGAATTTTATGATTAATCACGCGGTGCATTCTAACACGGAGGCAGCCGCGCTATTTTACGTATAAAGCGATGAACTTATTTTCTGCACCAGCCGATATTTCCAGTAAAGATTTGCCGTTTCGCGATGATGTGCGCCTGTTGGGCCGCATCCTCGGCGATACCCTGCGCGAGCAGGAAGGCGAAGAAACCTTTGAATTGGTTGAAAGCGTGCGCCGTTCGGCGGTTCGTTTTCGCAAAACTCAGGACAGCCGTGACGGCGAGCAGTTGGAGCAAATGCTCGATGCGCTGACCCCGGGAGAAACGCTCGCAGTGGTACGCGCCTTCAGTTATTTTTCACAACTGACCAATATTGCCGAAGACTTGCATCACAACCGCCGTCATCGCGCCCACCTGAAAGCCGGTTCGTCGCCTAAAGACGGTAGCTTATTGCTGGCGCTGGACAGGCTGGAAGAAAAAAATATCAGCGCAGAGAAATTGCAGTCATTTTTAGACAGTGCGCTGATTTCGCCAGTGCTGACCGCCCATCCGACGGAAGTGCAGCGCAAGAGCACGCTGGACTGCCATTTGATTATTTCCAGTTTGTTGTCGAGCCGCGATCGCATCGAAATGACGCCGGACGAACTAGCCGACAATGAAATCGCGCTGCGCCGTTTCGTGCTGATCCTCTGGCAGACGCGCATGTTACGCACCTCTAAGTTGACGGTGCACGATGAAATCAGAAACGGTCTGGAGTTTTACCGTTATACCTTTTTGAGCGAGATTCCCAAGATCTACGCTAATCTGGAAAAGCAACTGGAAGCGCGTTTTGACAAGAATATCAAAATTCCGCCGCTGTTGCGTGTGGGCAGTTGGATCGGCGGTGATCGCGACGGCAATCCATTTGTCACGCATGACGTTATGCAATATGCGGTTCAGCAGCACGCCTCGGTCGCCTTCGAACATTATCTGAATGAGACGCATCTGCTGGGGACGCGATTGTCGCTGACTGACAGGCTGGTGGAGGTGAGCGAACAATTACGCCACTTGTCTGATATCTCGCCGGACACCGCGGTCAGTCGCACCGATGAGCCTTACCGGCGTGCGCTGGTGCTGATTTATTCACGCCTTTCTGCCACGGTGACGCAACTGGGACTGGAAACGTCGCATTTACCGCCGGTGGATGCATCGGCTAAGCCATACGCTACACCCGTTGAATTTATTGCCGATCTGGATATTCTGGTTGATTCGCTGCACAAACACGGTGCGGTGTATCTGGCGCGCGGGCGACTGGCGAATCTGCGCCGCTCCGCGCAAATCTTTGGTTTTCATCTCGCCCCGCTGGATATGCGCCAGCACAGCGCGATACACGAACAAACGGTTAATGAATTGCTGGCCTGCAGCACAACTATTAAAAACTATATTGAACTCGATGAAGCATCGCGTCGCGTGGTCTTGCTGGAAACGTTGAAAAAGGGCCAGATGATCATCGGGCCGTTGGAACAGTATTCCGATGTAGTGCAAAGTGAATTGCGCATCATGCAGGCCGCAGCCGACATTCATCGCCGTTTTGGCCGTGCAGCGCTTCCCAATCACATTATTTCCAAGGCCGATGCGGTCAGCGATATGCTGGAACTGGCCTTGATGCTGCAACAGGTGAACCTGCTGGAAGGTTCTGCCTCTCCTCAGCTGCATATCAATATCATCCCGCTGTTTGAGACGATTGAGGACCTGCGCGGTTGCGGGCCGATTATGGATGACCTGTTCGCGATCCCCTACTATCGCCAGTTGCTGAGCAATCGCGGCAACACGCAGGAAGTGATGCTGGGTTATTCGGATAGCAATAAGGACGGTGGTTATATTACCGCGAACTGGGAATTATATAAGGCCGAGTTGGAGCTGGTGAAAGTGTTCGCCAAGTACGGTGTGGAGTTGCGCCTGTTCCACGGTCGCGGCGGTACAGTCGGTCGTGGTGGTGGTCCAAGTTATGAAGCGATTCTGGCGCAGCCACCGGGTAGCGTGAACGGTCAGATTCGTATCACGGAACAAGGTGAGGTGATTTCCAGTAAATATTCCAATCCTGAAATCGGTCAGCGCAATCTGGAAACACTGATTGCCGCAACGATGGAAGCGACCCTGCTGCATCATCACGGTGCGGACAGCGCAATGCCTGCGTTTCACCGCATCATGGAACAGTTGAGTCTCGACGCTTTTGCGTCCTATCGTCATCTGGTCTACGAAACGCCCGGTTTTACCGAGTATTTCTTTACCGCGACGCCGATCCGTGAAATAGCCGAACTCAATATCGGCAGCCGTCCTTCTTCACGCAAGGCATCCGATCGCATCGAAGATTTGCGCGCGATCCCTTGGGTGTTCAGTTGGGGTTTGAACCGCACGCTGCTGCCGGGTTGGTTGGGTTTTGGCGGCGCGGTGAAACAGTTCATTGCCCGCGAAGGCGATGCCGGTTTGGCACAAATGCAAGCCATGTATCGTGACTGGCCGTTCTTCCGTGGTTTGATGTCAAATATGGACATGGTGCTGTCCAAGACGGACATGGGTATTGCGTCGCGTTACGCGCAGTTAGTTGAAGATGTGGAATTGCGCGAGCGAATTTTCGGTGCGATACAAAGCGAATGGGAAGATACGGTCGAGATGCTGTTTGCCGTGACGGGTAACACCAAGTTGTTGCAGGATAACCCGGCGTTTACGCGCAGTTTGCAAACCCGTACACCGTATATCGACCCGCTGAACCATTTGCAGGTAACTTTGCTCGAGCATCATCGTGCGGGGAATACCGACGAGCGGATCAAGCGCGCGATACACCTGACCATCAACGGGATTGCCACCGGCTTGCGCAACAGCGGCTAAACCAGCAGGGCGCATCCATTCGTCAAGAACGCAGATAGACAAAAGCTTATTGCAAAGTATGTAAGTTTTTGTTTTTCTGCGTTTTTTATAAGAACTGCGGTGATTCGCAGCTTAGAAGCCGAAAATTAATCCTTGATCTGATTATTCTTTTATATAGACCATCCGACCGATGCAAATGGGAATATATTTGCACATTGCGTGGATAAATCGTTGAGTATCGACGCAACATCATTCATCATGACACGCTTATCTAGTCAGCTTGGCCTGCGGGCCACGCTATTTGCCAGGGACATCAAGTGAATACTTTAAAATCTGCGCGATCGGGTTGTGTTATGCCGGACCAACGGGCGGCACGTGACCATTTTTTATGCTGAACCTTCATCAATCAAAGCAATTGCTGCGTTTGCGCTGGATGGCGTTCGTCATCGTCGGATTGGCCTATGTGCTGTCGTATTTCCATCGTTTTTCACCGGCCGCCATTTCGGGTGACTTGCAACAGACATTTCACGCCAGCGGTGCTGAGTTGGGCGGTTTGGCTGCTACCTATTTTTATGTCTACATGGTGATGCAGATTCCTACCGGCATTCTGGTTGACACTTTAGGTCCGCGTCGTGTTGTTGCCATCGGCGGAGTCATCGGCGGCTTAGGCGCGCTTCTGTTCGGTATGGCAGATACGCTCGCTGCGGCCTCGGTTGGGCGGTTGCTGGTAGGCTTGGGCGTGTCGGTGACTTTTATCTCGTTATTGAAACTGAACGCGGCCTGGTTTCACGACCGGCATTTTGCCACCATGACCGGGGTGACCATCGTTCTCGGCAATGTGGGCTCCTTGCTGGCGGCGGCTCCGCTGGCCTGGGCGTTATACTTTATTTCATGGCGCAGTGTGTTTGTCGCGGTCGGTGCGTTTTCATTACTACTGGCGGTGCTGACCTGGTTTTTGGTACGCAATAATCCGGGCGAAGCCGGTTTGCCCAGTCTGCGTGAACTCGATGGAAAATTGGCGCATCAACGCTATGAAGGTCATTGGTATGACGGTTTGAAAGTCGTGCTGAAAAACCGTGCCACCTGGCCGGGGCTTTGGGTGAATATGGGATTGGCAGGTTCGCTGTTCGCTTTTGCCGGGTTGTGGGCCGTGCCGTTTCTGCGCGATGCGTATGGTATGGATAGAGCTGAGGCCACCCGTCACACGACGTTGCTATTGGCAGGATATGCCATCGGCGCGTTCTTCATCGGTATGTTGTCTGATCGCATCGGTAGACGAAAACCGGTGATGATCGCGGGTGCATTAGCCTATTGCTTGTGCTGGTTGCCGTTGCTGTTCGGCGTGGCGATGAGTGATTTCGCCAGTTACACGTTATTTTTGGTCATGGGTTTATGTGCGCCAAGTTTTA
This sequence comes from uncultured Nitrosomonadales bacterium, assembly GCA_903885165.1. GTDB lineage: Bacteria > Pseudomonadota > Gammaproteobacteria > Burkholderiales > Gallionellaceae > Gallionella. Next base: position 7,527 of record CAISHO010000066.1, on the reverse strand, counting down.
CACTGAGTTGGTCTTGTGCCAAGGAAGTTAATCCGCATGCGTTATCGGGGATGGCGACCAGTGTGGTGAATACCGGGGCCTTTTTCGGTACGGCTATCATGCAGCCTCTGGTGGGTTGGGCTGTCGATCATGCGCACTCAGGAGGATCCGCCACACCGCTGATTTTGGCAGATTATCATGGCGGTATTGCAATACTAATGGGCTTCTCGCTGATGGGGCTGGTCGCCACGCTGTTTATACGTGAAACCTATTGCCGCTATCTAACTGTGGATTGATTTTTTAACTATCTGATTTTTTGAGGAATTAACGATAATTGGGAGTGTGATGATGCAATCAGGACCTCGTGAAATTGTAACGCCTTTCAGATCTATTCCTCTCGACGTTCCGGAAGGGATGAAGCACAACGAGTTTTTCAACAGTACGGAAAACTTAAACGATTTGATGAACAATAACGGCCTGTTGATCAATTCGGAAAAACTGCTGTTGTACCGCAAGGCGCTGGGGCACAGTACCGAGTTTGATTGTTCGATCATTTACAATACCTCGAAGACCATCCTCAATCCGCTGGGCCGACCGGTGAGGCGCACGCAAGTCGCTGAGCCTGTCCTGCATGTCTGGAACCGGATGAATCAGATCGTCATCGACTACATGCTAGAGCAATATCCGGATCCGGATGAGGCGCTGATACTGGCTGGAGAGGCGAGTCTGGATGCGACCTGGCCACTGACTTCCCCCGGTGTTCCCAGCATCAGGATGTTGCATAATCATTTTGTGGTGTTCCCCAAGGAGACGTTGCGCAAAGCAAAGCTTGCCGATGCAAATAATTCCAATTTGACGGATGGCGGTCAGCACAGTCTGTTTCAGGCTTATATGCGCGATGTTTACCGCGAATTTTTCGATCGCGCGCTGCACCTTAAGATACTCAAGCCGGTGAGCGGGGACGAGGCGCGCATTCATCTGACCGGCTATCCGCAGGGTTTACCCAGTTGGGAGATACAGGGCGGGGCGGCAGCGCTGAAGACGGTGGCGTTCTGGCAAGAGTACGATGCGGTACTCAAAGGCTTCATTGATTTTTACCGCACCTTTTTTTCACAGGTGTCGACGCGCAATGCCCCTTTGCTGGATGATGTGTACTATCCCGGGCAGGTTGAAAATGTGTTGCTATACAACAATGATTTTTTGAAGACGGCCAAGAAAGTGCGCGATCACTGCATCGTGGATGCGAAATACGCCAATGCGATACGCTGGCAACCGGCTTTTAAACAATTGATTTATCGCAATGATGCAGGCAAGTTGATCGTGACCATCAGTCAAAACTCGATTGGTAATGCGATCACCGAGCTGTTGGGTGTGGTCGTGAATCGTGTGGCAGATGCCGACGCGTACGCCGAGTCTGAGCCCGCTCTGATCGCTCGCCTGCTGGAGGTACGTCGCCGTCTGGTCGAAGCGGATTTGGGTGAAGGAATTGCTACGGCCTATTGGCCGGCGGAATAGTCTTTAATTGCATACAGAAAAGAAAATGCGCGTATTACTTGTTGAAGATGATCCGATACTGGCCGATGGACTGAAGCGAATATTGCTCCGTTCTCATTATATTGTGACGCATGAATCTAATGGGCGCGTGGCGGATCACTTGCTGACCCTTAACCAGTATGAACTGGTAATTCTGGATATGGGGTTGCCCGACATGGATGGCACGGAAGTATTGCGGCGTCTGCGCCTGCGGAATGTGAGCGTGCCGGTGCTGATCCTGACTGCCAGAGACAAGATCAAAGATCGCGTTGAGGGGCTAGATTCCGGTGCGGACGATTTTCTGGCCAAGCCATTTGATCTGCTCGAACTGGAGGCGCGCATCAGGGCGTTGTTGCGTCGCGGTCAATCAGCGGTCAGTGCGCGACTGGAGGTGGGGGGATTGTGTCTGGATACGGTTGGTCATCGAGCCATGTTAGATGGAGAACCGCTGGACTTGTCGGCACGGGAACTGAGTGTGCTCGAAGTGTTGATGATGCGTGCCGATCGTGTGGTGAGTAAGGAGATGCTCAGCGAACAGTTGTCGGTGCTGGGGGAAGAAGTGAGTCTCAATGCGCTGGAAGTCTATGTGCATCGTTTACGTAAAAAAATTGCCGTGGGTAATGTCAATATTCGTACCTTGCGTGGATTGGGCTATTTGCTGGAAAAACAATGAGTCTTTACAAGTGTTGGTTTGATACCAATACCTTGCGTCAGAAATTGCTGCGCTGGGTGATGATACCGATGACGGTATTGTTGCTGATCAACGTGGTGCTGATCTATCAATTCAGCCTGGTCAGTGCCAATCATGTGCATGACCGTTTTTTGCTTCATACCAGTAAAATCCTGCTCGATCAACTACGCACGCATGAAGACCGGGTTGAATTCAATCTGCACGAGGGTGCGTTGAATATGTTGTCCTCGGACAATCAGGATAAAGTGTATTACCAGCTGAGCGGCTGGCAGCAAGAGTACCGTTTCGGTTCGCCGGCATTGCCTCTTCCCCCCGGCGAGGTGGGGGCAACCCCGGTTTATTATCAGGCTGAATATCAAGGGCAGCCGGTGCGCATGATGGCGGCTATCATGCCGACTACTAGTGTTGCGAGCGGGCGAGTCACCGTTCTGATCGCGAAGACGCTGGTGTTACATGCGGAACATGTGCAGGAGTGGATATGGCGAGTGCTGCCCGCGCAGTTTATGTTGATCTTGTTTGCCGGCGTCGCAGTCTGGTGGGGCGTTGGGCGCGGTTTGAAACCGCTGTTGCAGTTGCGCGATGAATTGACCCGTCGCTCATCGCTGGATTTGAGCCCCTTGCCGGAAAATGAAATTGTGGCCGAACTCAGGCCATTGATACGCGGCTTCAACGAATTGATGGAGCGGCTGGATGATTCTATGGAGGTGCAGCTCCGCTTTGTGGCCGACGCGGCACATCAACTGCGCACGCCACTGAGCGGGCTCAAGGCGCAAGCCGAATTGGCTTTGTTTCTGGAGGATCCTTCAGAAATTCGTCATTCTTTGCGTCAGATTGAACGAGGTGCTGATCATGCCGCGCATCTGGCCAATCAGTTGCTGGTGCTGGCCAGATCAGAACACGGCACACAAAATCAGGCCAGCATGGTCGAACTGGATCTGGCCGCCCTAGCGAGAAACGTGACCGAAAACTGGGTGCAGAAGGCCATCATCAATAAAATTGATTTGGGATTTGAAGACGGGGTCGGGCGGGGCAGCGTGATCGGCAATACTCTGTTGCTGGGTGAAATGCTAACTAATCTGATCGACAATGCGCTGCGCTACACGCAAACCGGCGGGCAGGTTACGGTGCGGATAGCCTCTCAGGATGAGGCTGTCGTTTTGGAAGTGGAAGATAATGGGCCAGGCATTCCCGAAGGCGAACGCGAACGTGTTTTTGAGCGATTTTACCGTGTTTTAGGTACTAATAAGGATGGTTGTGGTCTGGGTTTGGCGATCGTTCGTGAAATTGCGGATCGACATGAGGCGCAAGTTTTCCTGTCGTCCGGGGCGGATGGCGTCGGTATGTTGATGAGAATCAGGTTTCGTCCAGCCAGCATGGGACGGGAAAATTTAGCATCACGCTAGCGGTTGGGCGATAATCTCGCAACAGAATTAAATGGAGTCTTGCATGTGTGGTATTTGCGGTGAATTACGCTTCGATCAATCGGCTCCGGATATGGCGGTGCTGCAGCGCATGACGGCCCGGCTGGCGCGGCGCGGCCCGGATCATGAGGGTTTTTACAGCGACGGTGCATTGGCCTTTGGTCACCGGAGGCTGGCGATTATCGATCTGTCAGCGGGTGCCGATCAACCTATGGTGGATGATGCTTTGCGGCTGGCGCTGGTGTTCAACGGCACTATCTACAATTACAGGGAATTGCGCGCCGAGCTGATCGAGCTGGGCTATGCGTTTGTTACCACCGGGGACAGTGAAGTCATCCTCAAGGCCTATCACGCCTGGGGTGAGCATTGCGTGTCGCGTTTTTACGGTATGTTCGCCTTCGCGATCTGGGATAAACGCACCGGAACATTGTTTCTGGCGCGTGACCGTCTGGGGATTAAACCCTTGTACCATACGCTGGATGGCGAGCGGCTGCGTTTCGCCTCCACCCCTCAAGCCTTGCTGGCGGGCGGTGGTGTGGATATCCGCATTGATCCGGTCGCGCTGCATCAGCATTTCACCCTGCATGGCGTGGTGCCCGCACCCCGTACCCTGCTCTCCGGCATCAGAAAATTGCCGCCTGCGCATACCTTGAGTTTCTCTGCCACGGGTGAAGTTGCGCAGCGCTGTTACTGGACGCTCGATGCGACTCGACCCGCCGATACGCTATCGGAAGAAGAGTGGTTGAATGCGACGCGCGTCGTTTTGCGTCGCGCGGTTGAGCGTCACCGTCTGGCTTCCGACGTGCCGGTCGGGGTGCTGCTCTCAGGCGGTCTGGATTCCAGTCTACTGGTAGCCTTGTTGGCTGACCATGTCGATGAATTGAATACCTTTTCCATCGGTTTCGAGGCTGTGGCAGGTGAGGCGGCGGACGAGTTTGAATATTCCGATCAGGTTGCGCAACATTTCAAAACCCGTCATCACAAATATGCCGTTCCGAACGCGGATGTGTTGAAATACCTGCCTGATGCGATCGCTCAGATGTCCGAACCGATGGCCAGCTACGATGTGACGGCGTTCTACCTGTTAGGCGAAAAAGTGTCGCAGGACGTCAAAGTTGTGTTGGCGGGACAAGGTGCGGATGAGGTGTTCGGCGGGTATTTCTGGTATCCGCGTATGGAAGCGGAAAGTGGCACGCCGCTCGAACGTTTTTCCTCGCATTACTTCGATCGCGATCATGCCGAATATCTGGAGATGGTGAGCGATGACTACGCCGTGCCGGATGTGACTGCAGCCTGGGTGTCGGCGCAACTGGAACTGCCGGGTGCGGATGAGTTTATGGATGAGGTGCTGCGTCTGGATGTGACGCGGTTGATGGTAGATGATCCGGTCAAGCGCGTGGATAACATGACTATGGCTTGGGGACTGGAGGCGCGTGTGCCATTCCTTGATCATGAACTAGTGGAACTAGCGGCGAAGATGCCTGTTTCGTTAAAGCTTAAAGAGGGCGGAAAATTTCCCCTGAAAGCCGTTTCGCGCGGGCTGGTGCCGGATGCGGTGATTGATCGTCCTAAGGGTTATTTCCCCGTTCCTGCGCTTAAATATGTGCGCGGTGAATTTCTGGAGACGATGCGCACCATCCTCAATTCCGATGCGTGCATCAAACGCGGCCTGTATCGGCGCAGCTATGTGGAAAAACTGCTCGCCGATCCGGAGGCCTATTTGACGCGGATTCAGGGTAGCAAACTCTGGCATCTGGCTTTGCTCGAATGGTGGTTGCAGATCAATGTTGATCCAATTAATTGATTATTAATTATATTCTATGAGTGCTGTCGCGGTCATCGACTTTGAAACAACCGGCATGTCGCCTGACATGGGAGATCGTGCGACCGAAGTGGCGGTGGTGATCGTCGATGGAGGGAAAATCGTTGATCGTTACCAGAGCCTGATGAATACCGGTGCGTATATTTCTGGCTTCATCACGGAGCTCACCGGGATCACCAACCAGATGGTGCGCGCCGCGCCCTCTGCCGCGCAGGTGATGAGAGAGCTGGCGCAGTTCGTTGGCACCATTCCACTGGTCGCTCATAACGCCTCGTTCGATAGCCGCTTTCTCGATGCCGAGTGGGCCAGAATCGGCCATCGCCGCCAGCAAAAAATTGCTTGTTCGATGCTGCTGGCGCGCAGGCTTTATCCTGCATCACCTGATCACAAACTGGGCACGCTGGTGAAATATTTGACGTTGCCAGATACGGCGCGGCATCACCGTGCGCTGGCCGATGCGGAAATGACAGCTCATCTATGGAGCAAAATGGATACGGATATACGGCGCCAATACAGTTTGAAGGTGGTTTCCCACGAGCTTATGTGCGCGCTGCAAAAAGTGCCCAAGGCGAAGGTGACCGCCTATTTGGAAAAGCAACGGTGAATCAGATGTCAGGCAAGATTGAAATCGTACAAACTCAAAAACAGATGACGGCAGTGATCCATCTTGTTATACCTCGTGCAGAAATTCAGGCGGTGATGGGTGCTGCCATCGGCGAAGTCCTTGCCGCTTTGACGGCGCAAGGGCTTGCGCCTGCGGGGCCGCTGTTTAGTTATCATCTGCAAAGACCTAGCAATGTGTTTGATTTCGAGGTGGGTTTCCCCGTTAATTCGGCCGTGTTATCCGCAGGTCGGGTGAAATGCAGTAGTCTGCCTGCCAGTACAGTGGCTCGCACTGCTTATCGCGGCGGGTATGAAGGGCTGGGCGCTGCCTGGGGTGCGCACTTTGTACAGATACAAGCGCGCGGCCTGGTGGCACAAGGTGATTTGTGGGAGTGTTACCTGTCAGGTCCTGAACGCAGTCCCGATCCGGCGCACTGGGCAACCGAATTAAACTGCCCGGTTCATTCATAGCGCCATCCGTTTTTCGCGCTCCATCATCCAGGACGAATTTTTCACGCGCGCTGAGTGATGCCGCTGTGGGATAATTCGCCCCATGAATACCACACTATTATCCGGCCTCAATCCCCCTCAACTGCAAGCGGTGACCTTGCCCGCACAATCCGCGCTGATACTGGCGGGGGCGGGCAGCGGCAAGACGCGCGTGCTGACCACCCGTATCGCTTATCTGATCAGCGGCGGTCATGTCTCGCCGCACGGCATACTGGCGGTGACTTTTACCAATAAGGCGGCGAAGGAAATGGTCACGCGGCTGTCCGCGATGCTGCCCATCAATACGCGCGGTATGTGGATAGGCACTTTTCACGGCTTGTGTAATCGCCTGCTGCGCGCCCATTACCGTGAGGCTGCCCTGTCGCAGACTTTTCAGATTCTCGATTCAGGCGATCAGCTCTCAGCGATCAAGCGGGTGATGAAGGCGCTGAATGTGGATGACGAAAAATATCCACCGCGCGAGATGCAGAATTTCATCAGTGGCAGCAAGGAGCAGGGTTTGCGGGCGCACGAGGTGGAAGCCTTCGATCCTTACACGCGCCGCAAAGTCGAGGTGTACGCCGAATACGATGCACAGTGCCAGCGCGAAGGCGTGGTGGATTTTTCGGAATTGCTGCTGCGCTGTTATGAATTGCTGTCGCGCAATACGCCGCTGCGCGAACACTATCAGGAACGTTTCAAACACATACTGGTGGACGAATTTCAGGATACCAATCCGCTGCAATACCAGTGGCTGAAACTGCTGGCGGGCGGGCATAATTCGCTGTTTGCGGTGGGCGATGACGATCAGTCCATCTACGCGTTTCGCGGTGCCAACATCGGTAACATGAAAGATTTGTTGCGCGACTTCAAGGTTGAGGCGGTGATCAAGCTGGAGCAGAACTATCGCTCGCACGGCAATATACTGGATGCGGCTAATGCGCTGATCTCCAATAATCGCAACCGCATGGGCAAAAACCTTTGGACGT
>CAISHO010000065.1 GCA_903885165.1 uncultured Nitrosomonadales bacterium | reverse complement strand
GTCCCGCCAAGCTGCAAGATTTAGCCGAATTTTCCGGTATCTACATATTCCTGCGAAATCAATGTCCACCAGTCGGTCGCCAAGCCGTGTTGAACATAGGCGTAGGGCAGCCAGCCGTAGCCTCCGTCACCCCATCCACTACCCCACGAATTTCGTATCAGCAAGGCACCGGTGGTGCTCGCCGCACCTGCAGCCGTATTCTTGATTTGCAAGCTGTCGTCGTAGCCGACAGCCATGATGGCGTGACCGCCCACCACCTTGTCGCCGGCGACCGGGTAGGGAATCGCACCCTTATTGGCGACGTTGGCCTGCGTGTATGAATTGTAGACGGTGAAGCCGAACATGGAGGGGAGTCCCGCTGCCAGATTGGTTTTGATGCTGGTCAATAGTGCTGCGGCTGTCGTTCCGGCAGGATCCAGACGGTAATAATTCAACGCCTGATAGTTTTGTCCGAAGGAATACAGAAACGCGCTAGGCTCCATATCGTAGTTGGCGACGACATAAGGCCAGTAATCTTCCGGCGGCAGGCCAAACAAGACTAACGCCTCCATCGTGGTACGCAGATAAGCGCCGGTATCGCCGTTGGACTTCATCAGGTTGCGGGTTGCCTTGTAGACAAACAGGCGGGATGCATCGATGTGGCGTCCAAAGGCGCGGCGCTCGTAATATTCGACCATACCGACACCCGCATGCGCCGTGCATGCCCCTAAATTGAGCTGATTTTCGATCGGCGAGCACCAAGCGCGTAAATCTGAACTGGTGGCCAAGGCTGGGGCGCTTTCCATTCTTCGCCTTAATGCGGTCAGTTTGGGTTTGATTTTGTCGTGATCTTCTGTGTAATCGGTGATGCTGGGCAGGTCGGGTAACCAGCCTAGACTTGTGATGTATTCTGACATGTTGTGTTCTCCTTGTAAGTTTGAAAACGACTGCCGGGAGTGGCTTTCACATTACGATAAGAAGGCGTGCAAAACAATATGTCTGATGGTCTAGGCCAAAAGTAATAGATCGGCGGAAGCAGGAGTGTGCCGTCCGATGCAGCTTATCTGGAAAAAATATTTTTAATCAAGAGCGTGGATAGCCAGATAAAAAATGCGGCGAGTATGCCTATACCCAGGTTGAGTAGCGCATTTCCGGAAAAATGGAACAATTCGCGCAGCACAGGCAAGCTTAGTACCAGCATGAGTCCGCTGATGCTGGCCAGTAAAATCCAGCGCAGGGTCGGATTCACCGGTGAGTTGATTTCCCGCACCGCCCGATTGCCGAAGATCAGTGCAATATTTCCGCCGACCATGGCTGAAAATATCAGGGCGCGCAGGGTGTTTTCATCTGAAATGTGTAGTTTTGCCACCGTGTAAAGGGCAGCGATGATGGCAAATGCCGCACTCCCTTGCAGCAGGCTGACAGCCAGTCGTCTTCCGCCAAATAAGGTTTCATTTGCCGATCTGGGTGGGCGGTTCATGATGTTGGCCTCCTCTGTTTCGGCTTCAAAAAATATTGAGCAGGCGGGGCCGATGATCAGTTCTAAAAACATGATGTGTGCGGGGAGTAACAGGAGTGGATCGCCCAGCAAGACCGGCAGCATCGCCATGCCGACGATGGGCAGGTGGACGGCCAGCGTGTAGCTCATTGCGCGGCGCAGATTGTCGTAGATGCGTCGCCCCAGACGCACGGTGGTGACCAGGGAGGTGAAGTCGTCGTGCAGCAATACCAGTCCCGCCGCTTCCCGTGCCACGTCGGTTCCTCTTTGCCCCATCGCAACGCCGATGTGTGCGGCTTTCAGGGCGGGCGCATCGTTCACGCCATCGCCCGTCATCGCGACGATTTCTCCGTTGGCTTTGAACGCTTCCACCAGACGCAATTTTTGTTGCGGAATGATACGTGCAAATACTTGAATATATTTAATTTTTTCTTGTAATTCGGTGTTGGATAGGTCACCCATTTCCACGCCTGTCAGTATGAGTTCTGCGGGTAAGCCCAGTTCGCGGGCGATGGCCTGTGCGGTACGCGCATGGTCGCCTGTGATCATTACCACCCTGATCCCGGCATTACTGCATTGCAGGATGGCGTCTGCAACTGCGGGGCGTAGTGGATCGTGCAAACCTAACAGGCCAACGAAAGAAAATTCGATATCGTGTTGCAGTTCCGGCCAGCTTGGTGGATCGCAAGGCGGGATTCGGGCTCTGGCAACGCCGAGTACCCGTAGGCCGCTGTCGGCCATTTTATTGGCGACATCACCGATTGCCCTGGCTTGTTCGGCGGATAAATGACATAGGTCGATGATCGCTTCCGGCGCGCCTTTGGCGGCCACCAGATGATGTTCATGACCATCGCCGCGCCAGACGTGAGACATGGCCAAAAGTTGTGGCGTCAGGCTGTATTCGTGAATAATTTCCCATGCGTCATGCAAATGCTCACTGCCGGTTAAGGTGCGCCGTCCAAGTTCTTGCAAGGCGCGCTCCATTGGATCAAACGGCTCGCGTTCGCTGGCTAGGATGCCGAATTCCACCAGCTCATGCCAGGGTTCCGGGAGCGGACTTTGATGGTCAACGCTGAGCATTTTACCGTCGCTATACAGTTTCTTAATGACCATGCGGTTTTCTGTCAGCGTGCCGGTCTTGTCGGTACACAGCACGGTGGTAGCTCCCAGCGTTTCGATCGCATCCGAGCGGCGGGTGAGTACCCCGTGTTGCGAGATGCGCCAGGCGCCCAGTGCCATAAAGACCGACAGGATGACCGGAAACTCTTCGGGTAGGGTGGACATTGCCAGACTGATACCCGCCAGCAGCGCGTTAAGCCAGTTACCACGCGTGTAACCGTAGATCAGCACCAGACTCAGGCACAGCGTAATAGCAATCGTGGCCAGTCGGCGCACCAGTCGGCCGGTCTGGATGCGCAAGGGGGAGGTGGCGGTTTGCGTCTGTTCCAGCGATCGGCCGATTTGCCCGAGGGTGCTCTGCCTGCCGGTTGCGGTGACTTGTCCGATGCCGGCGCCTTGTACCAGCACAGTTCCCGCGTAGACAAATGGTTGGTCATCGCCGCCGGGCTCCGCAATTCCTGCTGTGCCTGATTGTTTTCGCACCGGTACGGATTCGCCGGTCAGCATGGATTCATCAACGAGCAGATCGTTGCAACTGAGTAGCAAGGCGTCGGCGGCTATGCGATCTCCTTCGCTGATGAGCAGTAAATCGCCCGGAACAACTTCACGTCCTGCAATGCGCAGTTGACGGCCATCACGTCGCACCTGCGCGCGCGGACTGGATAAATCGCGCAAAGCTTCTAATACTTTTTCGCTTTTTTGTTGTTCAAACACGGTCATGACGATGATCAGTATGACGAAACCCAGCAGCATCAGCGCATCTGAAATGTCGCCCAGCAGCAAGTAGACGCCGCCGGCCGATATCAGCAGCAAAAACATCGGTTCACGCAATATTTCGGCGGCGATTTGCCACAGGCGACGAGGTTGATGCGGTGCGAGTTCGTTGTATCCGAATTTCTTCAGGCGCAGCGCCGCTTCGGCTGTCGTCAATCCATCTATCGCTGTATTGCTTGAATTCATCAGAGTTCCTTGGGGTGAGGATACTGCGGGCAATTCTGTCAGTCTACCCCGTCTGTCGGATTGATACCTCGGCACGAAGTTCAGTCAGGTCAGAAAAAATTCTGCAAATTAATGCGTTTTCGGGTAAATTTCACGCCAGATGCAAGGGAACTTTTTTAGATAGAGACTATCTCACCGCATTTGAAAATAATATTAAGGGAAGAATGATGAAGCATTACAGTAATCGCATGGTATTGATACATTGGCTGACTTTGGCACTGCTGGTTGCAGCCTGGTTTCTCGGCGACTCGCTGGCAGAGGCGACGGATGATAGCAATGCAACGATTTCAGGATATCTTGTGCACGGCTTAGCCGGTGGCGCGGTTTTTTTGCTGACCGTAGCGCGTTTGTTTTTTCGTAGCAAGGATGGCGTACCTGCGCCTATCGGCGATAGCCCAATGGATAAGCTGGCCAAGGGCGTACACCACCTGTTATATACCGTGTTGTTCGTCTTGCCGGTGAGCGGCATGATCACGATTGTCACCAGCGATGCAGGTAAAGCCTTATTGTCCGGCGATGCGAGTCTGTTGCCTAAAGATGGCGGTTACGATGAGGTGTTTGCTCATGAGGCGCATGAGTTCATGGTGAACGTGCTGATCGTTGTGGTCGTCGTGCACGTGTTGGGTGCACTCAAGCATCAGTTTATTATGAAAGACGGTTTGATGGAGCGTATGTTGCCCCGCCGCAAATAAGCAGTACCGCTAAAAAAGACACTTCGGTGTCTTTTTTTTGCATGAACAATATGCGTTCGCTGCCGTCTTTAAAAATATATCGTTAACCTAATTGCTTACCAAGTAATCGAGGGTGGTATGATTTTTTAGCGTGTGAGAGGAGTCTCTGGCGGCCGGGCGTGCGTTAAGGTATCGCAATCATTGACTGATTGGGATGTACTTTTCAAGGGCTTATAGAATTTGATCGGCTAAGGAGTTTACTTACACTATCTGTAGATAACTGTGTGGGTTGTTGTCTGCTGTGTTTGAGTGCATATAATTCTCGGTTGCGGACTGTCACTGGTAATCGCAGAGCCGTACTGTTTTTAACCGTGAGTACTGAAGGCTCTGAGCCTGAAGCAAAAATTGCTGTGCGTCCACAAACTGCGGCAGTATTGAATAAGGCCATGCAGGTTTAACTCAGCACGCAGCTGAATATCTCCTTGTACACAAACTACGCGTCCTTGAACGACGGCTTTACTGCATCAGGGCTTGGTCGTTGTACCTTGAACCAGACCGCATACAGAGCGGGTAGGTAGAACAGGGTCAACAGGGTGGCGATCAGCAATCCGCCCATAATGACGATGGCCATCGGCCCCCAGAAGACGCTGCGTGTCAGCGGTATCATCGCCAGAATCGCCGCAGCGGCGGTTAGCATAATGGGGCGGAAGCGGCGTATGGTGGATTCGACGATGGCATCCCACTGGCTCATGCCGGCGTCGATGTCCTGGCTGATCTGGTCGAGCAGAATCACCGAGTTACGCATGATCATCCCCGAGAGTGAAATCATGCCCAGCATCGCGACGAAGCCGAACGGGACGTGAAATAGCAGCAGGGAACCTGTTACACCGATGATTCCTAAGGGTGCGGTCAGCAGGGCTAGCGTGACTTGTTTGTAGCGTTTTAACTGCAGCATCAGTAAGGTGACGATGAGAAAACCCATTAGCGGCAGGATTTCGATAATGGAATCCTGTGCCTTGTCGCTGTCCTCCGTCGCGCCGCCCACCTCGATGTGGTATCCCTCCGGCAGTTTGGCGCGGATCGCCGTGAGTTTCTGGTCGATCGCATCGCTCACATCCGGCGCTTTAACATCGTCGGGAACATCGGCGCGCACCGTGACCACCGGTTGGCGATTCATGCGCCAGATAATTCCGTCTTCTTCGTTTTCGCTGATGTTGGCGATTTCGCTGAGCGGTACATATTTGCCGTGTTCGGTGTAAATATTCAACTGGCTCAAGTACTCGGGATTGCCGCGCTCAGCGGCTTCGGCGCGCGCGATGATTTCGATGCGCTTTTCACCTTCACGCAAGCTGGAAACCGTCAGGCCGGACAAGAATGCCTGTAAATTCCTGGATACCACTTGTGAAGATAATCCGTATTCACGCCCCTTCTCCTGATCGACCTCGACGCTCAGGGTACGTATCTTCTCATTGGAATCGAGACTAACGTTCTTGGTATTGTGATTCTGTCTGACAACAGCGGCTACTTCCTCCGCGATACTACGCAGTTTTGCAGGATCTGCGCCGACCACACGAAACTGAACGGGATAGCCAACCGGAGGGCCATTTTCCAGTCGCGCGATGCGTATGCCAAATTCTGCATAGTTTTTGTCCAACAATACGCGTACACGTTTGAGCACGGCTTCGCGCGTAGCGCCGTCGCGGGTGTTGATGACGATTTGTGCATAATTAACTGTGGGCAGTTGCAGGTCTAACGGCAAATAGAATCTCGGTGTGCTACCGCCGATATAACTGGTGAAATTATTGATGCCCGGATCCGCTTTGATTTTGCTCTCGACATCCAGCGTCAGGGCTTCTGTGGTCGCAAAACTGGTGCCCTCTGGTAGCCATATATCCAGCAGCAATTCGGTGCGATCCGATGGCGGGAAAAATTCCTGTTCAACTTTGCTAAAGCCCAGCAATGCCGAGATAAATGCTGCAACGGTGAGGATTAAGATAGATTTTCGGTGATCCAGACACCATTCTACCGCGACACGAAAGCGCGCGTAGAATCCCTTTTGATAGTTGTCTTCATTGCCGTTGCTGTTGCTTGTGTCCTGTAACAGCCGAAAGCCGATAAAGGGAGTGAAAACCACCGCGACCAGCCAGGAAACGAGCAGGGCGATGGTGACAACCGCACAGATCGAGAAGGTGTATTCGCCGGCGGAAGATTTGGCAAGGCCAACCGGCAGGAAAGCGGCGGCGGTGATCAGCGTGCCGGTCAGCATCGGAAAGGCGGTGCTGGTATAAGCGAAGCTGGCCGCTTCCATACGGCTGTAGCCCTGTTCCAGTTTAACCTTCATCATCTCTACGGCAATCATGGCGTCATCCACTAACAGGCCGAGTGCGATGATGAGTGCGCCCAGTGAGACGCGTTGCAAATCGATGCCAAACAGATGCATTAGCAGGAAGGTGCCTGCCAGAACCAGCGGGATGGAAAGCCCTACCACCAGTCCGGCGCGTGCGCCTAGGCTGAAGAAGCTGACCACCAGCACGATGGCGAGCGCTTCGAGCAGGGCGCTCATAAATTCACTGATGGATTTTTTGACCACGTCAGACTGATTAGATACCTGATGAATTTCGATTCCCGACGGTAATTGTTTCTTGATGCGTTCTATTTCAAGCGCGAGCGTCTTGCCCAATTGGGCGACGTTGCCTTGCAGGGACATCGAAATGGCAAGTCCGATAGCCTCGTGGCCCATTGTGCGCATTTTAAATGAGGCAGGATCGGCATAGGAGCGATAGACGTTGCACACATCGCCCAAGCGGTAGATTTTGTCACCGGCTTTAATGCCGATGTCTTGTATGCTTTTGACTGAGTTAAAGTCGCCGCTGACGCGCAGTCGCGTGATGTCGTATTGAGTCACCACTTCGCCAGCTGGTTCCATGGCATTTTGTGCTTTTAAGGCGGAGGCAACCAGCAGTGGATCGATACCAAGTTCGGCCATTTTTTTACTGGAAAAATCGATGTAAATTTTTTCGTGCTGAACGCCTATTAGTCTGATTTTATTGATATTTTCTATTCTTAGTAGCGCTTCGCGTATCAGACCAGCCTGTGCGGCTAACTCGGCATTGCCGAGCGTGTTTGAGGTGAGGGCATAGATAGAGCCGTAAGTTTCGCCGAAATTATCGTTGATGATGGGTTCGGATACACCCTCCGGCATCCCCCGGCGCATATCGGATAGCTCTTTTCTGACCTGATTCCATGCGTGTTCCAGTTCGGCCGGTGGCATGGCATCTTTGAGGGTGACGAAGATCACTGCCTCTCCCGCCTTGGAGTAACTGCTGACATTGTCCAGCCAAGGGGTTTCCTGTAGTTTGCGTTCAACCCGGTCTGTGACTTGTTGTTCGATTTCGCGCGCGCTGGCACCCGGCCATTGCAACTTGATGGTCATCACCTTGAAGGTAAAATCGGGATCTTCCTTTTGCGACAGTTGGGTGTAGGAAAATACGCCTGCCAGCAATAATGCGCACAATGCGTAGAGTACGAGTGCCTGATGTTTGAGTGCCCAGGCGGAGAGGTTGAATTCCTTCATTGGGAATGGTCCGTGTAAGGATGCGGTGACATACACCCCATTTGATGGTTTTGCGGCTTAAGGTTTAATCCAAGGGATTAAAAGGATTAATTAAGTTAAATTCAGACGGTAAATTTTTTCGCGATCAAAACCGCGTTTGTGCCACCAAAGGCAAATGAATTGGACATCACGGCATCCATTGCAACGTTGGATCTGCCGCAATTGGCGACGTAATCCAGATCGAGTTCAGGGTCGGGTTGCAGCAAATTGATCGTTGGCGGAATGGATTGATGCTTCAAGGCTAGCACGCTTGCCATAAATTCAACTGCGCCGGTCGCGCCCATCAGATGGCCGTGCATGGATTTGGTGGAGCTGACAGGAACGCGGTAGGCATGTTCACCGAATACTTGCTTTATCGCATGGGTTTCTTCTATGTCACCGGCCAGTGTTGCTGTGCCGTGGGCATTGATGTAGCCAATGTCAGCGGGTTGTAATCCGGCATCTTTCAATGCGCTCAATATGGTGCGAGTCTGACCGTGCGAGTCGGGTTTGGTGATGTGACTGGAGTCGGAGGAACAATCGTAGCCTGCCAGTTCTGCATAGATGGTGGCACCCCGGGCGATGGCACGTTCGGCATCTTCTAGCACCAGGATGGCCGCGCCTTCTCCCAGTACCAGGCCGTTGCGATTTTTCGAGAACGGTTTGCAGGAGGCGCCGGGGTCGTTTGCATCTTCGGTGGCCAGCGTGCGCAAGGCTTCCCATGCCTTCATCGCGCCCAGCGTCAGCATGGCTTCAGCGCCACCGGCCAACATGACATCGGCATAGCCGTGTTTAATCTGACGATACGCTTCACCGATGGCGATGGCAGACGAAGAACAGGCCGTTGAATAAGTGATGTTCGGGCCTTGCAAATGATATTTGATGGAGATGTGCGAAGCGGCGGCATTGTTCATGCTGAGTAAGACGCTCAGCGGCTTGATGCGCGGTTTTTCACTCTTGAAAATTTCCACGTAGCCGTCTTCGAGCGTACCAGCGCCGCCCAGGCATGAGCCCATGTAGATGCCGGCGCGCGCCTGCTCATTCTCGTTGAGTACCAGTTTCGCATCATGGACGGCTTGTTCGGCGGCAACCAGTGCCATCTGGCTGAAACGTTCGATGCCAGTGAGTTGTATTTTGGAGAAATGCCGGGATGGATTAAAATCAGAAACCGGCGCGCCAATTTTAACGGCGAGTTGTTCAACGAAGCTGCTTTGCAATCGTTTGATGCCGGATATTCCTGACATCAAATTACTGAAAAATTGTTCTGTAGAGTTGCCTACGGGGGAAACTATACCTAAACCGGTGATAACGACGCGCCTGGTCATGCAGAACCTGTTAAGCCGATTGCTCGGCGACGATACGATCGACCAAGTTGGTCACATCTTGCAGTGTCTTGATTTCGACACGTTCGTCGGGCAGTTTGATTTTCAATTCATCTTCAAGATTGAACATGAATTCAATAACAGAAAGCGAGTCCAGTCCCAAGCTTTCCAGCGTGGCTTCAGGAATCAGATCTTCGAGCTTCAGGTCAAATTGTTCGACCATCATGCGCTGTATAGTAGGGAGTGAGCTCATCTTGATAAATATTCTGTAATTATTTTTTTTGGATTATAACTGAATTTGGCGCTCAACTGTCATATCGACCATGTGCGGTTTGTTACATTTGGTTACATTTTGTGGATTTCGTTAAAAAAGGCGATGGTCTTGCTGGCCACTAGCTCCCTGTCGTTATCCACGGTGATCATATGGTAGCTGTTGTGTAGCATCACGCTTTCAATTTTGGCTGAACCTAAATTCGCTGCAACATAACGCGCATTGCGGGGTGAGGCGACATCATCTTCTTCTGCGTGGATGATGATCGCCGGTGCGGTAACCCGATGCATCGATTGCTTGACCGTTTTAATCATGCGTTCGGCTTCCTGAATCGCGGGCAAATTTAATTTACTAGCCCCGACGATGGAGGAATCCTTGTGGCTCATTTCTCGTGCGATCCATTTACGCAATTGCACGTTCTTCAAACCGAAAGGCTCGCGTTCACGATAGCTGTACAGATAGCGCACCGGCGAGTAATAGCCTACGTAGCGCATAAAACGATACCAGGGAATGCTCCAACCGTCATACCACAGCGTGGTAGCCATCAGGGTGAGGGCGGAAACTTCGTCGCCTAATTCCGCTGCAATGCTCAAGGACAGCGTCGCGCCGATACACAAACCGCCGACAGCGACAGTGCTGTGCTGTTGTTGGAGTGTGCGAAATTCTTCCAAGGCCTTAGCGTGCCAATCCTGCCAATGCGTCACCGAACGCGGGGTGTCACCGTGCATGAAACCGTATCCTCTGATATGAGGAACATGGACAGTGTAGCCTGCCTGATGTAACCGCTTGGCGATAGGCTGAAGTTCGGCGGGACTGCTTTGCAAGCCGTGCAATAACAACACTGCATGCTCTCCGCCTTTTAATGTAATTGCATCCATCTGCTTGACCCGAAAAATCTTGAGAACACTTGATTAAGGCTGATATGAGCCTGATTGCTGGAAAAAGTTGCGTTAAATTGAAAAAAGAGGGAATCGCCGTTTATTCGCTAATAAACAAAACGACCATGCAATTCATTCAAATTTAATTCGCTCAGGATGGCTTCCAGCCTTTGTTGAGCATCCTTGCGCGGTTTATTCATGCGACGTGCAATGATCAGTTCGTTTTTCATTGAATGTTCCCAGCCGACCAATTCGGTGGCCGTGACCTGATAGCCGTGAGACTCCAGCAACAGACAGCGTAGCACGTTGGTCAGGTGGCTGCCAAATTCGCGGCTGTGTATCGGGTGTCGCCAGATTTCAGATAAGGGGGTTTTGCCAAATGATTGATTCTTATGCTTGTTTAATACGCTGGATACTTCCGCCTGGCAACACGGCACCAGTACGATAAATTTGGCCTTTTTGTGCAAGGCAAATTTGATCGCGTCGTCGGTGGCGGTATTGCAGGCGTGCAGCGCTGTAACGACATCGATCTGGCCGGGGAGTTCGCTCGAATGGATGGAATCCTCGACTGACAGGTTCAGAAACGACATGCGTTCAAAGCCTAACTTGCCGGCGAGTTCCTGCGATTTGGCAACCAGTGTTTCGCGTGTCTCAATCCCGTAGATATGGCCGGTATCGCGCGCTTTAAAAAATAAATCGTAGAGGATGAAACCTAAATAGGATTTCCCTGCGCCGTGATCTGCCAGCGTGACCGCTGCCTTTTCAATCAGCACTTCGTTTAATAAGGGTTCGATGAAATGAAATAAATGATAAACCTGTTTGAGCTTGCGACGGCTGTCCTGATTGAGTTTGCCGTCGCGAGTCAAGATGTGCAATTCTTTGAGTAACTCGACGGACTGGTTGGGTTTTATTTCAGGAATAAGCGTCATGTTCGATATTTAGGGTGTTTAGCCGCCGCATTATAAAGGGCTATTAAAAATCCGGCTTGAAAAACGTTGCCACCCTAATCAGCCAAATTTCAATTTCATGATCAGCACAGCGCCCGCCAGTATTAGCGTAATGCTGTTGGCGATGATAATGGGCCAGGAGGCCAGTTCCAGACCATAAGCCAGCCAAAGCGCAACGCCCAGTGTGAATAGGGTATACATGCCTAGCGATATATCGGCGGTATGACGCGTGCGCCACACCTGCCAGGTCTGCGGGATGAAGGCACTGGTCGTCAGGGTGGCCGCTAAACTGCCAAGAATATCGGGGTCAGTCATGATGTTCATGTACTTCCTCATTCGCCCATAACTGGTGGGCATCGAGCAACAAACGATAGCGTGCTTCGTTCGCGTCCAGTTGCGCCAGTTTTTCGGCTAAGGAGGATTCCAGCGCGAAACGTCGTGCGGTGAGACTCTCAGATAAGCTCACTTCTCCAAACGTGTAGGCGCGGGCGATCAGTTCGGCGTTGTTGTTTATCGCAAGGGCTGCTTCACGCGCTTGTTGCCAAGTGTCATAACTCTTCACCGCCTGTGTGTGGGCTGCATAAATATCACCCTCGATGCGCCGTGTTACAAAGGCTTCCTGATCGGCTGTGATAACGGCTTGTTGCGTAGCGCCATCCGCGATGGCACTCCGGTGCCCGAACGACAGCGGAACGGTCAGGTATACGCCGGCCAATTTCTCATTACCGCCCATTTCATTGGAGTAACGTATACCGACAGTCGGGTCCGGGATCCGATCGGCGCGACTGCGTTGCGCCATTAAATGCTGAACCTGGTTTTGCGCCTGCACCATGCCAAGTTCGTGATTGTCATTGAAGATGCGGGTTTTCCAGAAAACGTAGTCGTGCTCTATCGCTTGTGGTGTGGTGGGAGAGAGTGTTTGCGGTAAGTGAATGGCAGGGAACTGGCGGGTTAAATCATTTGCAGCGAGCAGGGCGCGCAACTGGGCTTGATGCCACGAAATACTGGCTATTGCTTCTGTTGCAACAACTTGATTTAATTCAATTTTTGGTGCGTCTCCGGCTTTGACGCGCTTTTCTGTCATCAGTGCCTGCTGCTTTAAGATGTCGATTTGCTTCTGCCATAGCAAGACTTGCTCCTGCTCTCGGTGCCAGACAAACCAGAGTTTCAGCAGGGTGCGACCGGCCTCATGCCGTGCATCACCGAGTGCAAATTCTGCGCGTTGCATACTGGCTGTGCCGATATCCTGATCTATGCCAACCTTATTCGGTAATCGCAACGGGCGTTCCAGTGCGACATCCCACTCTTTGAGATTTTGTCCTGAGCTGATCACTCTGCGTTGCGATGAGCCGGCGCGTAAGTTGAACTCGTAAGGGCCGTTGTTCCACCGGTATTGGGTAGCTTGCTCCATCTTCAGGCTACTGGTGGCGTTCTTCACCAGCAGGTGATTGCTCAAGGCGGCTTCAACCTGAGCAGGAGCCGGTAAATCCGGGCGGTTGATCTCTGCGGCACAAGCAACGCCACACATTGAAATAAGCCCTAGCAACAAACTACTTTCAACTTTCAACTTCCAGCTTCCAACTTCCAACTTACTACTCGCAGTATTTTTCATTCCAGCCTCCCGAATTCGATGACCGGAGTGATCCAATAAGCCATCTCAGGATTGCTCTCCTCGTGTTTGAGATGGGTTACCAGTTCGCGCGCATCCTCTAAGTTCATGACGGATTGAAGAGCGACGCGCTGTGAGCGGCCGCGCACCTGTTCTATCATGCTGGGCAAACGTTCCTTCTGGCTGCCTCCTTCCGTTTTGAAAATGGAGAAGCCGTAAACCCATTCCGGGTGTTCCAGCAGATGATCGATCAAACGCTCTTCCAGCAGTCGGTGGCAGACCAGCGTCAAACAGCAATTTAACTCTTTTTTCATAGTGTATTTCCGTGTGGATCAATGCCAAAGCGACGGTACAGGATAGGCAGCAGAAACAAGGTTAGGATGGTTGAGGTGACCAGACCGCCGATCACCACGATGGCCAGCGGCTTTTGAATTTCGGAGCCGGGGCCGGTCGCAAACAGCAAGGGCAACAGGCCGAAAGCCGTGATGCTGGCAGTCATCTGTACCGGACGAAGGCGACGCTTGGCACCCTCGAATATAACCTGAGTGATATCCATGCCTTCGGTGTGTAACTGGTTAAAGTAACTTACCATGACGATGCCGTTCAACACGGCGATACCGAGCAGGGCGATGAAACCCACCGAGGCTGGCACGGACAGGTACTCACCGCTGATCCAGAGAGCAAACACGCCGCCCATCAAGGCAAATGGGATGTTGGTCAACACCAGCGCTGCCTGACGGACAGAACCGAAGGTGGCGAACAGCAGCATGAAGATCAGACCCAGTGCGATCGGGATGACGATGGTCAGGCGTGCTGCCGCGCGCTGCTGATTTTCAAATTGTCCGCCCCAGGTGATGCGGTAGCCTTGAGGGATTTTGATTTGGGCGGCGACAGCGGCCTTAGCTTCATTAACAAAACCGACCAGATCCCGGTCGCGGACATTGGTCTGTATCACGACCATGCGTTGACCGCTTTCCCGGTCAACTTTCACCGGTCCGTTGGTGCGTTCGAGCTTTGCGACGACTGAGAGCGGGACGTTTTGTCCGTTTGCAAGCGGTAGCGTCAGGGCGGCGAACAGGGCAGGCGACTGCTGTACGTCAGCTTCTCCGCGTATGAGCAGTGGCGTTCTGCGGCTGTCTTCAATCACGATGCCCAGTTGTTGTCCCTCGATCTGGCTGCGTAAGGTGTTGCTGATTTCATCAGCGCTCAAGCCTAAGCGTCCTGCTGCTAAACGATCGATGATTACACGATAATACTGTACGCCATCATTCTTGACCGTATAGGCGTCTTCGCTACCCTTGATGCTGCCGACAACTTTGACCATTTTCTCGGCGAGCTCATCGAGTTTTGTGATATCAGAGCCGAAAATTTTGATGGCAACATCTCCGCGTGTGCCGGTAAGCATCTCGGAAACACGCATCGCGATGGGCTGGGTAAAACTAAATTCCAGTCCGGGAAAATCGAGCATCACTTTTCGGATTTCGTCGATGATGGCGTTCTTATCTTTTATACGCCATTCTTCCATCGGTTTGAGAACCAGAAAGTTATCGGTTTCATTCAGTCCCATTGGATCCAGCCCCAGTTCATCTGCGCCTGCACGTGAGACGATGCCTTTTACTTCGGGGACGGCCTTCAGGATGGCCGCCTGAACGCGCAGGTCGATATCTTTGGTCTGAGCCAGATTGATGGACGGCAGTTTGGTAGTCTGCATGATGATATCGCCTTCATCCATTTCCGGCATAAAGGTTTTTCCGATTTGCGTGTAAACGATGCCGGTCAATAGCAGGGTGGTGATGGCGGCTACGAGCACGAGTTTTTCCTTGCGCAGCGCCAGAGTAAGTAAGGGAATATAAACTTGCAGTGATATTCGTACCAGCCAGGGGTCTTCGTGATGGGCGCTTTTGAGCAGGAAAGAAGCCAGCATAGGAACGACGGTCAGCGAGAGTAGCAGTGAGGCTGCAAGCGCAAATACGATGGTCAGGGCCACGGGAATAAAGAGCTTTCCTTCCAGTCCCTCTAGTGTCATCAAAGGCAAAAATACGATGATGATGATGGCAACACCGGCTGAGACGGGAGTGATGACCTCTTTGACTGCGCGATAGATAATGTGCAGATGAGGGATGTGCTGACGTTTTCTACCTAGGTGATTGATGATATTTTCAACGACCACCACAGCGCCGTCGACCAGCATACCGATTGCGATCGCCAATCCGCCCAATGACATCAGGTTGGCGGACATGTCGAAACGTTGCATTAATATAAAGGTGATGAGTACTGCAAGCGGTAAGGTTACTGCGACCACTAGAGCGGCACGTAGATTGCCTAAGAAGAGGACTAACAGGATGATGACTAGGACGATGGCCTCGGTGAGTGCTTTAGATACTGTGCCGATGGCGCGGTTAACCAGACTGCCGCGATCGTAAAACACCTTAGTGGTGACGCCGGTTGGCAAGGTAGGTGCGAGTTCGGCGAGTTTTTCGCGCACGCCGTTAACAACTTTTTGTGCATTAGCCCCGCGCAGACCCAATACCAGGCCTTCTACCGCTTCATTCTTTCCGTCTTTGGTGACCACGCCATAACGGGTTAGGCTGCCGATGCGAACCTGGGCGATGTCACTGACCCGTATCGGATTATTGTTCGGACTGGCGATCACGATATTCCTGACATCTTGCAGGTTTTTGATGCTACCTTCGGTTCTGACGAGTAAGGCTTCATCGCCATCGCTCAGCCGTCCGGCGCCGTCATTGCGGTTGTTAACTTCCAACGCTTGCTGCAGTTGTAGCATGGAGAGCCCGCGTGCGGCGAGTGCAGTGTGATCCGGAATGACTTCAAATACGCGAGCTAAGCCGCCTAATGAGTTGACATCAGCCACTCCAGGCAGCGTGCGTAAAGCGGGACGTATCGTCCAGTCCAGAATGGAGCGGCGCTGTTCAAGCGATATGCCTTCACCTTCTACAGTGAACATGAACATTTCGCCCAGTGGTGTGGTGATAGGTGCCAGACCGCCGGACGAGGTTGGCGGCAAGTCGCGCTGCGCATTATTCAGGCGTTCGGTGACTTGCTGGCGCGCCCAATAAATGTCGGTGCCGTCGACAAAGTCGATGGTGATATCAGCAATGGCGTATTTGGATGTGGAACGGAGCATGCGCTGGTTGGGGATGCCCAGCATTTCGAGTTCTATCGGCGTGACAATGCGCGCTTCAACTTCCTCGGGTGTCATACCCGGCGCTTTCATGATGATCTTAACTTGCGTGGATGAGACATCCGGGAATGCGTCGATTGGCAGTTCCAGGAACGAAATAACACCGGCGCCTATGGTCAGGAGAGTGAGTGCAGAAACGAGTAGTCTCTGGGTCAGGGCAAATTCAAGCAGTTTAGAGAGCATTATTGACCACCACCGATACCCATCACGCTGGATTTGAGTGCAGAAACTCCATGGACGGCGATTTTTTCATCGCCATTGAGGTCACCGCTGATGACACTGTTGGTCGCGCCTTCATTCATTATACGAATGGATTGAACGCGAAAGCCTTGGGGGGTTGCGACGAAGATTGAGATTTTCCCGTCAATATGGGAAATCGCTGTGTTGGGGATTTCCCATTGGGGAATACTATTGGATTGGGTGCTGATGGTCGCTTCGACATATTGACCGGCACGAAGATTCTCCGCGCCTTGATTGATGGTGGCGCGCAGTTGTAGTGTCTGATTGCTGCCGGTCAGGCTGTGGCCGATTGCGGTGAGTTTGCCGCTTGCCGAGTAACCGGTAACAGAAACGCTTGCACCAATTTTAAGGTTTTGTGTAAAGGAGAGCGGGGCTTGTATCTCGAGCGCGAGCGGGGTGAGTTTAGCTATTTTAAATAGCGGAACGGCAGCGTCCAGCCGCTGACCTGCGCTGGCTGTCTTTTCAAGTACAGCGCCATCGATAGGGGAGGTAATAGTGAGTAGGCTGCTTGGATTGTTGCCCGATTGTAAATGGCTAATTGCACTATCAGACATGCCGGAGAGTCGTAGCATCTGTTTCCGTTCAGAAAAATTGGCTTGTGCTTCGAGCGCTAAACTGCGGGTTGTGCGATAGCGACTTTCAGAGATGATGCCATCCTTATATAAGCTCTCATCACGAGACAGATTTTCGTGTGCAAGTTGGTTTTGTACACTGGCCTGTAGTAATCCTCGCTGTACTTCTGCAAGCGCAGGGCTTTGCAGGTAGGCGAGCGCCTGGCCTTTTTTGACAGTATCGCCAACGCCGACCAGCGTTTGTTCGATCATAGCTGGCAGTGGCGTGCTGACAATAAACAGCTGGCTGCCAGGAATGATGACTTGAGCAGGGAATCCGGAGGATTCGCCAACTCGCTTAGCTGGCAGCGAACCTGTCGTGATACCGAGTGATTGCATCTGCTTGGTGCTGATGGCTATATTATCCACCGCATAACAGAGAGGGAAAGTGGACAGAGTAATCAGTCCGAAAATGAGAGATGTCTTATTCATATATAGCCCCGTTTAGCACGATGTAATTATTTTACTGATTAGTAGCAAATTTAACATATGTGTAGTGTGGTGTAGCGATAAATGGTTCAACTATCCCTGCAAATAAAAACAATATGAAAATAACTGTTGACGCCTTTGGGGTGGTTTGCTATAGTTCTGCTTCTGACGCGGGGTGGAGCAGCTCGGTAGCTCGTCGGGCTCATAACCCGAAGGTCATAGGTTCAAATCCTGTCCCCGCAACCAGTTTTATAAGTCGCAGAATAAACGCTGTGATTAGTTTTAAAAGATTTCAAAATGTAGTTGACGGTAATTCAAAAGTCTCTATAATGCTGACCTCTTCGCTGGCAAGTTACTTGTTCCGGCAACGCTCTTTAAAAACATAAATTAAACAATTGACGAGTGTAGGTACTTGATTTTTGGTAGTTATCGGCTTCTTAGGGAG
>CAISHO010000064.1 GCA_903885165.1 uncultured Nitrosomonadales bacterium | reverse complement strand
GCACCACTGGTCTCCAGCGACACCGAGTAACCGGCATCACAGAGCGCACGGAGTAGCGGCAGGCAATTTTTTTGTGCCAGCGGCTCACCCCCGGTCACGGTAACATAGCGCGTTGTATATTGAGCAACTTGCATGAGAATATCAGCCAATGTGAGACTTTGACCTCCGGTGAACGCATAAGCGGTGTCACAGTAAGTGCAGCGCAGCGGACATCCTGTCAGACGAATAAACACCGTCGGCAAACCTACCCGACTGGTTTCACCTTGCAGGGAATAAAATATTTCTGTTATGCGCAGTTGCGCGTTTGGTTCATACATAGAAAACTACTTGACAGGCGTGAGCAGCTTTTTCGCTTTTGCCGCAGCCGCACTTTCGGGATATTTAGCTACCAATTGTTTAAGCGTTTTATTTTCGGCCAATACCGCCTTTAACTCATGCTGGCAACGCGCCAGATTGAACAAGGCATCCTGTTCTTTAGCCGCACTCAGCCCAGCATTCAGAATCAGGTGATAAGTCGCCACCGCGCTTTTAAAATCGTTCAGTTCAAACTGCGCATTTGCCAGCCAGTAATTGGCACTAGGGATATGCACTGAATCGGGATACTTCTTGATAAATTCTTGCAAGGCTTTAACTGCATCCGCATTGTTGCCGGCTTTCACCAGAACATAAGCCGCCTCGATAGCACGATTCTGCACGCCCAAGTCACCTGCCGCATCACTGGCCGCTTCGGGTGGCTTAGCTGCCACCGGCGCTAGCGGCGGTTCGACTGGTTTTGCCGCCGCAGCGGATTCAACAGATTCAAAGTGACGCACACGCGTATCTAAATCCACATAAAAATCTTTTTCACGTTTCTCTGCATCTTGCAGGCCGTGAGCCAATTCTTCATTCTGTCCGCGCAACTTGCGCAGCTCACCACTCATCGCATCGATTTGCCCTTGCAGATCGAAGATCGATTGAGTCTGTTTCTGCCCTTGCTCTTCTAAATTAAGCAAACGCACTTCTTGCGCCTCCAGCTTAAGCACACGTGCCTCAACCAACTGAATTTGTTTGCGCGCATCGTCGTCAGAAAACAGTCCTGCCTGAGCAGGAGCGACAAAACACAAACCCAGCAGTATTAAGGCACGTAGCTTCAGCATGTTATTACTTTGCGTAGTTCAGATCAGTACGACGATTTTGCGACCATGAAGCTTCGTCATGACCGGATGCTTTAGGCTTTTCTTCACCGAAACTAACGCTCTTCAACTGACCGGCTTTAGCGCCGCCCAATTCAAGCATTTTTTGTACGCCATCTGCACGACGCTGACCCAGACCCAGATTGTATTCATTGCTACCGCGCTCGTCGCAATTACCTTCCAGTGTGACAGTGCGATTTGCATGACCATTCAAATACTTAGCATGAGCTTGAACCAATGGCTTGTCTGCATCTTGCACAGCAGCTACATCAAACGGGTAATACACACTGCGTCCTGCCAGGATGCTCTTAGAATCATTGAGTTCATCAACCATCGTTTGAGTCGTCGTAGCACCATTGGTTGATGCTTCACTTTTTGGTGCAGTTGCAGCTGTCGTGGCAGGCGCTGTAGTTGCGGCGGTGTCTTGAGGCTTGTTGCTGGCACAGGCAGCCAGCAGATTCAACAATACAACACTGATAATAATTTTCTTCATAGCTATTCCCCTTATATTAAAGTTAATTTAAAGACGTGGTCCCCACACAGGCTCTCTGGCATCGCCACTTTGCGTAAACATATGCTGTTTGACTCGACCGTCGCTGGACACGGTCGCCAATATACCACGACCGCGCGCTTCGCTGGCAAACAGGATGAGTTTACCATTGGGCGCAAAGCTGGGTTTTTTCTCCCAACCGCCCTCAGTGAGTGCTTCAACCTGCCCGGACTGAAAATCCTGCATGGAGATAGAAAATCTCCCGCCAATCAAGTGCGTAAAGACAAAGGACTTTCCATCCGGACTGTAACGTGGTGAATAACTCGTTCCACCACCAAACGTCAAGCGCTGCGCAGCCCCTCCTTCAATCGGCATACTATACACCTGCGCACTCCCCCCTCTATCCGACGTAAATAGCAAAGATTGTCCGTCAGGAGAGAAGTTAGGCTCGGTATCGATGCCGCCACTGAAACTGATACGGCGTATATCGCTGCCGTCGGGGCGCATCAGATAAATTTGCGAACTGCCATCGCGAGTCAGCACCACCGCCAACTGCCTGCCATCAGCCGACCATGCAGGCGCGCTGTTACTGCCTGGGAAATCGGCCACCAATTTACGTTGATTAGTGTAGAGCGACTGCACAAACACCGCAGCGTGTCCGGTTTCAAAACTGACATAAGCTAAGTGGCTGCCATCAGGCGACCAGTTAGGTGACATGATAGGTTCATTATGCGCCAGCACGATCTGTTCGTTGTAACCGTCACTATCCGCCACAATCAGACTAAATTTTTTACTCTGACGATTCACATAAGCGATACGCGTACTAAACACACCTTGATCACCGGTCAATTTTTCATAGATCAGATCGGCGATACGATGTCCGATTGCTCGCGTTTGTCCGTCGGCGACAGAGACCGCCTGCCCTATCAGTTCGGTGTGTTTAACCACATCCAGCAGACGAAAGCGCGCTTCGATGCGACCATTCGCCAGCGGCATCACTGTACCAATCGCTAGGGCATCGGCGCCACGCACCTGCCAGTCAGGGTAGCTAACTTCTGCCGACTGATGTGGCGATTTACCCGCCGGATCAATGAGTTTGAATAAACCGCTGCGCTGCAAATCGCTAGTCACCACTTCGTTGATCGCCTGTCCCAACTTTTCATCGCCGCCCATGGGCACCAGCACGATCGGAATCTGATGCTCTCCTGCACCGATAATTTCAATATTCAGCGCCGCGCTGGCCGTGTGCGCGAACACCAGCATCAACAAAGCGAATAAGCCTGATTTCAACATTTTAAAACCTTTCATTTAACTGGCTGAAAACCCAGTTTTAATTCGCGAAACTGCTTAAACAGGCCCGCATCATCCGGCATGGGCAGCGGTTCAGACTTTAAAATTGCACGTTCCACCGCACTGTCGTATGCCTTATTGCCGCTGGATTTTACCAGACGCGGCGGCAATACCCGGCCACCCGGCAATACGGTCACTAAAAATTCGGCACGCGCATCATTCGGCACATCCGGCGGCTCGACTATATTACGTTTAATCTTGGCGCTGATCTTAGCGCTGAACTCATCCACTATTCTCCCTGTCGCCGCATCCTGCGCCAGTTTGTCGCGCGCTGCCTGATCACCGACGCCATGCGCAGAACCGCCCTGCCCGCCCACCACGCCGCCTGCCACACCATTTTTGGCGTCAGACTTTACTGCGCTCACTTCTACTTTTTTAAACTCTGGTGTTTTTGCCTCGGTTTTTTTGACCTCGACTGGTTTCACCTCAGGCTTTTTGACTTCCGGTTTCTTGATCTCAGGTTTAGGTAGCGGCTTTACCACTTCCGGTTTAATTTCAACCGGCTTTTTCGGTTTTTTCTCCGGAATCACAATATCTGGTTTAACCACGACTTCCGGTGGCGGAGTGGGGGCGACCTCTTCAACCTTGACTTTTTCAACCTTAACTTCAGCAGGAGCGGGGAGAGCGGGCAAGCTACCCCATAACTCGACACTCATAGCGGCCGATCTTAACTCAACCCTCTGCGTTTGCCATGAAATGCCAAAATACAGCAATGAGAAAAACGCACCGTGTACCAGTATGGCCAATATCCATGCAGGTACGCGATAGGGCTCCTGATAAACAGCCGTCGTCATTTCGCCTGAGTCAGCAGACCGACTTTTTTAACATGCTGCTGCTGCAACACATCCATAATGTTGATGACTTCCTCATACCGCACGCTCTTATCGGCTGAAATCACCACCGATTGCTCCGCCTTTTCACCCTGACGGGCTTTGAGCAGTGAAATCAGCTCATCGCGGGTTAAGCGCGTTTCATCGTCACCTCGGGAGTGATCGCGCAAGGCCAGCGAGCTATCCTTTTTGATGATCACTTCCAGCGGTGCGGGCGCGGGGGTCGCTGACTTACTGACCTGAGGCAAATCAACCTGCCCCGGATTCATCATCGGCGCCGTCACCATAAAGATCACCAGCAACACCAGCATCACGTCGATGTAGGGCACGACATTGATATCGTTCATCAGGCGATTCTTTGTGCGACGGTTAGATCTCATCTTCGCCCCTAAAAAAATCTAAAATAATCAATCTCATGGCTGACGCTGCAAGACATTAGAGAACTCTTCGGTAAAACTCTCAAAGCGGGTTGCCAGACGGTCAATATCGTAGGCATAACGGTTATAAGCCACCACAGCCGGAATCGCCGCGAACAACCCCATTGCGGTCGCGACCAGGGCCTCTGCAATACCGGGGGCAACATGCGCCAATGTCGCCTGTCCGACATTCGCTAGTCCGCGAAACGCGTTCATGATCCCCCATACCGTACCGAACAAACCTACATAGGGACTGACCGAACCGACTGACGCCAGAAAGGCAAGATGCGATTCGAGCCTGTCCATTTCGCGCTGATAGGTCGCACGCATCGCACGGCGCGTCCCGTCCATCACCGCACTGGCATCCACGCCGTGTTGTTTTTTCAGCTTCACGAATTCGACGAAGCCCGCTGCGAAGATACGCTCCAGCGCGCCCTGATCGGCACGCGCCGAATTGCTCACCGACTTGTAAACCTCATTCAGATTAGGATTGCGCCAGAAGCTCTCCTCAAACTCATTCGTCAAACGGGTTTCCCGGCGAATCGCGAACAACTTGAGAAATATATACATCCACGACATCATGGAGACCATCAACAGCAAACCCATCACCAACTGCACCAGCACGCTGGCATTGCTGATGAGATGAACGAACGACAAATCCTGCGTAACTTCCATAACTACCCTTCCTAACGGGTATGGCAAAAGATGCCATCCCTAATGATCATACCCGCCATACCCGTTTCCCCTTTCCAACCTTCCCCCGTAAATAAATCTTTGCGAGGGCAGGAGCAAACGTTCACTACGCGAGATTTATGTTAAACATTCCATTTTGAGCGCAACGCCTCAGGCAGGCGCACCGGTTTAAAACCTTCGACCGACACACAGACCAAATGCACTTCCGCTTCCGTCAGCAATTCTTCCCCGCGACGCACTGTTTGCAACAATTTTACACCACTGCGCCCCAACTCCTTAATACTGGCCGTAATGTCCAGCATATCGTCCAACAGCGCGGGCCGCAAATAATCAAGTCTCATGGTGCGCACCACAAACACCACACCGAATTCTTTCATCAGCGCTGCGTTGCTGTAGCCGTATTCATTGCGCAACCATTCTGTCCTTGCGCGCTCCATGAAGTTTACATAACTGGCGTGATAAACCACCCCGCCCGCATCCGTATCCTGAAAGTACACTCTGACCGGCCAGTTAAATATTTTGTGCTTACTCATCCATAAACTCCGCCGTCATTTTTCACAATTGCACACAAACAACCAGCGCAAAATTGTAACCATTTGTAAAATAATATTAAACTCAAGGATCCCTGTTTCAATCCGCTACAAAAACGGCGTAATTATTGCTCGTTCAGGCCACCTAGTTCGGCAAGCAGATTGGCGGCGAGGATAGTAATATTGCACTCATCCCCGTCATTCCCGCGTAGGCGGGAATGACAAAATATTGATTTATTTGAATTAAATGAGTTCATCGAGCAAATCGCCGTTAGCCAGATGGCTGGCGACCTTAAGTCCGAAATGGCGATAAGCGATGGCGGTGGCCATACGTCCGCGCGGGGTGCGTTGCAGATAACCCTGCTGTATCAAATAGGGCTCGAGCACATCCTCGATGGTGTCGCGCTCTTCACCGATCGCTGCGGCGAGATTATCCACACCAACCGGGCCGCCCATGAACTTCTCGATGATGGTCTGTAATAATTTTCTATCCATTAAATCAAGACCTTGCGCATCAACATCCAGCATAGTCAGCGCGGCATCCGCCACGGTGCGGGTCGCATCCCCGCCCGCCTTCACATCGGCATAGTCGCGCACCCGGCGCAGCAAACGATTGGCAATACGCGGCGTTCCGCGTGAACGTTTGGCGATTTCCATCGCCGCATCCGACGACAGGTTCATTTCCAGCAAGCCGGACGATCGAATCACGATGCGCTGCAACTCTTCCGGCGTGTAAAACTCAAGGCGGGAGACGATGCCGAAACGGTCGCGCAGCGGATTGGTCAACATCCCGGCGCGGGTCGTCGCACCCACCAAGGTAAACGGCGGCAGATCCAGCTTCACCGAACGGGCAGCCGGGCCTTCTCCTATCATGATGTCAATCTGATAGTCCTCCAGCGCAGGATAGAGAATTTCCTCCACCACCGGCGAGAGACGATGAATCTCGTCGATGAACAACACATCGTTCGGCTCGAGATTGGTCAGTAGCGCCGCCAAGTCGCCGGCACGTTCCAATACCGGGCCGGAGGTATGGCGTATGTTCACCCCCATTTCACGGGCGATAATCTGCGCCAGTGTGGTTTTACCCAGACCCGGCGGACCAAACAGCAGCACGTGATCGAGCGGCTCCTGGCGTCGCTTCGCAGCTTCGATAAAGATTTCCAGTTGTTCGCGGATTTTTTCCTGACCGACATACTCGTCGAGCTGCTTGGGGCGCAGTGCGCGTTCCAACGCTTCCTCCTGACGGGAGGCGACAACGGGTGTGGTCAGACGCGGTTCGGTGGTGAGGTTATCGCTATGGATCATGTTTTATTTTATTTGGTTGGCCGCATTTTAACTCAATGCAACGTCGGTGGTGCACCGCAACACTTCTTGTATTTCAGCCCGGAACCGCAAGGACAGGCATCATTGCGCGCCACTGTCGAAACAGACATGTCAAAAGATTCAATTCGCACACCACCTTCCCCGGGATGAACCTGACGCAGCAGGCTTTGAACCTCTCGTTGCGCCCGAAAGTGTTCATCGAGCAAAGCCACTGCCGATGCGATAGCCTCGTAGGCCTCCTGAGTCGCGTGCCTTATATCATTGCTGCTATCGAGCAACTCCCATCCGGCCTCCGTACCCAGCAAAACCATGGGAGCTAGCAAGGTATGATGGTGTTCAAACACCGCCATCCAAGGCTCACTGAACAGATAGACGCCGCGCATAAATCCTTCCGCCCAGCCTTCCGCATCGTAAAACTCACTACCATCTTCCTGTAGCAAGGTATAAAACAGCGGCGCAAAACAACCGCGCCGGATCTCATCGAGTACGCCGTTGTAATAGCGCATCACTAAACCCATCATGTGATTGGCCTGCTCGATTGATGCAAAAGAAGGGCCTTCTTCACCCTCCTCAATATCCCAGATCCAAGGTAGATATTCGCTCGGCATCACCTGTTCTGGATTGAGCACTAACGCGGCAAAGAAACCGTCCAGCGCGGGTAAGTCCATACAACTATCCGGCGTATCGTCGGACAGCAAAAAATCATCCAGCTCATCAAGCTCTTCATCGCTCAGTACTTGTATCGGATTCATCGTGGCACCTCAATTATCCAAATAAATCAAAGATTACCCTTTTGACAACAACTTCAATGCCTGGCGTATTCCATCGGACACACCCACCTCTTTCGGCAATTGTTTGGCCGCCCAGACGGCTTCCTTCTCGTTGTAACCCAAGGCCTGCAAGGCATTGACGATATCGCCTGCGGCCTGAGAAACTGCAACACCATGTGGCGAAGTAGCACCTGTCACCGTAAATTTGCCTTCTAATTCCAACAACAGGCGCTCGGCGGTTTTCTTGCCCACACCGGGGATTTTGGTCAAACGCCCGGCTTCCTTACTCGCCACGGCTTCGGCCAAATCATTCAGGCTCAGTCCCGATAGCACAGACAGCGCCAACTTGGGGCCGACGCCGCTGATTTTCAGCAACTGGCGAAACGCGATACGCTCATCCACCGTACCGAAGCCATATAACAGATGCGCATCTTCACGCACAATGAGTTGAGTATGCAATACCACTTTTTCATGCAGAGCGGGCAAATTGTAAAACGTACTCATCGGCACGTCGACTTCATAGCCGACGCCCTGCACATCCAGCAAAATCTGCGGCGGATTCTTTTCCAGCAGCACGCCGGTTAAACGACCTATCATTTTATTAAATCCCTATACATACTGCATCCCCGCATACGCGAGGATGACGATTTTATTTTCCGAAAAACAGCGCGATCGACAACAAGGCACCGTGCAACATCATCCCACCTATTGTCAGTTTGATCGCGTCACCCAATTGTTGAGGTTCTGCGGCGTGAATGAACAACAAACGCGCGGCCTTTACACTCAACGGTAAGGCCAGAAACGCAATCAATGCCAACACGGGCAATACGCCCGCCACCAGACAAGCAGCCAACCAACTATAGGCCAGCAAGACGATCAGTGCATAACCCCAGCGCGCCTGATGCACCTCCAACCGGGCAACCCAATGCAGCTTACCTGCGGCAATATCCGCAGACCTATCAGGAAATTGATTAATATACAATAAGTTAGCTGCGAGCAAAGCGTAAGATAAGCCAGTAATAAAAGGCAGCGCTGAAAAGTGCCTACGCTGAACGAAATCAGCACCCATTACAATCAGCAAAAAGCCGGCAACGATGCACAATTCTCCTAGCCCGCGACTGTTCAGACGAAACGGCGGTGCAGAATAGGCCCAACCGATGAACAATCCGACAAGCCCGACATACAGTAATTGCGGCGCTGATCGCGCCATCAGCCACAAGCCTGCCAGCACTACACCAGCCATCAGCGCGAAACCGAAGTTGCGAGTCCCAATTCGTGTCAGCACCCCGTTCTGGATAAAACGACTGCCGCCAGTGAAGGGGAAAATGCGTTCTGTGTTCTGTGCATCCGTGCCGTTTAAATCATCGTAATAGTCGTTGAGCACATTCGCACCCGCGTGCGCCATCAGCGCGAACAACAGGGTGACCAGCGCCAGCGGGATATCAAACGCCAGTCCGTCATGCCAGGCGATAGACAAACCAATAAGGCTCGCCATCAGGCTGGCAGACAGGAAGGCCGGCCGCGTCGCCGCAAAATAGCGCGCGAACGGATTAGAGAAAGTTGTCAGTGTCGGTTCCATCGGTTGCATCGTCTACTCCATCCACATACTATTCATCAGATCAATCTGCCGCCTTTTACCCGAAATCCTTTGGTCGCCAGCGCGCCCAACCCCAAACCGCCGTGTGCATGGCAGATCGCACAGGCCAGGGCATCGGCCGCATCGGGACTCGGCGTACCGGATAGTTTCAACAAACGCTGCACCATCTGTTGCACCTGTTCCTTCTCGGCATGACCATTGCCGACTACTGCCTGCTTCACCTGCAAGGCAGTGTATTCACCCACGGGTAGATTGGCCAGCACTGCCGCACAAATCGCCGCGCCCCGCGCCTGACCTAACAACAAGGTCGATTGCGGATTGACATTGACGAATACCTTTTCAACCGCCGCATGACTGGGTTGATGCTGTGCGATCACTTCTCCCAGGGAATTGAGAATGACTTTCAGGCGTTCTGGCAAATCACCTGCCGGCGTCTTGATGCAACCGCTAGCCACATAGTGTAGTTGCTGACCCACCTTGTCGATAATACCAAACCCCGTGATGCGCAGACCGGGATCTATGCCTAAAATTCGAATCGAGGATTGGGGATTGGGGATGGAGTCCAAAGAAGCTGGATCGAGGATCGAGGATTGAGGATCGAGCAACACCCGCTTTCCCGCATTTAACTCACTCCTCACGTCTCAATCCTCACTCCTCAATCACTGCTGTGGTATACACTTCCTGAACGTCATCCAGGTCTTCTAGCGCGTCGAGCAATTTTTGCATCTTCACCGCGTCATCCCCGGAAAAGATCACTTCATTCGCCGGCTTCATGATCACCTCACCGAATTCCGGCTTGTATCCCGCAGCCTCAAGCGCCTGCTTCACATTGATAAAATCGTTCGGCCCGGTAACCACTTCAATACTGCCATCATCGTTGGTTGAAATATCTTCCGCGCCCGCATCGAGGGCGACTTCCATCAGCCCGTTTTCATCTGTACCGGGAGCAAATATCATCTGGCCGCAGTGAGTAAACATGAAAGCAACAGAGCCATCGGTACCCAGATTTCCGCCGTATTTACTAAACGCGTGACGCACATCGGCGACTGCGCGCATTTTGTTGTCGGTCATGCAATCGACCATCACCGCAGCCCCGTTGATGCCGTAGCCTTCATAACGGATTTCCAGATACTGAACCCCGTCCAACTCGCCCGCACCGCGTTTAATGGCGCGCTCGACGTTGTCTTTAGGCATATTATTGGCATAGGCCTTGTCCATCGCCAGACGCAGACGAGGATTACCGCTAGCATCACTACCGCCCATGCGTGCCGCGACGGTGATTTCTTTGATCAGACGCGTGAAAATTTTGCCGCGTTTGGCGTCCTGCTTACCCTTGCGATGCTGGATATTTGCCCATTTGCTATGACCTGCCATACTGTTCTCCAAAAAATAGTTCCGGTGATGTTATCATTTTCGTTTGCCTAAGTAATCCTGCAGACGCAGATTCACGATTAACCATACACATGAAATCGGTGCGATACTGCGGTTAGTACCAAAAAGCAGCAACCCTATTCATGAAAGAACCCAATGAAAACCATTCTGATTGCAAATCCTAAAGGAGGAAGTGGCAAAACCACACTGTCGGTCAACATCGCGGGTTACCTTGCCAATCAGGGGCATCGCGTCGCGATACTGGATCTGGACAGACAAAAGTCCGCTACTACCTGGGTCGCCGCACGCACCGATGATTTACCGGGTATCGTGACATTGGATTCAAAAAAAGGGGAGGATTACTTTACAGACCATCTGGTGATCGACTCACCTGCCGGGCTGCACGGCAAAAATCTGGCACGAACACTAAAACTCGCCCATAAAATCATCATCCCCATTGCACCCTCAATGTTTGATCAAAATGCCAGCCGCGACTTCCTTAAAATATTGCTCGAAGAAAAGGAAGTTAGACAAGGAAAATGTGAGATAGGAATCGTCGGCATGCGGATGAATGCACGAACCCGCGCAGCGACGATCCTGGAGGAATTTCTCGCCGCGTCAAACTTGCCGATTCTGGCTTATTTACGCGACACACAGCTATATGTAAACGCCGCCTTCGAGGGGAAATCGTTGTTCGATCTACCCCACCATCTTTCGGAACGGGAACTCGAACAATGGGCATTTTTACTACATTGGCTGGGAAAGTAGTGTTAATTTATCGCGCTACCGCTCAATCGACCACCGCATCCAAGGCATCTTGTAGCGTTTCTTCTCGGAGTGCATTGAGCGCTTCGGACAGTTTCTCGGCAAATTCCACCACCTCATGCGGCAAGTTCTCCACCTTCGCATGAGAAATCAGCACTGCCGCAGCGCCAGCAACTTTCAGCAACGTGGCGCGTTCCTGCATCAACATCTCGACTTCTTCGCTCAACAACTCCACATCACGCTTGTTCACTTATTTTCTCCTCGTTTTGACAGCTGCGACCGCCAAGGCGCTCATATTCACAATCCGACGTGCGGTTGCGGTCGAGGTCAGAATATGTGCAGACTTGTTGGCGCCCAATAAAATAGACCCGATAGTAACACCATCTCCACTGGTCATTTTAAGCAAATTGTAGGAAATATTAGCCGCATCCAGATTCGGCATGATCAGCAGATTTGCAGCACCCTTCAAACGTGAGGCCGGGAAGATATCAGCGCGCAGATTCTCTGACAGAGCGGCATCTCCGTGCAGCTCACCTTCCACCTCCAGCTCTGGCGCCATCTGCTCCAGCAACTCTCGCGCCCGGCTCATTTTTTGCGCAGAAGGATTTTCATGACTGCCAAAATTGGAATGTGACAACAGCGCGACTTTCGGCACCAGACCAAAACGACGCACCTCTTCGGCAGCCAGCAGCGTCATCTCGGCGATTTCTTCCGCAGTCGGATCAAGATTGACGTGCGTATCGCAGATAAACAGCGTGTACTTGGGCATCATCAGAATATTCATCGCCGCATAGACACTGCCGCCGGGAGTATGGCCGATGACTTGATCGATATACAGCAAATGCATCAACGGCTGGAAGATCGTTCCACACAGCATGGCATCCGCAGCGTTCATGCGTACCAGCATCGCCGCAATCAGCGTGGTACGGCGACGCATTTCGCGCTTGGCCGAATCCATAGTCACGCCTTTACGCTGCACCAGCCGGTGATACTCGTTGCAATACTCGCGATAGCGCGGGTCATTGTCTGGATTGACCAGCTCAAAATCGACCCCGGCCCGAATACGCAAGCCCAACTTGGCAATCCGTTTTTCAACCACATCAGGACGGCCAACAAGAATTGGGAAGGCAATACCTTCATCCACAACGGTCTGCACGGCATGCAACACGCGCACATCTTCACCCTCTGCATACACCAGACGCTTAGGCGCCCTCTTCGCCGCCTCAAACACCGGCTTCATCAACATATTGGATTGATAAAGGAAACCTTCCAACTGTTGTCGATAGACTTCCATATCGTCGATCGGTCGCTCGGCCACGCCGGTATCCATCGCGGCCTGTGCAACTGCGGGTGCGATACGCGTAATCAGGCGCGGATCAAATGGCTTGGGGATCAGATAATCCACGCCGAAGGATAACTCTTCGTCGCCATAGACACTGGCCACTTCATCGGACTGTTCAGCTTGCGCCAGTTCTGCGATCGCATAAACAGCGGCCTGCTTCATCGCCTCGTTGATGGTCGATGCGCCTACATCCAGCGCGCCACGGAAAATATACGGGAAACACAGCGCATTGTTTACCTGGTTCGGATAATCCGAACGTCCGGTTGCCAGAATCGCATCAGGACGAACCGCACGCGCGTGTTCCGGCAAAATTTCAGGATTAGGATTAGCAAGGGCGAAAATCAATGGCTGCTCGGCCATTTTCACCACCATTTCCGGCTTCAATACACCGCCGGCAGACAATCCCAGAAACACGTCTGCACCTGCAATGACATCGGTCAGCACACGAGCAGAAGTTTCCACAGCGTAACGCGCCTTGTTGTCGTCCATTTCTTCAAGACGGCCCTTGTAAACCACCCCGGCGATATCGGTGACGACGATGTTTTCCATACGCACACCCAGACTCACCAGCATATCCAGACAAGCCAATGCGGCAGCCCCCGCACCGGACACCACCAGCTTGATCTGGTCTATCTGTTTACCGACCACCTTCAGACCGTTTAACAGTGCAGCCCCGACGATGATAGAAGTTCCGTGTTGATCGTCATGGAACACCGGGATTTTCATCCGCTCGCGCAACTTGCGTTCAATATAAAAACATTCCGGCGCTTTGATATCTTCCAGATTGATGCCGCCAAAAGTAGGTTCTAACGCTGCGATAATATCTACCAATTTATCAGGATCACGCTCATCAATTTCCAGATCGAATACGTCGATACCTGCAAATTTCTTAAACAACACCCCCTTACCTTCCATAACAGGCTTGGCGGCCAGCGGGCCGATTGCCCCCAAGCCCAGCACTGCCGTACCGTTGGTAATCACTGCGACAAGATTGCCACGCGCCGTCATATTGCGAACTTCCAGCGGATTTTCTACGATCAATTCGCATGCCGCCGCCACACCAGGGGAATAAGCTAACGCCAAATCCCTTTGAGTAATCATAGGCTTAGTTGAATTAACCGATATTTTACCGGCAGGTGACTGACGATGATAATTCAGTGCTGCTTCGCGCAATTGCTTGTCCATAATTTCCTCTAAATTCCAACGTTCGGCAGTTCAATCTACCCGACTTACCGTGCTTTCGATCTGGAGATCGCGATAGCCGGATGCACCTCACGACGCAATATTTTTCCGTTTTTGGTACGTGGAAAGTCTTGCGCAAGGTAGATGGTTTTCGGTGCCTTGTAGGCGGCCAGATGTTCGCGACCAAAAGCCAACAACTCATCTGCCGTCGTCGTGCTGCCCGGATGCATGATGGCGTACGCTACCACCAGCACTTTATCCTTCTCAATTTCTTCACCCACGGAGGCGCAATCGGCCACAGAAGGGTGAGATTTCAAGACGCGTTCGATTTCATAGGGCGACACGCGGTAACCAAAGCTCTTGATGATGTCGTCTTTTCGCCCCAGGAACCAGATGTAACCATCTTCATCGTAACGCGCGTAATCTCCGGTGAAAAACCATCCATCGTGCACTAACTTATCGGTTTCTTCCGGCATATTCCAATATTTCAAGAACAGGCCAGGATCATCCTGCGGCACACAGATCATTCCCTCTTCACCTGCGGCCACAGGCTGCAAGGTTTCCGGATCAAGCAACTGTATCTTATGACCTGGTTGCGGGAACCCTGCTGAACCGGGTCGTATTGGCCGCGAAGTGGTTTGGCACAGATAGTACGAGAATTCGGACATGCCGACCGCCTCATAGATATCCACGCCGAAACGTTCACGCCATTGGCTGAGCACTTCATCGGACAGATGCTCTCCCGCGCTCATGCAGTGGCGCAAGGTAGGCACATCGGCACGAGTGAAATCACTCTTTTGCACGATCTGACGATAGATGGTCGGCACACCGACAAAGATAGTCGCCGAGTGCTTCTTGATCAGACGAGGCCAGGTATTCGCATCGTTTCTGCCTTCGTGAACGATCACCGTTTTCCCCAGGAAGAGCGGATCCATCAAACCCGAACCTAACACATAGGTCCAGTTAAATTTTCCTGAGTGCATGATGCGATCGCCATCGGCGGCGAAATCGAACCAATAGGTCGAGGCCGGTGTCCGACCGATCAGCGCACGATGCGCATGCAGCACACCCTTGGGGTAACCGGTTGTCCCCGATGTATAGACCAAATAAGCCGGATCCGTCGCCATGGACTGATGCGAAGGTTCACAGGAATCGATGGCAGACAAGGCAGCATCCAGATCCTGAACATTCAACCCGTCAACCGTCAGCACTTCGCCCGGACCTGACAACAACACGTGACGCAGATTAACCGCCTCTTTCAGACTGTCCTTCAAGGTCGCCCAGGCAGCTTTATCCGTGACCAGCACCGACGCTGTTGAATCTTGTGCGAGATAAGCGACTTCTTCAGCCGTCAGCAAGGTGGAAGTTGGTACCGAAATCGCACCCCGCTTCATCGCCCCGAGAAAAGCAGTCGGATAATCCAGACAATTGGGCAGGCGGATCAAGACCCGCTCGCCATCGCCCACACCTAAATTTCTCAATAACTGTGCAAAACGACTGGTACGCTCAGACAGCTCGGTGAACGTGATTTGCGACGTACCTAACGTGTCGTCTTCCACGATCATGGCGATGTTGCCGGCTGCCGGCGTATTCAGATGCGCATCGGTACAGGCCACACCGATGTTAAATTTTTCAGGAACTTTCCATACCCAGGGTTCAAACGGTTTAAATGTAGACATGCTGCCTCCTAAAGAATAACGCCATACGGCCAGTTTTCGCGAACGACTTGTGTCGGCATTAGCTGCAATACCGTCATGGCAAATTCGCCATCAGCCGGTGTGAGCGCGCGCAAGGCATGCGCTCTGAGCAGGGTTTGCAATGCCTTGCCAAACATGGGTGGATCCAACATTTCACCATCGATGCGGATTGCACCGCCGAGCAGCGCATCTGCTTCGATCGCCGCCTTCAAGATTCTGATTTTCAGGGTAATTTCGGTTGGTGACGGAGTATAGGCCACCTTACAAAGGTGAATATGCCCGGGATGGATCACTTGCTTACCCGTCAATCCCATCGCAGCTTCCTGACACGCGTGTTTATACACAATGCGTGATTCATTCTCACCGTGCAGATCCAGCCAGCGACGTACATCATGGGGCTCTATGTATTTTTCCGGCATACTGCTCGAACCGATCAGCGTTTCCACGCCACCGATGACCCCTTTACCGGCGATACGGGCCTCAAACATGATCTGATTGAGGAAATACTTCAATTCTTCAGTCCAGTTTTCCGGCGTGATCTGTATCCCCATCGCTTTTGAAAAGTCGTGTATACCAAATACCACGTGTTTAACCGTGCTGTATTGCATCAGATCCGGCGCAATCTTGAGTGATTTAGGGTGTTCGATGATGGGTTGTATCGAAATCGGATGTTTAAGACCAACCAAAAAACTCGATAAATCACGCACTTCAGCCGCACCATAGGCTTCCCCGGCCTTCGCCAGCATCACCACATCGATGTG
Organism: uncultured Nitrosomonadales bacterium; assembly: GCA_903885165.1. GTDB lineage: Bacteria > Pseudomonadota > Gammaproteobacteria > Burkholderiales > Gallionellaceae > Gallionella. Next base: position 8,742 of record CAISHO010000064.1, on the reverse strand, counting down.
CTCAGCCAGATCCCGGACCAGCGCCATATCCTGCTCGTATTCGTCAGTGCGAAACGGATTGATCCGTATTGCAATCGCCACTTCGCTCCGGCGTTTGAACAAGGGCAATTCTTGTCTGAGCAAAGTCCGACTCATCTCCTTTTGGCGACAACCGTCTTCCAAATCGAAAATCAGCGTATGCGCGTGCGTCTGATGCGCATATTTCTTCATACGCTGGGATGCCGCCTCCAGATCTTCGTATATTCCCAGTGCCGGCGCATACTTGACCGGAGGGTAATACAACTGGATGCCGGGCCAATAGCCGCCCAACATGTTCGCATTAACATCCTGGCTGGCGTTCCCAGTTGGATCAGCTTGAGGTACATTTGTAGTATTCATATTTCTCCCGACTCCGGCCCTAAAAAACAATTTATTCTGACCTGGCTAATTCCTACTCAAACTGATTGAAGTAATGATGCTGATCGGTCAGACACAACCCCAATCTCCATTCCATGGGCTTGTCGCCATAGGTGTACGACGTTCTTTCAATACTTAGCAGCGGCGTACCCGGTTTGAGCCCCAACAACACGGCAGTTTCCGCATCCGCGCCGATCGCAGTCAACTTTTCTTCCGCACGCACCATGCGTATACCCAACTGCGTTTCATACAACCGGTACATCGAACCATTAAACTCTTCGATTCGCTCTGCCGTCACGCCCTTAAAAGAAGCAGAAGGCAGAATAATCCGATCGAGTATCACCGGTTTGTTTGAAAACAACAGCAAACGCTTAATATCAATGACGGCGCTGCCGGCTTTAATTTGCAAAATGCGTGCGATATTTGCCGTCGCCTTGGTACGTTCACAACTGAGCAACTTGTTATCGAGCAACTCACGACTGCCATCGCTGGCAACCAGCCGCAAAAACCGCAACTTGACCATATCCTCAGAGTGAGTCGCGACATAAGTCCCCTTGCCCTGACGCCGAACCACAATATTTTCCGCAGCTAACTCGTCAATCGCTTTTCTGACCGTCCCCTGACTCACACCAAAACGTGCAGCCAATTCCATTTCACTGGGAATCGCCTCTCCCGGCGTCCACTCTCCCGAAATCAGGCTTTGCGTCAATAATGACTTAATCTGCTGATACAGCGGCTGAAAGCTCGGATGCACTAATGGCTGAATCATTTTTCCGAAGTAGAAGTTACGTTGACAGAATTAAATCACGCAATCCACTACAAGTCTAGTGTTTTATATCTTATATAAGACATAAGAATTTGTTGACACTAGGTTTACCCACCGATAGAATCCACCTGAGATTCACGTTAAATACCCACGGCACCACCACGAGGAGCATCATGAACAACTATTTTCGACCTCGCCGCTCTATGCTATATGTTCCGGGCTGCAACACTCGCTACCTGGAGAAGGCGCGCATCGTGCCGGCAGATTCGGTCATTCTTGATCTTGGCGACCCGATCCTGATTTCAGCCAAAGAATCCTCCAGGCAAAATGTCGTCGAAGCGGTCAAACAAGGAGGCTTTGGCTCCAGTGAAGTCGTCATCCGCATTAATGCGCTAAACACTCCCTGGGGACACGACGATATACACGCGGTAGCGAAGATCGGCGCCGATGCAATTCTGTTTTCAAATATCGAAAGCAGGGAAGATGTACTGAACTCGATTGAAGCACTGGATCAGGCCGGCGGACAAAACACTCCCGTCATGGTGATGATCGCGAGTCCGCTCGCTGTGCTGCATGCGGAAGAAATCGCCAGCGCCTCAGACCGCATCGCCTGCATGATCATGGCCACCTCCGATTTAACATCCCAATTGCACGCACACACCACCCGGGATCGCCTACCCCTGCTGACCAGTCTGTCCATGGTAATTTTGGCCGCGCGTGCGCACAACCGCGCCGTGGTGGATGGTATTAGCAGCCATTTCAAGGACATCGAATCCTTTGAATACGCCTGCCGCCTTGGGCGAGACATGGGGTTTGACGGAAAGTCCATGGTTCATCCCTTGCAACTGACTTACGCAAACGACGCATTCACACCCAAGCCATCCGAAGTCAAGACCGCGCGCGAAATCATCAGCGCGCTGTCATTAGCAAACGCAGCCGGGCGCGGCACTGTCGTTGTCAATGACCGCCTGGTCGAGCACCACCATGTTGAAGCCGCTCAGCGTTTGCTGAGCCTGTGTGAAATGATCGCTAAAATGGAAGACGAACATGCATAGCAAACAACCCGGTCGCGGCAATTTCTTCGAAGACTTTACGCTGGGACAAGTGATACAACACGCCACGCCGCGCACCATCACGGAAGGCGATGCCGCAATGTATCTTGCCTTGACCGGCAGCCGGCATATTTTGCATTGTGCGCAACCCGTAGCGCATGCGCTGGGTTATCGCAAACAAACCACCGACGATCTGCTGGCTTTTCACATTGCCTTCGGCAAGACCGTCCCTGACATTTCCGTCAATGCTGTCGCCAACTTAGGCTATGCCGATGTGCGCTTTCTGCAACCCGTTTATGCCGGCGACACCCTGATCACCGCATCGACCGTGATCGGACTCAAGCAAAACTCCAGCGGCACCAACGGCGTGGTATACGTCCATTCGGTATCGCAAAACCAGAATCTGCAAACCGTACTTGAGTGGAAGCGCTGGGTGATGGTGCATAAGCAGGATTTATCCCGTCCCGCCCCCGAGACCGTAATACCGGAACTACCGGATGCGGTTAGCGTCGATCGACTGTATATCCCTGAATTTGCAGATTTCTCTCAGTTTGAAACCTCAGCCACAGGCAGCACTAAATTGTGGAATGACTATACCGTTGGTGAACGCATCAACCATCCGGCCGGCATGACCGTAGACGACAGCGACCACACACTCGCCACCAAGCTCTACCAAAACAATGCACGCCTGCACTTCGATGCCGAGATGATGAAGACCTCACCCTTCGGTCGCCGCCTGATGTATGGCGGTCACGTGATTTCACTGTGTCGCGCACTCTCCTACGACGGACTGGAAAACGCACTCACCATCGCCGCCATCAATGCCGGCACGCACAGCAATCCCTGTTTCGGCGGCGACACCATTTACACATGGACGGAAGTGCTAGCCTCTTGGGCACTCCCAGGCAGAACGGATATCGGCGCGCTGCGACTACGCATGGTCGGATTGAAGAATATTCCCGCCAGCGAACTGTCCGACACCCACATAGAGAAAAACGGCAAGAGGGCTTATCACCCTAACGTCGTGCTGGACCTTGATTACACTATTTTTATGCCACGCAGATAAGGAATCGCCATGTCAGTAGCCACACACCCAAATCAAGCCCTGTTCGGCGGAGAAAAATCTTTCCCGGCCATCCCCAGTTGCGAACATTTTGCAGGAAGTGAAAAACTCATCCTCAAAGCCATGTCGTTGCAAGACAGCTTAGGTCCGATTTTTGACATCACCTGTGACTGTGAAGACGGCGCAGCCGCAGGACAAGAACGCGAACACGCCGAAATGATCGTGCGCGTTTTGAATTCAGTCGACAACAAGCACAAAATGGCAGGCGCACGCATCCACGACTACACGCATGCGGCATGGCGTCTGGATGTAGACATTCTGGTTGGCGGCGCAGGCCAGGTTCTGACCTACATCACCATCCCGAAGTGCACACGCGCAGCGCAAGCGGCCGAGATGATCGCCTATATTCAAAAGGTTGCGGCTACAAACGGCATCACCCGCGAAATCCCCATCCATATCTTGGTCGAAACCCACGGCGCGCTTCATGAAGCCTATGAAATCGCCGCCCTTCCCTGGTTGCAGGTGCTGGATTTCGGACTGATGGATTTTGTCAGCGGCCATTACGGCGCGATTCCAGCCTCAGCGATGCGCAGCCCCGGACAGTTTGAACACCGTCTGCTCGCCCGCGCCAAGGCCAACGTAGTTGCCGCCGCACTTGCGCATGGCGTGGTTCCTGCACACAACGTGACGCTGGATCTGAAAAATGCCGAGATCACCTACAACGATGCGAGTCGCGCACGCCACGAATTCGGTTTCCAGCGCATGTGGAGCATCTACCCTACGCAAATTCAGGCGATCGTCGATGCGATGAAGCCGAATTACGGTGAAGTCTCTGATGCAGCAAACATCCTGCTGGCAGCTCAAGTCGCTGACTGGGGCCCGATTCAGTACGCAGGGGAGTTGCACGACCGCGCCACTTACCGCTATTTCTGGGAAGTGCTGCAAAAAGCCAAATTGACAGGGGTGGACATTCCGGCCGACGCATTGACTGCGTTCTTTAGCTAATACGGCTAAACGTAAAAAAGGCGCGATGCATAAGCACCGCGCCTTTTTTACGTACTTCTATCCGATGACTAACTCTTCATCGCTGCGAGCATCTTCTCCAGTCGTTTAACCGAAACAATGACCGGCGTCTTCAACTCCTGAGCGAACAAGGACACACGCAACTCCTGCATCACCCAAGCAAACTCATCCACACGCGGATCGGTGTTTTTGGCCTGACGTAGTTTTTGCAGTGCCTGCAATAAGGGCTGCAACTGTGCCATACACTGCGCATCACGAGCCGGATTACTGCGCAACTTCTCGATACGCAGATTGACACCCTTGAGATAGCGCGGCACATGCTGCAAGCGCTCATACGGCGTATCGCGGATAAAGCACGGGTGCAGCAAAAATTCCAGTTGGGAGCGTATATCCTGATTGGCCTGCGCATTCGCCTTGATCTGCGGCAGACACTTCTGCAATGCCTGATGTTCTGTCAGCACCTGAGCCACCAGCCGCGCCAATTCCTGCGCGATCAATAACAAGCGATTTTTAGCCTCTTTCGCCCTTGCGGTGAAATCGGCCTCACAGACAGGCAGCGGATCGTTCAGACATCCCTTGTCGAATGCCATCGCCAGAATCTGCGCATGCAATTCCTGCTGCGTGCCGAAGGGCATGAACAACATCCCCAGACGCTGCGCATCCGGCAAATTCTTCTCCAGATATTTCACCTGTTCTTTCAACGCCAGCATAAACAATCGACGCAATCCGCCGCGATGAGCCGATTGCGCCGCAACTCTGGTATCGAAGGCGCGCAACACCACGGCATCCTTTTCATCTACCAGCGCGTTATACAGCGTGACTTTTTGGCCCGCGCGATTGACTTCCCGTGTTTCGGCAAACACACCGAAACTCCAGGAAGTGCAGCGCTGTTCCGAGAGCGTCTCTTGCTTATCCACGGTCACGGCTGCAATCACCGGCGCCGCGTGAGGCGCGAGCTCACTGTGCAACTGTGAAAAATTACGCGACATGCCCAGTTGGCGACCGTGTTCATCCAGCACGCGAAAATTCATCAACAGATGCGCGGGTAACTGTTCCAGACGATAGGCATCCTGCAACACATCCAGTTGTTTTTTCTCACGTATGTAGCGCGACAGCGCCTGTAACAACGGAGTGTGATCAGGCTGAACATCGCGGCAAAATTGCGCGGCGAATTCAGGCACCGGCACTAGATTGCGTCTGATTTTTTGTGGAAGCGTTTTGACCAACTGGACGATCTTTTCAGATAAAAGTCCGGGGATCAGCCACTCACAACGCGCCGCAGCCACCTGATTGATCAACGCCAGCGGGACGGTCAACGTGATACCATCATCGTTCTTACCTGGCGAAAAGTGATAGCTCAGGGCAAAGCTGACGTTGTCGATCTTGAGCTGCGGCGGAAACTGATCTGTGGTGATGCCAGCAGCTTCATGGCGCATCAGATCATCTTTTTTCAAATACAGCAGCTTCGCATCCGTGCGCTCAGCATCCTTGCGCCACGCCTCGAAGGTCGCGCCGTTGTGTATGTGTGACGCGATCTTGCTGTCGTAAAACGCATAAATCAGCTCATCATCCACCAGCACATCCGGACGCCGCGCCTTGTGCTCCAGCGCCTCGATCTCTGCGATAAGTTTTTGATTATAAGCAAAAAATGGCGCACGAGTATCAAACTCACCTTCCACCAGCGCCTGACGGATAAAAACCTCGCGCGATTCGGGCACATTCATCGGCCCGTAATGCACGCGTTTCTTGGCGTTGAGCAGCAAACCATGCAGCGTGCTGCGCTCAAAGGCGACCACCTGAGCCGGTTTTTTCTCCCAGTGCGGATCGTAATAATGGCGTTTGATCAGATGATCGCCCACTTCCTCCAGCCATTCAGGCTCGATTCTGGCCACCGTGCGCGCATACAGTCGATGCGTCTCTATCAACTCGCCCGCCATCACCCACTTGGTGCCTTTTTTCGCCAGCACCGAATTCGGCGCGATGAAAAACTTAATGGCGCGCGCACCTAGATATTCATTGCCATCCACGCTCTTCATGCCGATATTACCCAGCAGGCCGCACAGTAGCGCCTTGTGGATCTGCTCGTATGTAGCCGGCAATTCGTTTTCGCGCATGCCCATTTCAGACACCTGGGTGTGCAACTGCTGATGCAACTCTCGCCATTCGCGCAGACGCAAGGGAGAGAGGAAATTCTTGCGGCACTCCTCTGCCAGCAGCCGGTTGGATTGCTTGTGCGCCACGGCCTGTTCAAACCAGGCCCACATCTTGATGTAGGCTAAAAAATCTGAGCGCTCATCGGAGAAACGCTTGTGTGCTGTATCGGCCGCCTCCTGCCTATCCAGCGGACGCTCGCGCGCATCTTGTGTCGATAGCGCACTGGCAATGATGAGAATTTCTGTCAGACAACCGTATTGTCGGCCCGCCAGCAACAACCGCGCAATTTTAGGGTCCAGCGGCAACTTGGCCAGCTCGTGGCCCAGCGGCGTGAGTTTGCGCAAACCTTCTCCCCCACCCCCTCTCCCAGAGGGCGAGGGGAGATCACATATCGCGCCAAGTTCAGCGAGCAACTGATAGCCATCCGCAATCATGCGCGGCGTAGGCGGTTCGATGAACGGGAATTCATCAACTTCGCCCAGCTCCAACGCGCTCATGCGCAAAATCACGGTCGCCAGCGATACACGGAAAATTTCAGGATCGGTAAACTCGTCGCGCTGTAAAAAATCCGCCTCGTCGTACAAACGAACGCTCACCCCGCTCATCACGCGTCCGCAACGCCCGGAACGCTGATTCGCCGCCGCACGCGAGATTTTCTCGATATGCAGCTGCTCAACCTTCTGCCTGATGCTGTAACGGTTCACCCTTGCAAGTCCGCAATCGATCACATAGCCGATATTCGGCACGGTCAGTGAGGTTTCCGCCACGTTGGTCGCCAGCACTACGCGCCGTTTGCCACCGGTTTTAAATACCTTGTCCTGCTCGACTGCCGACAGACGCGAGAACAGCGGCAAAATTTCTATTCCTTTGGGATGATGCTTGCGCAAGACTTCTGCGGTGTCGCGTATCTCGCGTTCTCCCGGCAGAAACACCAACACATCGCCCCGCAAGCCTCCGGCTGCCAATTCGTCCAGCGCTGAACTTACCGCCTGCGGCACATCCTGCGGTTCGCCTTCCTCACTGATCTGCAAGGGACGATAACGCGTCTCGACCGGATAACTGCGCCCGGACACTTCGACCACCACCGCACCGAAGTGACGTGCGAACCGGTCGGCATCCAGCGTGGCAGAAGTGATGATCAGTTTTAAATCTCGCCGCCTGGGTAGCAGTTGCTTGAAATAACCCAGCAGAAAATCGATATTCAGGCTGCGCTCGTGCGCCTCATCGATGATGATGGTGTCATATTGACGCAACAGCGGATCGCGATGAATTTCGGCCAGCAAGATGCCGTCCGTCATAAGTTTGATAACGGTATCGGCAGACACCTTGTCGTGAAAGCGCACCTTGTAACCGACTAACCCGCCCAGCTCAGTCTTGAGCTCCGATGCGATGCGGTTCGCCACTGTGCGCGCAGCCACCCTACGCGGCTGAGTATGACCGATCGCACCTTTCACCCCGCGCCCCAGGGTCAGACAGATTTTAGGCAACTGCGTGGTTTTACCCGAACCGGTTTCACCGCAAACGATGATCACCTGATGATCCGAAATCGCCCGCGCCAAATCCTCCCGCCGCGCCACTACCGGCAGATCGACGGGAAATTCGATTTCCGTCAGCGCTTCAATGCGTGCAAGACGGCGCTGCGCAGCAGGAGATAACGTTTTATTCAAGCCAACCTCAACGACAAAAATGCACAGGCGAACTGCATCAATTTATTAAAAATAGACAATAAAATCAATCTCTTTGATCGCCTCTGTCACGCCCCTGATCGCGACGAGTTTCACTACGCCCCTCGTCACGACGAGACTCATCCCTGCCACGCCCATCATCACGACGCTCATCACGGCGTGCTTCTCCGCGTTGATCGCGCTGATATTCACGCGACGGCTCACGCACGGGTTCATATTGACGAGACGGCTGACGCTGCTCGCGATGTTCTACCGGGTACGCACCACGGCGCTCAAAGTCGCGGTCATAGACGCAACCAGTCATCGCAAATCCAGCAATGGCTAAAGCTACAATGCTCTTTTTCATAAATCACTCCTAATTAATTGACAAGTAATCTTAAGACGTTTTGTAAAAAACGGCTACATATAGCTTACAAATATCTCACAGATGCCCTATTAAAATAAAAATGGCCCAGGCTTTTACACCTAGACCATTAATTATATTGGTGGGTCTGCACGGACTTGAACCGTGGACCAAAGGATTATGAGTCCTCTGCTCTAACCAACTGAGCTACAGACCCGAAACTCGACTTGCGATTTTAACCTACATTTGCAAAAACACGT
>CAISHO010000063.1 GCA_903885165.1 uncultured Nitrosomonadales bacterium | reverse complement strand
ATTTGCTGGGTGAAAATATGGTTAAGGCGGGTTTGCTGATCGGGTATTTGCGCCGCCAGTCCGGCATTTAAGCGTTTGGCAATTTCACGCAAAAACACGCCCGACTTCGTGACGGGATCTAAAAATTTTGCTTCGCGGTTTTGCCATAACGCTGCGGGCAGCAAGTCCAGCATTTGATTCACCAACGCGGGCGGAGTGAACACTTCATCGTTGGAAAGGTTCGCCAAACAGGTGAGCACATCGGGGTTGTAGTTGTGCTTGAAGGACTCAGCCATTGCCAACCTCTAAAAAATGAATCAGTGGGTAGTCTTTGACGGGTTCGGGAATGTAGGCTTCTTCGTCCAAATCCGAGAACAGGGGCAGTTCACGGTGGCTGGATTGCTCCACCAAATGCGCGAACACAAAATCGCGCCGCTTGAGCAAACTGCCATTGACCGCCGACCATTCCGCGAACACGATGGGCTGCGCGACCGCTTCACTGCTCCCCACCGTTTTCAGCGTGAGCGCATCACCGTGCAAAATGTTTTGGCTCAGAATGTAACGCACGGCCTCGCTACAGTTGGGCTGAACTTGCTGTTTGAATAGCGCGCGATATTGCGTATCAAATACTTCCAGCAGTCGCGCTTGGCAGGCCGCCACGTTGTCGGCAAGGATGTCAATTCCGTAGAGGGACGAAACGGCCAACACGGCGTAACGCTCCCATTCCAGTTGCGATTTGGCGTAGCGCGCCGAAACCACCGCTAATTTTCTATTCAGTATCTCTACCAAAAAATTGCCGGTGCCGCAGGCTGGCTCTAAGAATCGGGATTCAATGCGCTCGGTTTCCTGCTTAACCAAGTCCAGCATGGCATTGACTTCACGCGCGTGGGTATAAACCTCGCCGTGATCGGCAACTCGCTTTCTTGAAATTACCTGCGGATCTGACATTTTATAGTTACGTAGTAGACGTAACTATAAGTCTATCTCATAGCTGAACTTTAATGTTGGTTACGTTGCATGCAACGCAACTCAGTAACGTAACTACATGAACACTCCACAACAAAAGTTTGCCGAACGGTTACGCGCCGCAATAGAAAAGGCTGGATACAGGGCTGAAGCTGCCGTTTTAGAGCGGGAATTTAATCAACGCTATTACGGCAAGGGAGTTACGTTACACGGCGTAAATAAGTGGCTGAAAGGACAAGCCATTCCGCGCTTAGACAAGATCGAAGCGTTGGCAAAGTGGTTACGTATTCCCCCGGAAGAGTTGACCTTTGGTCTGGAGATCAGACAGCAGATCAAGGAAGATCGCGCCCGCTGGGACGACGGTATCGGCTTTCAGGAGCGCGAAGTTTTTGAGGCATTTCTTGCACTGCCCGCACCGCAGCGCAAGGTAGTGCGGGAAGTCATTCAGGCGTTCGCAAAAGCTTATCCAGCTGAGACATAAAAATCCAATGAAATCATATACCTAAATTTTCTCGTTTTCACAAAGCTCTCAACACACGTTGAGCAAAAGCACGAAAAACAACAAGACTTAGTTGATTCACACTTTATTTACTATCGTACAATCCACAGAACTGGATCAGAATCGGCATGCTGTAAAAACCGTCAAGCCGTTACACGACTATCTCATTTACGTAGAAGTAGCCGGTGAACGCAATGGGATATTTGATTTAAAAACCTACTCGACCACAGCGTCTGTTGCGAATTGCGCGACGTTCATTACTTCAACCAGGTCGGCATTCTGTTTGGCGCGGTAACCTGGCCCAATAAGCAAGACATCACCCCTAGAAACACTGCTGAATAAAATGGCACTTTCAGCGGCAACGAAACTCCAATCCTCCCTACAATATGCAAGCAAAAACGTAATACAATACAAACCTCAAAACAGCAGCAAGAGGTGATTAGCATGGGAACTTTAACACTGCGCTTACCCGAACAATTGGATGCTCGCTTGACGATGTTCGCCAAATTGGACGATAGCAGCCGCTCGGAGCTGGTGCGTACGGCGCTGGAGCGTTTTTTACGCGAGAGGGAGCGTGATAAATTAATGGCAGGAATGGTTGAATCGGCTAAATTTCTGGCAAGCAACCCCGATGCGCGTACCGAAAGCATGACGATTTCCGCCGAATTTGCGATTGCCGATAGTGAAGCCTTGGATCTTGCCAAAGACGCTCACGTCATGCATGAAATGTGGTGGAAATAATGCGGCGCGGGGAAATCTGGGTCGCCAGACTCAATCCAAATATCGGCGCAGAAGCTGGAAAAGTGCGCCCCGTCCTCATTTTGTTGGACGACGCTTTGCTGGCAACGGGCATGAGCCCAATCCTGTGCGTACCATTAACCAGCCTGTTTTTCAAAGATCTGGCAGCCTTGCGAGTAGAAATTTCGCCTCGCGATCGTTTGCTAAAAACCTGTTACGTTATGCCGGAACAGTTGCGCGCACTGGACCGCAATCGCTTTGGTGATGGCCCTTTAACCACATTAACCGTGACCGAAATGAACAATGTTGAACGTGTGTTGCTCGCCTGCTGCGGCCTGGCAAATTATCTCAATCCGATTCATTAAGACTGTCATTTAAAAATGGATATAGCAGCACCATCAGCTTACTGATTAAAAGCATGCCGCTTCACCACCAAAGGCGGGGCTGATTCGCGTAAAATACGCGTTTTATGATGCCGGGCACTGCCATGACCACACTGACCAAACTCACCGCACTCTCCCCGCTGGACGGACGTTACCACGGAAAAGTTGACGCTTTGCGCGGCTATTTCAGCGAATTCGGCCTGATCCGCTTCCGCGTACTGATCGAAATCGAATGGCTCAAAGCCCTGGCGGCGCAGTCCGACATCCCTGAAGTTGGCCCGTTCTCGGCTGACACCATCGCCAAACTGGATGCGCTGAACGCCAATTTCTCCGAATCCGATGCACAGGCGATCAAAAACATCGAAAAAACCACCAACCACGACGTCAAGGCGATCGAATACTGGTTGCGCGATCAATTGTCTGACAATCCTGAAACCGCCGGCGTGCTGGAATTCATCCACTTCGCCTGCACCTCGGAAGACATCAACAACCTGTCTCACGCGCTGATGCTCAAAAACGGTCGCGATGCGGCGATGCTGCCCGCACTGAAACTGATTGTAGTCAGACTGACCGAACTGGCACATCAACTGGCCGACCTGCCTATGCTGTGCCGCACACACGGTCAGACCGCTACACCGAGCACGCTGGGCAAAGAAATGGCCAACGTGGTGCATCGTTTGCAGCGCGCAACACAGCGTATTGAATCTGTTGAGATTTTAGGCAAGATCAACGGTGCGGTCGGCAATTACAACGCGCATTTGTCTGCTTACCCGAATGTAGACTGGGAAACCTTCGCGAATAATTTCGTTACCGCGCGCGGCATTACCTTCAACCCGTACACCATCCAGATCGAACCCCATGATTACATGGCAGAATTGTTCGACGCCTTCGCACGCGTGAACACCATCTTGATCGATTTGAATCGCGACATCTGGGGTTATATCTCGATGGGCTATTTCAAGCAGAAGGTCATCAAGGGCGAAGTCGGTTCTTCCACCATGCCGCACAAGGTCAATCCGATCGACTTCGAGAATTCCGAAGGCAATCTGGGGATGGCCAACGCGATGCTGCGCCATTTGTCCGAAAAATTGCCGGTCTCACGCTGGCAGCGCGACCTGACCGACTCCACCGTATTACGCAACATGGGTGTCGCACTGGGTTACACCCTGCTGGCCTATGAATCCTGCTTGAAGGGTTTGAACAAGCTGGAAGTGAATGCACCACGCGTCACAGCGGATCTCGACGCGAGTTGGGAAGTAATGGCAGAACCTATCCAGACTGTGATGCGCCGCTATAACATTGAAAATGCCTACGACAAGTTGAAGGAATTGACGCGCGGTCAGAGTGGCATCAACCGTGTCTCGCTCGCCGCCTTTATCCAGACGCTGGCGATTCCTGAAGATGAAAAGCAGCGCCTGCTGCAATTGTCACCAGCAACCTACATCGGCAGAGCGGCAGAGCTGGCGAAACGCATTTAACGAGCATGGCTGCGTAGCCATGCTCGTTTCCCTCTCTACAATCCTCTCCCGCAAGCGGGCGAGGATGCAAGCGAACTGCTCCGCAACTTTCACATCACAGCAATCCTCGTTCCGCAAAGGACAGCGTTTGTCCGGCGGCAACCACAAAGTGATCGAGCACGGTGACATCGACCAGAGCCAGCGCCTGTTTTAACGCGCTGGTGAGTAACTGGTCGGCTTGACTTGGCTCGGTCACACCCGATGGATGATTATGCGCCAGTATCACCGCCGCTGCGTTATGCGCCAGGGCGCGTTTGACGACTTCACGCGGATAGACACTGGTCTGACTTAATGTGCCCTGGAATAGCTCTTCGAACGCAATCACGCGATGTTGCGTGTCCAGGAATAGCACCATAAACACTTCCTGCCCCCGTCCTGCCAGCAGCAACTTCAGATAGTCACGCACGGCGCGTGGCGAACTGAGCACATCTCCACGCTGTAATTCTTCCTGTATCGCGCGTCGCGACATTTCCAGCACGGCCTGCAACTGCGCGTACTTGGCCACCCCCACCCCCTTGACCGCACAAAAACCAGCCTGATCTGCGGCAAACAAGCCGGTCAAGCTGCCATATTTGACCAGCAGATCGCGCGCCAGATCCACTGCACTCATGCCCGCCACCCCGGTGCGCAGAAAGATTGCCAGCAGCTCCGCGTCGGATAAAGCCGTAGCACCTCGTGTCAATAACTTTTCACGCGGACGCTCGCCTTCAGGCCAATCTACGATACTCATGCGCCACCTCATTTTCACTTTACAAAATCACAATCCATTGATTATTTGTAATTTTATAATTCAAAAGATTATCGCCTTGCGGATTAATCACGGCTCACCTATGCTACTCCAAACCTCTTACCAAAATGCGACGACGTGACAAATTTCAAACTCCTCATTCTGCTGTTACTGCTCGCATTGACCACCGGCTGTGCCACTGCGCCCAAACAAGACGAAGCGCCTCCCGTATCCGATACGCCAAGCAAAATATTACCCGCATCGGTGAAGCCGGCCCCTCATTCGTCATCACCTGTAACATCCAAACCTGCCGCCACGCCGCAAGCCATTACACCGGCTGCCGCCACTTTGAACGATCAGAAATCCCGTACGCTGGTAGTCAAACTGCTGCCCGCACAACTTGCAGACAAAAACGGCTGGGCGGATGATCTGCAATCAGCCTTCAAGTCATTGCAATTACCGCAGGATGGCGAACATTTTTGCGCCGCCATTGCCATCATTGGCCAGGAGTCTACCTTTCAGGCCGATCCGGTCGTGCCCGGCTTACCGGCCATCGTGCGGCGCGAGATCGAACAGCGACGTGACAAATATTCCATCCCGCAGAAGGTCGTCGACTGGATGCTGGAGAGTAAATCCCGCAACGGTCGCAGTTTTAATCAACGCATCGACGTGCTCAAGACAGAAAAGGAACTGAGCGATCTGATCGAAGAGATCGTTGACATGGTTCCGGCTGGCAAAGACTTGTTCCCGAACTACAATCCCGTACATACAGGTGGACCGATGCAGGTGAGTGTCGATTTTGCAGAGAGTCACGTAAGAGCCCGCCCTTACCCCTACCCCATCCACGGCAATCTGCGCAACGAGGTTTTCAGCCGTCGCGGCGGCCTTTATTTCGGCAGCGCTATCCTGCTCGACTATCCCATCCCTTACAACGACATGCTGTATGTGTTTGCAGACTTTAACGCAGGCCGTTACACTTGCCGCAACGCCGCGTTCCAATTAGCATTGTCGCGCATCAGTGGCAAATCGCTGGCCAACGACGGGGATCTTTTGCGTTACAAGAATGGTGCGATCTCCCCGGAAGCCAGTTCCACCTTGAATGCTTTGCTGTCCATCGCCGTAAAACTCAAAATGAGCGAAGCCGAGATTCAGCGTGATTTGAGACTAGAAAAACTATCCAGTTTTATCAGCACGCAACTGTATAACCGTCTATTTGCGCTAGCCGATCAATCAGGTGCGCAACCCCGTGTCGTGTTGCCACAAATCGACCTAAAGAGCCCGAAGATCAAACGCAAACTCACCACGGAATGGTTTGCCCATCGCGTTTACAGTCGCTACCAGAGCTGTTTGCAACAGGGGAAAATCTCACTTCAACCGACTCAACGTAACACGCGCCAGTAGTCGCTATCAGGCATTTTCTTGTAAGATAGGCATATGAAGAAACCACATCTCGTTTTAGGTCTGACCGGGGGCATTGCGGCTTACAAGTCTGCCGAATTGCTGCGTCTATTAATGAAACAGGGTTGCAGCGTCCAAGTCGCCATGACGGAAGCGGCCTGCCACTTCATTACGCCGACTACCATGCAGGGTCTATCCGGTAAGCCGGTGTTCATCGACCAGTGGGATGCACGTGCACCCAACAGCATGGCGCATATCAACCTGAGCCGTGAGGCCGACGCGATCGTGATTGCCCCGGCGAGCGCCGACTTTATTGCCAAACTGGCACATGGCATGGCGGATGATTTGCTCTCCACCCTGTGTCTGGCGCGCAACTGCCCGTTGCTGATTGCTCCTGCGATGAACCGCGAGATGTGGCAAAACCCGGCGACACAGCGCAATATCGCACAACTGATCAAGGATGGCGTGCAAGTGCTGGGGCCGGACAGCGGCATCCAGGCATGCGGAGAAGAAGGTCTGGGACGCATGCTCGAACCGGAACGACTGGCGCAGCACGTCATAGCCTCATTTCAACCCAAACTGTTATCCGGGAAAAAAATCCTGATTACCGCCGGGCCGACTTATGAGGCGATAGATGCGGTGCGCGGCATCACCAATCGCAGCTCCGGCAAGATGGGCTATGCCATTGCACAGGCTGCCAGCGAAGCCGGTGCCGAAGTCACCCTGATCTCAGGCCCGACCGCCCTTATTACTCCGCTAGCAACATGCCGTATCGACGTGCAAAGCGCGGCACAAATGTATAGCGCGGTGATGCAGGCCGTTTCCGATTGCGATATTTTCATCAGCGTAGCCGCAGTGGCGGACTATCGTGTCGCCCAGCAAAGCGTTCAAAAAATCAAAAAAAGCAGCGCGCAGCTCACGCTAGAACTCATTCCCAATCCGGATATCCTGGCTCAAGTCGCCAGCCTGCCTAACCCGCCATTTTGTGTGGGCTTTGCCGCCGAGAGTGAAAACCTGGCGGAATACGCGGAGAAAAAGCGTCGAGAAAAGCGCTTACCACT
>CAISHO010000062.1 GCA_903885165.1 uncultured Nitrosomonadales bacterium | reverse complement strand
TTCCAGTTTAAGCGCTGCAACATGCGCTGCCCAGAATGTCGTTTTCTGAATCATCTTTCACCTCATTCGTAATCGAGGTGGCAATCATGCCAAAATTAAAAATGGCAAACAATCCTGCACTTATTCGATGGCTTACGAATAACAGGCGCTACTTTGGCAATGAGCTAACGCCATTAATTTTGGTCTGAGCAACCGCCTTTATTAAAACATCAATCGCCTGGGTTCGGGCGAAGCTTTTACGCCATGCCAACGCGATGCGCCGTGAGGGTATCGGCTTGGCAAAAGGAATCACTTTAAGCAGAGAGCTGCGATAACGCGGACCGTTGGCCGATGCAGGTAAAACGGTAATTCCCAAGCCGGAAGCAACCATATTACGTATAGTTTCCAGTGAAGTGCCTTTTTGTGGATCCACACTTTTTCGTTTGAGATCGGGACATGCCTCGGCCACCTGATTGCTGAAACAGTGCCCGGAATCGAGTAGCAGCACTTTTTCTCCAGCCAAATCCTGAGCGTTAATGCTGCGCAGCCCAGCCCAGGCGTGTTTGCTGTTTACCACCACCTCGAACGCTTCATCGTATAAGGCATGAGTAAGAATGCTGGTATCACCAAATGGCAATGCAACAATAATAACGTCCAGCGTGCCATTACGCAGCAAAACCTCCAGATTGGCCGTAATATTTTCTTCAATTTCCAGTGAGAGTGCAGGGGCAATATCTTTCAACGCTGGGATTAAATCTGGCAACAAATAAGGGGCGACGCTGTGAATAATGCCGATACGTAATGGCGTAGCGAGCTGATTGCTACCCTGCTTAGCAATCTCGCGAATACGCTCGGCTTCTTCCAGCACACGTTGTGCCTGTTCGATAATGTCATTACCAACCACCGTCATTGTGATTTCGCCCTTGCCACGCTCAAAAATCTTCAGCCCCAATTCTTTTTCGAGCTTTTGTATCGCCAGTGACAATGCGGGCTGGCTGATAAAAGATTTTTCTGCGGCGCGACGAAAATTCCGTTCTTGCGCTACAGCAACGATAAAACGCAGTTCATTTAATGTCATGAGCTCTCCCTAGTGATTTATATAATAAATCAAATACGACAAAACAATCAATTGGATTTATAGTCATGTAAGACTTACATTAGCCACGTGGACAGAAACCACGTTATTTTATCAACCAACAGGAGAACATCATGCAACGACCTGAGATCAAAACGATGGCTAATCTTGAAGCCGCATTTGCCGGTGAATCAATGGCACACGCCAAGTACCGTTACTTCGCTAAAATTGCGCGTGCAGAAGGTCATGAAGACGTCGCCCTCGTGTTTGAAGAAACCGCCGCACAGGAAGTACAACACGCAATGGGACACCTCGATTTGCTTTACCCTAAGGCTGAAATGAGTACCGCTCGCTGCCTGCAAATGGCCATAGAAGGCGAGACTTATGAATACAGTGAAATGTATCCGGGTTTTCTCAAGACCGCGCAGCAAGAAGGTCATGAGGCTGCCATGGGTGAAATCAAACAACAAATCGATGAATCCAAAGCGCACGCCGAAATTTTTAAAGTGACCTTAGAAAAAGCTGCGAAACGTTTTGCAGCGTTGGCAAAAGTCGAAGAGCGTCACGCGAATCAGTACAGCGCTGTTTTGGCAAAAATTTCTTAAAGTATAGAAAGGGAGAACACCATGAAAGTTTGGCAATGTGTGGTATGCGGTTTTATTTATAACGAAGTAGCCGGTTTACCCGAAGAAGGTATTAAGCCCGGGACTGCGTGGAACGACATTCCAGAAAACTGGGCTTGCCCGGATTGCGGTGTGGCGAAAGCAGATTTTGAAATGATCGAGATTTAATAATGTCTG
The DNA here is from genome assembly GCA_903885165.1 of uncultured Nitrosomonadales bacterium. Taxonomy (GTDB): domain Bacteria; phylum Pseudomonadota; class Gammaproteobacteria; order Burkholderiales; family Gallionellaceae; genus Gallionella. The sequence continues at coordinate 12,003 of CAISHO010000062.1, read as the reverse complement.
AGGACAGACGTTCGCCTCGATCCTACTTAAGGGTGAACGGCTCAATCAACTTTTCAACTGAAGGAGCATCATTGTGAAACCAATTGTCGTGGTAGGGAGCGGGCTTGCGGCGTACACCGTGATCCGCGAGTTGCGAAAACTCAATCGCGAAATACCGATCACGTTGGTATCTCGCGACAGTGCCGACAGTTATTCCAAGCCCATGCTGTCGAATGCGTTTACACAGAAAAAAGATGCCGCCAGCCTGGTGCTGACATCTGCGGCGGGCATGGCGCAACAGCTCGGTATTAATGTGTTGGCGAATGTTGACGTGTGTGTAATCCATCGTGAAAATAAACAGTTGGACACTACTTCGGGGACGGTTGAATACGACAAACTGATACTGGCTTTGGGTGCAGACCCGATTCGCATCCCGCTGCAAGGCAACGCGGCGGAATCGGTATTGTCGGTGAATGATCTTGCAGATTACGCCATACTGCGTGACGAACTAGCCACCGCAAAATCTATCGCCATCATGGGTGGCGGCCTAATAGGGTGCGAATTCGCCAACGATCTCGCGTCTGCCGGCTATGCTGTCACCGTGATAGATCCAAGTCCTTATCCGCTCGCCAGTTTGATGCCGGAACAGGCAGGAAAACAACTTCTGGAACCGCTGATCAAGCTTGGCGTAACATGGCGTTTCGGCACCGCAGTTCAACGTGTAGATTCAACGGACGCAGGCAAGATACTTACTCTCACAGATGCCACAGTCATCCATGCTGACCTGGTGTTATCCGCCATTGGCTTGCGTCCGCGCATTCAATTAGCAGCCGATGCGGGCCTCGTCGTTAATCGTGGGATTGTGGTAAACGACCAACTGCGTACAAATGACGCCGCGATCTTTGCGCTGGGTGATTGCGCCGAAATTGAAGGCCGAGTGTTGCCCTTTGTTCTGCCTATCATGCATGCCGGACGTGCGCTGGCAAAAATTCTCAACAACGAAAACGTAAGCGTGGAATTCCCTGCCATGCCGGTCGTTATTAAAACACCGGCGCATCCTATTGCGGTATCACCCGTGGCGCGTGATGCCGTTGGTACATGGCAAGCATTGGCTTCCGGCAATGGGGTAAAAATGGGGTTTTATGATCCCGAAAACAACATGCTCGGATTTGTTCTCACAGGCGAATACGCAGCGGAGCGTAATGAGATGACGAAAAAACTTGCTACAGTATAAGTATTGAAGTCATCGTGAATGCCCTGTTTCGGGCAAACAATATTTCGCATCAATTGAACGTTAATGTGACGGTCAGCCCGGAGCCTTCACTCGAAGGCATGATGGCTAGTGTGGCGTGGTGAATTTCGGCGATGCGTTTGACGATGGACAAACCCAGACCGCTGCCGGTCGCCGTCGTGCCGATAGGGCGATAAAAGCGTTCTGCGACTTTGGGTAGTTCGGCTTCAGGAATACCCGGTCCGCTATCCGTCAACGATAAACAGGTTTGCCCTGATTTCCTGTTGATGCCGATTTTAACCTCGGTGCCGGGCGGGGTGTGGCGCACGGCATTGTCGATAAGATTGCGCAACAAAACGCGCAGCAATAACGGATTGCCGCTGACCACGTGTTCTTCTCCTTCGATGAGTTCAAGTCGTACGTCCTGTTTTAGTGCCATCGGCGCGATTTGGGCGATCACTTCCGCCGAAATTGCGTTTAAGGGGCAGGATTCGGTCAAGTCATCGCCCAGGTTATCGATGCGAGCTAATGTCAGCAGTTGCTCGATCAGTCGAGTGGTGCGATCACATCCCAGAATCACGTTATCGAGTGCATGACGGCGCTGTACATCGTCGAGGGTCGCAAGGGCAACTTGTGCCTGCGCTTTGATTCCGCTGACCGGTGTGCGTAATTCGTGGGCGGCATCAGCGGTGAAACGCCGCTGGTTCTGTAAAGAGGCATCGATGCGGGTAAACAATTGATTGAGGCGATTTATCAGTGGCCTCACTTCAGCGGGGGCGCTAGTCGTCGCTAAAGCGTGCAAATTATCCGGTTCGCGTCGTCCCACTTCTGCGGTTAGTTTAACCAGCGGGCGCAGGCTGCGCGACACGGAAATCCAGAGCAGCAACGCCAACAGCGGCAGCGAAACCAGCAGCGGCTTGAGTAAATTTCCCGCAATGTTTTCAGCCAGTTCATCGCGCACTTCGGTGCGCTCTGCGACTTGAATCAGGTTGTTGTTCGTTGCATCGAGTGTGGAAAATACACGCCAGCGTTTACCGTCGATCACGCTGTCGCTATAGCCCTGTTCCTTTGTTGTCAGCATTTGCGTGGGGGCGTTGGCAGAATGCAGCCGCAGCACTCGCCCTTCGTCCCACACCTGAAACGCCACACGGCGGGAATATTTGTGCAACAGAGGTGCGTGCTCGGTTTCAATTTCATCGAGGTCATTCGAGCTTTGCACTACCAGTAAGGACGCAGATTGAGCCAGATGGGCGTCGAGTAATTCCTCAAATTCTGCACGTGCATCGAAATAGGTGAACATACTGGCGCCGACCCAGACAATAAGCACGGTGGTCAGGGAGAGCAGCAACAGCCTTTGTTTTAAGGAGATCGGCATGTCAGTCGGGGATCAGATAACCCACGCCGCGTATGGTTTCGATTAATCCGGTGTAAAGCTTGCGGCGCAAATGGTGGACGTGGACCTCGACCGCGTTGCTTTCTATCTCTTCACCCCAAGCATAGAGTTGTTCCTCGATTTGGGCGCGCGACAGCACTCGTCCGGCGTTCAGCATCAAGGCGTGCAGCACGGCGAATTCACGAGCTGGCAATTCAATCGGTAGTCCTCCGTAGCGGACTTGATGTGTTGCCGGGTCAAGTTCCACGCCGCCGGCAGAGAGCGCAGCAGCGGGTTTGCCACTGGAACGACGGATCAATGCACGCAAGCGGGCGGATAATTCCCCCATGTCGAAGGGCTTGATCAGATAGTCGTCAGCGCCGGCATCCAGCCCCCTGATGCGATCTTCTACGGTATCTCTGGCCGTGAGGATTAACACGGGAATCGCAAGGCCTCGGCTGCGCAAACGTTGCAATACCTCTAAGCCGGACAGGCGAGGCAAACCTAAATCCAGTACGGCGGCGGCATAAGGTTCGGTGAGTAGTGCCTGATCGGCGGATATCCCGTCTTTCATCCAGTCCACGGCGTAACCCGCCAGCTTTAAGCCTGCCTGTATGGCATCACCTAGTAAGGCATCATCTTCGACGACCAGTATACGCATTGAGATTGTCCGTTATTTATTCGCTGTGCTGTCCGGCGGTGTCAGGATTAGGTGATCCCATCAGTCCGGTTGCCTGATAACCAAACCAGAACGCCAGCACGATGGCCAGAATGATGGCACCCAGCCACGCATATGCGCAACTGATTCCTTTTTCGCCGACAGTTTGTACCGATTTATAGCCGGTAATCATGGCGCGGACCAGGTTTTCACGATGTAACAGGCTGCTGGCCAATACCCCTGCAACATGCAGCGCGACCACGCCCAGCATGCTGTAAGAGGCCATTTCGTGAAGTTCTTCGAGCGCTTCGCCACCAATATCCTGGAATATCAGCACGCCGCTGACGCAAGAGGTGATCCCTAAAGCTAGCAGTGCGAATACCGCCAGACTGCCTGCCGGATTGTGACCCAAATAGTGCTTAGGACTTCCTTTGAGCATGGAGGTGAAATACTTCGCTGTTTCTACAGGTGAAAATATAAAGGATTTAAACTGTGCATAGCGCGTGCCGAGGAAACCCCATGCCAGACGGAAGGCGATCAATCCCAGCAGGGTGTAGCCCAGCACGACATGGATATCGCGGTAGCGTTCCGACTCGGAAGTCAGAAAGGCACCGGCGAACGAGGCGACCAGCAGCCAGTGAAACACCCGGGTCGGCACATCCCAAACCAGTATACGGACTCCCATGATGTGCCCCTTTTATTTAGGAATTCTGATGTTGTGTTCGCTGAAATTGCCGTTTTCAGCACCTTGATGACAGGCTGTACAGTTAGCCCGGCTCCCTACCTTGGGGTTTTTCCAGGTTCGGTCGGAGACTTCGTCGTGTTCATGTTTAAACCAGCGTGTCTCTGTGATACGCAACAACGGTTTTTCGCTTGATTCACGCCGGCTTCGTCCGGCATTTTTTTCGAGGAAATCGCCGATTTCTCGAGCGCTTGCTTTGTCCATACTGGCATCAGATCCAAAATGTTTGTCTAGGCCCGACATTACTGCGCGCCAGGATTCTGCCGGCAACATCCCGGGCGGGTACGCTACGTGACATGCGCCGCATTCGGTTTGCCAGACTTTGTTTTTGGCAACTGGCCTGTGTTCGTCATCGTCAGCACGGGCGAGGGTAGAGATCATGCCAGTCAGCAATGTGGCGAGAAGGGCGAACTTTAAAGTACTATTATTCAACATGTTAAATATCTCCGGTTAGTTCTTAATGGTGAGCAGATAACTCAATACATCGCCTTTTTCCTGTGCCGTGCAAACTCTGCCCAGTACATCGTTGCAATTGCGCTTGAACCATTTTGCGACTTTGGCAGGATTGCTGAAGCGTTCGGGGTTGGCCGCCGGCGCTAAGGGGTCAATAATTTTCCCAGTCTTGGCATGTTTGCCGATTGCCGCCGGATTGTCTGTGTGGCAGGACGCACAAGCCCATTCATTGCCGTGCTTTTGTTTGAAAAATGTTGTGCCTTGTGCGGCGGAAAAGCCCTTGAACGCCAAGTTGCTCGCCTGCGCTTCGCTATTGATTTCAGCCAGTATTTCTTTAGGCGTTTGTGCCATGGCGGGTAGCGAGATGGCACCGGCAAACAGAACGGCAAATAAAACACGGGGTATTCGTAACATGGTGAGTCTCCTTGCGTTGGGTTTCGATGTGGGCAGGATAGTCTTCCAATCTTAAGGATTGCTTAAGGAGATTCTGATTTATTCGTTATCCCCGCAAAAGCTGGGATCTGTGCACCTTGTGTGACTGGGCTCACGACTGCGCAGGAACGAAAAAACCGAATAAACCAGCGCTTCCTTAAGTCGATAAAATGATTAAGAGCGATGGCCTAGTTGTTTTTTAGCGGATAAATTTGGGTTGAAGTCATTGCGACAAAAGCGCAAAATCAAGTTAGATATGTATGTCAAAATCTAGTAATGGAATAAGTCTATACACAATGTTTCCGGGACTAAAAAAAGTAATCGGGTACAGACGATTTTTTGAGTCTGATGGTTTTTACGCTTGTCACTCAGGTCGGTTTCAGGTCTCGGCCTATTACGCACAGGAAACGCTGGATGTAAATCTTCTTGAACGCAGGCTGAGCAAAAGCGTCGTGAAACAGGTGTCGTCCGGTGAGGCTAAACATGACTTGGGCGGATCGGGACAGCGGTCGCACTATGCGCGAGACTGTGTGATGCCACGAAAAATATGAATAAAAAATTACATCGCACACTGACACGTCAATTGCACAAGCTGGGCTTGGACAGTCAGCGTTCGCCTGACGCGTTATCCTGGTCTAATTTTCTGAATCTTGTAGAAAAAACCTATCACGACGCGGACGCCGAGCGGATCGTGCTGGATCGATCTCTGGAGATCTCCTCAGAGGAGATGCAAACTGTCTATTTGCGCGAGAAGTCGATCCATGAAGCGCGCCTGCGTGCTGTGTTTAATTCGACACAAGATTTAATCTGGTTGAAGGATCCCGAAGGAATCTATCTGGCGTGTAACCCTACTTTTGAACGTTTATTTGGTGCGAGTGCTGCAGAGATTGTGGGGAAAAGCGATTACGATTTTGTGGATCGCGCACTTGCGGATTCCTTTCTGAGCCATGACCGGGCAGTCATCGAAAAGCAGGAGCCTTGTAGTAATGAGGAGTGGCTCACTTTTGCCGAAAATCAATACTATGGACTGTTTGAAACAGTTAAAACCCCGATCTATGATGATGCCGGGCAGTTAATGGGGGTGATGGGCGTTGCACGTGATATTACGGAGCGTAAACGGATTGCCGAGTCGATCAAGTCGCATGAGCAGCAGTTAAGTTACGTGCTCGATGCGACGGGCGAGGGGATTTGGGATTGGGATATTAAGGCCGGTGCCATTAGTCATAACAGCGAGTGGTGCAAAATTGCCGGACTCGATGACAGATATTTGTCACATTCTTTGAATGTGTTCGCCGGGGTGTTGCACGAAGCTGACAGTGAACTTGTTTTTGAGAAAATCAACAATTGTCTGACAGGGGAGGGTGTGTATCACAGTGAACATCGTTTTCGTCGTGCAAACAATGAGATCGTTTGGATTTTGGATCGAGGCAAGGTGGTCGAACGGGATGAGTCGGGTGTTGCTATCCGTATGGTAGGAAGTGTGGTGGATATTACGCAGCGTAAACAGGAAGAGGGTGCCTTAAAAATTGCAGCGCTGGTCTATCAGTTCAGTAGCGAAGCAATGCTGGTGACGGATTTTGATAATAATATCATCGATGTTAATCCGGCTTTTACGCGGATTACCGGCTATGCCTATGATGAAGTGATAGGGGAAAATCCCCGGATTTTTCAGTCTGGGATGCACGACGACGCTTTCTATCGCGCCATGTGGGCTGACTTGTTGGCCCGTGATTATTGGCAGGGTGAGATTTGGGACAAGAGAAAGGGCGGTGAAGTGTACCCTAAGCTGTTAACCATCAATACAATACGGGATGACTCGGGTAAAGTAGTCCGGCACGTGGCGCTGTTCTCGGATATTTCTGAAAAGAAAAAGTCTGAGGAGATGATCTGGCGGCAGGCCAATTACGATGTGTTAACCGGTTTGCCTAACCGACGCTTACTGATGGACAGGCTGGCTTCTGCACTCTCGCTCTCGGTGCGGAACAGCAGTTATGGTGCCTTGCTGTTTATCGATATGGACAAGTTTAAAATGCTCAACGATACCTTGGGTCATGATTACGGCGATCTGCTCTTGGTCGAAGTGGCTGCGCGTGCCCGGTCTTGTGTCAGGGAAATTGATACGGTTGCCCGATTTGGCGGGGATGAGTTCGTTATTCTGATTGAAGAAGTGGATATAGATGAGGGAGTGGCTTCTCATAAAGCGTCACAGATAGCAGAGAAAATTCGCCAAGCGCTTGCGCAACCCTACTGTCTTAAGTCGATTGAATATAGTAGTTCTCCCAGTATCGGTGTCAGTTTGTATCGGGGGGATGAACATACAGTGGATGAGGTGATGAAACACTCGGATCTGGCGATGTATCAGGCTAAAGATTCCGGCCGAAATACGGTGCGTTTTTTTGATCCTGAAATTCAGCGTTCGGTAGAAAATCGCCTGATTATTGAGGCAGATTTGCTTCGTGCCGTGGCTGAGCAGCAGTTGCACCTGTACTATCAAATACAGGTGGATAATCATCATCGTCCATTAGGTGCGGAGGCCTTGGTGCGCTGGATGCATCCTGTGCGCGGTATGGTATCTCCCGCACAATTTATTCCGGTGGCAGAAGAAAGTTCGCTGATCATCGAAATTGGACATTGGGTGTTGTTGACTGCGTGTAAGCAATTGGGGCTCTGGGCTCAAGACGAAATCACCATGGATCTAACGCTGGCGGTCAATGTCAGTACAAAGCAATTTCGGCAGCATGATTTTGTTACTCAGGTGGGTAATGCGCTTCGTGATTATCGCGTTATGCCAAGCCGATTGAAACTGGAATTGACGGAAAGTGTCGTGCTCAACGATGTGACGGATGTAGTGACTAAAATGTATGCCTTAAAAGCGTTGGGCGTCAGGTTATCGCTGGACGACTTTGGGACCGGCTATTCGTCGCTCGCCTATTTGAAAAATTTGCCTTTGGATCAAATCAAAATTGATCAAAGCTTTGTTCGCGGTGTGGCTACAGATCAGAACGATGCAGTGATGGTCAAAACGATCATTGATCTGGCGCATAATTTCGGTCTCAATGTGATTGCAGAAGGGGTCGAGACTCAGTCTCAGCTGGATTTTTTAAAACAAAATAACTGTATGGCTTATCAGGGATATTTGTTCAGCAAACCAGTTCCTGTCGCACAATTTGACGCTTTGTTAAGGCAAGGAGATGCCTTGGATATTGCGAGGGAATGATGAGGCGGGTGGTATAATCATTCCCGTGTTAAAGGCCAAAAAAAACCAGCCTAAGCTGGTTTTTTATTTCCAGGCATTGCGGATTAGTCTTTGCTGAACAGTTGTGTAACCATCCATAATGCGAAAACGGTTGCCATTGCTGCGGTGCCCAGTGATGCTACAGTAGCGATAATTGACATTTTTCATCCTTCCGAGAGATTTAAATTGAACAGATCAACAACAGGGTTAATCGTAGCACAATTCTTTTATTCTGGTAGGGCTTTTTATCTATAGAAGAACTAGCCCGGCGGCTGTCCGTAGGCAAATTTAAGAAAAATTTAATAAAATTTGGGGGTAAACAACACCCCCATGGTGATCTAGTTAGCTCTTGAAAGCTTGAGTCAACATCCAGACTGCGAAGGAAACAGCGAGGGTTGCGGTGAAGATAGATGCGACGGTTGCGATGATGGCCATTTTTATTTTTTCCCCTGAGCGTTTATAAGATTCAACTACCGTAAAATAGTTGACTGAAACTGTTGTAATTATACGAGCAAAATTGTCGGGAATACACACAAATTTTGTAATGTTAATCAATTTTATTTTGTGCAACCCTATATTAATAAACGCTTATCAAGGTAGCTTCGCATTGTGATTAAAAAACTATATATAAAAACTTACGGCTGTCAGATGAACGAGTACGACTCAGACAAGATGGCGGACGTGCTGCGTGCTTGTGATGGAATGGAGCTGACCGACAAGCCGGAAGAGGCCGATGTCATGCTTTTTAATACCTGTTCAATCCGCGAGAAGGCTGAGGACAAGGTGTTTTCGGATCTCGGGCGTGCGCGTGTCTTGAAGCTGGCGAATCCCGATATGATTATCGGCGTGGGCGGTTGCGTGGCGAGTCAGGAAGGCGAGGCGATTATCAAGCGCGCGCCTTATGTGGATGTGGTGTTCGGGCCACAGACATTGCATCGTTTGCCCGAGTTGCTCAAGGCAAGACATGACACCGGGCGTTCACAGGTGGATATCAGCTTCCCCGAGATTGAAAAATTCGATCATATGCCGGTGCCTCAGACCACATCGGGCACAGCCTTTGTTTCCATCATGGAAGGATGCAGCAAATACTGTACGTTCTGCGTCGTGCCTTATACGCGCGGCGAAGAAGTGTCGCGCCCCTTTAGCGATGTGATGCACGACATTGACGTGTTAATCGGGCAGGGCGTGAAGGAAGTGACGCTGATTGGTCAGAATGTGAATGCCTATGTCGGTGCGACCGACGATGACGATACGGTGGACTTGGCTTATCTGATTCAGGCGATCGCAGAATTGACTGAGATTATCCGTATTCGTTTTACCACCTCACATCCGCGCGATATGAGTCAGCGTTTGATCGACCTTTATGCAACGACGCCGAAGCTGGTGAGCCACTTGCATCTGCCGGTACAATCAGGTTCGGATCGCGTGCTGGCCGCGATGAAGCGTGGTCATACAGTGCTGGAATACAAATCTGTTATTCGTCGTGTACGCGCTGTGCGTCCCGACATCTGCATCACGTCGGATTTCATCGTCGGATTTCCGGGTGAGACCGAGCAGGATTTTGAGGCGACTCTGAAGCTGATCGATGACATCGGTTTCGACAATAGTTTCAGTTATCTGTTCAGTCCGCGTCCCGGTACGCCGGCAGCGGAAATGCGCGACGATACGCCGCATGAGATTAAGGCCGCACGTCTCAAACGCCTGCAGGATCGTATTTCCGAGCAGGAGTCCGGGGTGGCAGAAGGTATGCTGGGTACGGTGCAGCGCGTGCTGGTGGAAGGCATATCGAAAAAGGATGTGCTGGAACTGGCCGGTCGAACCGACAATAATCGCGTGGTGAATTTCCGTGGTTCTCCCGGCATGATAGGCCGCTTCGTCGATGTGAATGTCACCGAAGTCGTGCGGCATACCCTGCGCGGCGAACTGGCAATTGTTGCAGATTAATTAGGTAACTATATGAATAATAGTAAAATTTCTTTGGCTGTGCAGTATGTGAGTGAATCTGATTCGTTGCCAACCCGTGCGCAGTGGCGACGCTGGATTAAGGCGGCCTTCGAGTGTGATGTAATCATGACGTTGCGCATCGTGGATGAAGAGGAAGGTCTTGAGCTAAACAAGGCGTATCGCGGTCGGGATTACGCGACTAATGTGCTGACCTTTGTTTATGACGATACACCGCTCCACAACGCTGCAATGTGGGATTCTGGCGCAGAGGGAGCGGATGGGCGGCAGCTCCCGCAAACGGCTGGCTCCGCCAGTAACGTGTCGCAACCGCCACCTCTATCCGGCGATGTGGTGATCTGCGCGCCGGTAGTGGCGAGGGAAGCTGCTGAACAGGGCAAGGATTTGCTCGCGCATTACGCGCACTTGGCGATCCATGCGGCCCTGCATCTGCAAGGCTACGATCATGAAATCGACGAGGAAGCCTGCGAGATGGAAGCATTAGAAACAGCGTTAATGTTAAAATTGCGCTATCCTGATCCCTATCTAGAAACTTAATACCTGCCAAATGGACGTGCCCCCGAGTAATAAACCCACCCTGTTAGAACGCTTATCCGCGCTGATGTCGCGCGAACCGGAGGACAGGGAGCAGTTGGTCAAGCTGCTGCACGGTGCTTACGAGAACAGCCTGCTCGATGCAGATGCCTTGTCGATGATGGAAGGCGTGTTGCAGGTGTCCGAGCGTCAGGTGCGTGAAATCATGATTCCGCGCGCGCAGATGGATGTGATCGACATCAGTCAGCCGCCGGAAGAGTTTATTCCTTTCGTGATCGAGGCGGCGCACTCGCGTTTCCCCGTGGTTGAAGGGGACAAGGACAATATCATCGGGATTTTGCTGGCGAAGGATTTGCTGCGGTATTACGCCGGCGAAGAATTTGTTGTGCGCGATATGTTGCGCCCGGTGGTGTTTGTGCCCGAGGCCAAACGGCTGAATGTTCTGCTGCGCGAGTTTCGCGGCAATCGCAATCACATCGCGCTGGTGGTGGATGAATATGGCGGCGTGTCGGGTATGGTGACGATAGAGGATGTGCTGGAGCAGATCGTTGGTGATATTGATGACGAGTACGATTTCGATACAGATGAGGATAACATCATCGATGATGGCGCTGGGCACTACCGCGTCAAGGCTGAAACCGAGATTGCTGACTTCAACGCCGCACTGGGCACCGATTTCAGCGATGAGGATTACGATACGCTGGGAGGATTAGTGCTTAAAGCCGTTGGACAACTGCCAAAATGCGGCGATCGCCTGAAGCTGGGCACGCTCAGTTTAACTGTGTTGCGTGCCGATAGTCGCAGGCTGCACACCTTGCTGGTGGAACGTGCGAAAACGGATCAGTGTCCGGACAAACAATCCAAATAAATCGCCGGGTCAGGTTGGGTGCGGTTACGCTGTGCCTGCCAGATCATCTCGCCTAAACACTCCATCATGCGGTGCTGGGCATCGTGTTCCGATTCAAACTGACGGGTCAGACGCACGAAATGTGCGCGGATTCCCGCCGGCTGATCGATGGAAATCTGTTCTTCGATCGTCAGATGCATCATCAGGTGCAAAAACGGATTGGGCTCGCCCTGCTCGGGTAGGAATTCCCGTTCCAGATAACGTTCCGGATCTTCAAACATCGCAAAATATTCAGGATGTTTTTCAATCAACTGGGCGGTCAGGTCTTCCAGTGGCGTCAGTAGGGATTTTTCGCGGCGCTTGCGCCAGGTCTCAAACAGGAAGTTGCGCGCTTCATCGCGGCTCGGGTTGAAGAACATTTATATATCCTTTTGTTTATATTCACATAAATCGTAAATCAGGCATTCTGTGCATTTTGGCTTGCGTGCCTGGCAGATGTAGCGGCCATGCAAAATCAACCAGTGATGCGCATCGAGTATGAATTCCTTCGGTATCACC
>CAISHO010000061.1 GCA_903885165.1 uncultured Nitrosomonadales bacterium | reverse complement strand
GATGTGGCGGGCCGTACCAAGGTTTATGAAAATATCGTCAAGGGTGATCATAAGATTGATGCCGGTATGCCGGAATCCTTCAACGTGGTTATCAAGGAAATTCGTTCCCTGGCGATTGATATGGATTTGGAACGCAACTAAATATTGGAAGTAGGAAGTGGGAAGCAGAAAGTGGTAAAACCCGCTGCTTCCTACCCACCATTTACTACTCGCCACTCACCAGATTTAGGAGTCACACATGAAGTCGTTGTTAGATTTGTTCAAGCAGGTCACACAAAAAGAAGAGTTCGATGCCATTAAAATCGGCCTCGCATCACCGGAAAAGATCCGTTCATGGTCTTATGGCGAAGTTAAAAAGCCGGAAACCATCAACTATCGTACCTTTAAGCCTGAGCGCGACGGTTTGTTCTGCGCCAAGATTTTCGGACCGGTAAAGGATTACGAATGTCTGTGCGGTAAGTACAAACGTCTGAAACATCGCGGTGTTATCTGCGAAAAATGCGGCGTTGAAGTGACTTTGTCTAAAGTTCGTCGTGAACGCATGGGTCACATCGAACTGGCATCCCCAGTTGCGCACATCTGGTTCCTGAAGTCGCTGCCATCCCGTTTGGGTATGGTGCTGGATATGACGCTGCGCGATATCGAGCGCGTGTTGTACTTTGAAGCATATGTTGTTACCGAGCCTGGCATGACGCCATTGAATCGCGGTCAACTGTTGTCCGAAGACGACTACTTGGCCAAGACCGAAGAGTACGGCGATGAATTCGTCGCCTTGATGGGTGCTGAAGCGGTTCGTGCATTGCTGTCTGGTTTGGATGTCACCAGCGAAATCGAAACCCTGCGCGCTGATTTGCAGGCTACCGGTTCGGAAACTAAGATTAAGAAATACGCTAAGCGTCTTAAAGTGCTGGAAGCATTCAATGCCTCCGGTATCCGTCCTCAATGGATGGTTTTGGAAGTTTTGCCGGTATTGCCACCTGAGTTGCGCCCGTTGGTGCCGCTGGATGGCGGTCGCTTTGCGACTTCCGACTTGAACGATCTGTATCGTCGCGTAATCAACCGTAACAACCGTCTGCGTCGCCTGCTGGAACTGAAGGCGCCGGACATCATCGTGCGCAACGAAAAGCGTATGCTGCAAGAAGCGGTAGACTCATTGCTGGACAATGGTCGTCGCGGTAAAGCCATGACAGGCGCAAACAAGCGCCAGTTGAAGTCGCTGGCAGATATGATCAAGGGTAAGAGCGGTCGTTTCCGTCAAAACTTGTTGGGTAAGCGCGTCGATTATTCCGGTCGTTCAGTTATCGTGGTTGGTCCTCAGCTGAAGTTGCATCAATGCGGTTTGCCTAAGAAAATGGCGCTGGAACTGTTCAAGCCGTTTATCTTTAGTCGTCTGGAAGCCATGGGTTTGGCGACCACGATTAAGGCATCCAAGCGTATGGTTGAGGCTGAAGAGCCGGTCGTATGGGATATCCTGGAAGAAGTGATTCGCGAACATCCGGTGATGTTGAACCGCGCACCAACGCTACATAGGTTGGGTATTCAAGCGTTTGAACCTATCCTGATTGAAGGTAAGGCGATTCAGTTGCATCCGTTGGTTTGTACGGCATTTAACGCCGACTTCGACGGTGACCAAATGGCGGTACACGTTCCATTGTCGCTCGAAGCGCAAATGGAATGCCGTACCCTGTTGCTGGCATCGAACAATGTGCTATCTCCAGCTAACGGTGAGCCTATCATCGTTCCTTCGCAGGATATCGTTCTGGGTCTGTATTACATGACTCGTGAAAATATTGGCGTCAAGGGCGAAGGTTCGATGTTTGCCAACATTGCAGAAGTATCGCGTGCCTATGAGTCACGTGAAGTCTCCTTGCAAGCTAAGGTGATCGTGCGTTTGAAGGAATTCCATAAGGACGCAGACGGTGTGCTGGTCGAGAAGTTGGTTCGTCATGAAACAACCATAGGTCGCGCCTTGCTCTCTGAAGTATTGCCAGCTGGTCTGCCTTTTGCGCTGATCAATAAGGCATTGAAAAAGAAAGAAATTTCCAAGCTGATCAACGCGAGTTTCCGTCTGTGCGGTCTGCGTGACACGGTCATCATGGCTGATAAGCTTATGTACACCGGCTTTACTTATGCGACACGTGCCGGCATCTCGATTTGCGTCGATGATATGTTGATGCCTCCGCAAAAGGCCGATCTGATTGGTGCTGCGGAAAAAGAAGTGTTGGAAATTCATCATCAGTACACGTCCGGTCTGGTTACAGACGGTGAGCGTTATAACAAGGTGGTGGATATCTGGGGTCGTACCGGTGATATGGTCGCTAAGGCGATGATGGATCAGTTGAGCACTGAGCCGGTGATTGATCGTCTGACAGGCGAAGTTCGTATGGTGAACGGCAAGCCGATGATGCAAGAGTCTTTGAATTCCATCTACATGATGGCTGACTCCGGTGCGCGGGGTTCTGCTGCACAGATTCGTCAGTTGTCCGGTATGCGCGGTCTGATGGCTAAGCCGGATGGTTCGATTATTGAAACACCGATCACGGCGAACTTCCGTGAAGGTCTGAGCATGTTGCAGTACTTTATTTCCACCCACGGTGCACGTAAGGGTCTGGCGGATACGGCGTTGAAGACAGCGAACTCAGGTTACTTGACCCGTCGTCTGGTTGACGTGACTCAGGATCTGGTAGTGGTCGAAGAAGATTGCGGTACAGAAAACGGCGCGATGATGAAGGCGATCGTCGAAGGCGGTGAAGTCATCGAAGCGTTGCGTGAGCGTATTTTAGGTCGTGTGTTGAGTCGCGATGTGGTTAATCCTGAGTCTGGTGAAACGCTGTATGAAACAGGTTACCTGCTGGATGAAAATGCAGTTGAGCGCATCGAAGCCTTGGGTGTGGATGAAGTAGAAGTTCGCGCACCATTGAAGTGCGAAACGCGTTTCGGTTTGTGCGCCAAGTGCTACGGACGTGACCTGGGTCGCGGTACCATGGTGAACGTAGGTGAAGCAGTTGGTGTGATCGCTGCTCAGTCTATCGGTGAGCCGGGTACTCAGTTGACTATGCGTACCTTCCACGTGGGTGGTGCGGCGTCTCGTAACGTCGTTGCCAGTCAGATCGAAGGTAAGTCTAACGGTATTCTGAAGTTAAGCCCGAACATGCGTCTGGTGACTACTTTGCGCGGTGAGTCGATTGTGGTTGCGCGTAGTGCGGAAATCATTATCACCGACGACTACGGTCGTGAGCGTGAGCGTCATAAAGTACCATACGGTGCGACCTTGACCATCAAGGAAGGTACTGAAGTGCGAGCCGGTGAAGTATTGGCGACATGGGATCCGCATACTCGTCCGATTATTACCGAGTACGCTGGTCGTGTCAGCTTCCAGAACGTCGAAGAAGGCGTTACCGTTGCCAAGCAGATCGATGAAGTAACCGGTTTGTCTACGCTGGTCGTTATCGATCCTAAGCAACGCACTGGTACGCAAAGCAAGACGATGGTTCGCCCTATGGTTCGTCTGTTCGACGAAAATGGCGAGGACGTCAAGCTGACAGGTACTGAGACAGCGGTAAGCGTGACCTTCCAGACCGGTTGTATCATTACGGTTGAAGATGGTCAGCATGTCGGTATCGGTGATGTTTTGGCGCGTATTCCGCAGGAATCGTCCAAGACTCGCGATATTACCGGCGGTCTGCCGCGCGTTGCTGAATTGTTCGAAGCGCGTATCCCCAAGGATGCGGGTATGCTGGCTGAATGCACCGGTATGGTGTCGTTCGGTAAGGAAACTAAGGGTAAGCAACGTCTGGTTATCACCGATGTTGAAGGTATCGCCAATGAATTCCTGATTCCTAAGGAAAAACATGTGCTGGTACATGATGGTCAGATGGTGACTCGCGGTGAAATGATCGTCGACGGTCCTGCTGATCCGCATGACATCCTGCGTTTGTTGGGCGTAGCAGAACTTGCGCGCTACATCACGGACGAAGTTCAGGAAGTTTATCGTCTGCAAGGCGTTAAGATTAACGACAAGCACATCGAAGTTATTGTTCGTCAGATGTTGCGTCGCGTACAAATCAGAGAAACAGGTGACACTCGCTTCATCGTAGGTGAGCAAGTAGAGCGTGCTGATTTGTTGGAAGAAAATGAAAAAATGATTGCAGCGGATAAGATTCCGGCGACATTTGAATTTATGTTGTTGGGTATTACCAAGGCTTCTTTGTCTACCGATTCGTTTATTTCTGCGGCTTCATTCCAGGAAACGACTCGTGTGCTGACGGAAGCTGCGATCATGGGTAAACGCGATGAATTGCGTGGCCTGAAAGAAAATGTCATTGTGGGACGTTTGATTCCAGCTGGTACCGGAATGGCTTATCACAATGCACGACGTAAACAGCGTATGGGTATAGATATGGCTGAAGGTCGTGAGTTGCAAGTCTCAGATACGGCTTCGTCAGGCGAGTTGCTTGACAGTGCGGTGATTTCTGAATAGAATCTGCAACCTTTTACCGTCGCTGGGGAGGGGGATTCGCCTTTCCGCGACGTTATGTCTTTGTTTAATTTGAATTTAACGGAATTTCAGAAATCATTTTAGGATGTGTAGATAATGCCAACCATTAATCAGTTGATCCGCAAGCCGCGTGTCGCAATTGTAGAAAAGAGTAAAGTGCCAGCGCTTGGCAGTTCCCCACAAAAACGTGGTGTGTGTACGCGTGTTTATACCACAACTCCAAAGAAGCCTAACTCAGCGTTGCGTAAAGTGGCTAAGGTTCGTCTGACGAACGGTTTTGAGGTTATTAGCTATATCGGTGGTGAAGGCCATAACTTGCAAGAGCACAGCGTTGTTCTGCTGCGCGGTGGTCGTGTAAAGGATTTGCCGGGTGTTCGTTACCATATGGTACGCGGTAGTCTGGATACAGCTGGCGTGAAAGATCGTAAACAGTCTCGTTCCAAGTACGGTACAAAACGTCCTAAGAAATAATTGTTAGTGACTGTATTTATTAGTAAGTAATTTATTTGAGGTTGATATGCCAAGACGCAGAGAAGTACCCAAACGTGAAGTCCTGCCGGATCCAAAGTTCGGTAACCAGGATTTGTCCAAATTCGTCAATGTGCTGATGACAGCAGGCAAGAAGTCTGTTGCTGAACGCATTTTGTACGGCGCGCTGGAACAAGTAGGTAAAAAGACTGGTAAAGATGCGATTGAAGTTTTCAATCTCGCTTTGACCAATGCTAAGCCGCAAGTTGAAGTTAAGAGCCGTCGTGTTGGTGGTGCTAACTATCAGGTTCCTGTTGAAGTTCGTCCTTCCCGTCGTATGGCCTTGTCCATGCGCTGGTTGCGCGAAGCGGCTCGTAAACGTGGCGAAAAGTCCATGGGTATGCGTTTGGCTGGCGAATTGATCGACGCATCTGAAGGTCGCGGCGGCGCTGTTAAGAAACGTGAAGAAGTTCACCGTATGGCTGAAGCCAATAAGGCGTTCTCGCATTTCCGTTTCTAATTTTTGCATTACTAATCAAACTAGTTAGGTATTCAACGTGGCTCGTAAAACACCCATTAACCGTTATCGCAATATCGGCATTAGCGCGCACATCGATGCGGGCAAAACAACGACAACAGAGCGTATTTTGTTCTATACCGGTGTAAGTCATAAGATCGGTGAAGTGCATGATGGCGCAGCTACCATGGACTGGATGGAGCAGGAGCAAGAGCGTGGTATCACGATCACTTCTGCTGCGACCACCTGTTTCTGGAAGGGCATGGAAAAGCAATACGAAGAGCATCGCTTTAACATTATCGATACTCCAGGCCACGTTGACTTCACGATTGAAGTTGAGCGTTCCATGCGTGTGCTGGATGGCGCATGTATGGTTTATTGCGCGGTGGGTGGTGTACAGCCACAGTCTGAAACCGTATGGCGTCAGGCTAATAAGTACCATGTTCCTCGTTTGGCATTCGTCAACAAGATGGACCGTCAAGGCGCGAACTTCTTCAAGGTTGTTGAACAGATGGCTACTCGTCTGCGCGCAACCCCTGTGCCGATTGTGATTCCTATCGGTGCTGAAGAAAAGTTTGAGGGTGTAGTTGATCTTATCAAGATGCGTGCGATCTACTGGGATGAAGCGTCTCAGGGTATGAAGTTCGACTACCGTGAGATTCCTGCTGATTTAGTTGAGCTCGCGAAAGAATGGCGCGCGAAGATGGTTGAGACTGCTGCTGAAGCGTCTGAAGATCTGATGAACAACTACCTCGAAAACGGTGAGTTGACTGAAGACGAAATCATCTTAGGTTTGCGTACACGTACCATCGCTTGCGAAATTCAACCTATGTTGTGCGGTTCGGCATTCAAGAACAAGGGTGTTCAACGTATGTTGGATGCTGTCATCATGTTTATGCCGTCGCCAGTTGATATTCCTGATGTCAAGGGTGAAACTGAAGAAGGTGAGCATATTACGCGTAAGGCGGATGATAGCGAGAGCTTCTCGGCGTTGGCATTCAAGCTGATGACGGATCCGTTTGTCGGTCAGTTGACTTTCGTTCGTGTATATTCAGGCGTCCTCAAGAAGGGTGATACTGTTTATAACTCCGTACGTGGCAAAAAGGAACGTATCGGTCGTATCGTGCAGATGCACGCCAATGAGCGTCTGGAAGTCGATGAAATTCTGGCTGGCGATATCGCGGCTTGTATCGGTTTGAAGGATGTGACGACGGGCGAGTCTTTGTGCGACATCAATAAGCCTATCATTCTTGAACGCATGATCTTCCCTGAACCGGTGATTCACGTTGCTGTTGAGCCAAAAACTAAGGCTGACCAGGAAAAGATGGGTCTTGCGCTGGGTCGTCTGGCTGCTGAAGATCCTTCGTTCCGTGTACGTACCGATGAAGAATCCGGTCAAACCATCATGTCTGGTATGGGTGAGTTGCATCTGGAAATTCTGGTTGACCGTATGCGTCGTGAGTTCGGTGTTGAAGCGAACGTTGGTGCGCCACAAGTTGCATACCGTGAGGCTATTCGCAAGACAGTTGAAGTCGAAGGTAAGTTCGTCAAGCAGTCCGGTGGTAAGGGGCAGTTTGGTCGCGTTATGCTTAAGATGGAGCCGAACGAAGCAGGTAAGGGCTTTGAGTTCGTAGATGCAATCAAGGGCGGATCAGTTCCTCGCGAATTTATTCCTGCTGTTGAAAAGGGTCTGCGCGAAACACTGCCGAATGGCGTGCTGGCTGGCTTCCCTGTAGTCGATGTCAAGGTTACCTTGTTTGACGGTTCGTACCATGAAGTTGACTCGAATGAAAACGCATTTAAGATGGCGGCTTCTATGGGCTTCAAGGATGGTATGCGTAAGGCTAACCCAGTTCTGCTGGAACCGATGATGTCGGTCGAAGTTGAAACACCAGAAGATTACGCTGGTACCGTAATGGGTGACTTGTCATCTCGTCGCGGTATGGTGCAGGGTATGGATGACATGATGGGTGGTGGTAAGTCGATTAAGGCTGAAGTTCCACTGGCTGAAATGTTTGGTTACTCGACTTCATTGCGTTCTGCAACACAAGGTCGTGCGACTTACACGATGGAATTCAAGCATTATTCAGAAGCACCTAAGAATGTCGCTGAAGCGATCATGAACAGGAAGTAATAAACAGTTATCATCGCCGTTAGTCGCCAGTTTCTGAAACTGCTGACTAACGGCTTTTGGCTTGTTAACACACACAAATAGAGGCTCATAATGGCAAAAAGTAAATTTGAACGTACAAAACCCCACGTCAACGTCGGCACGATTGGCCACGTGGATCATGGTAAGACAACGCTGACAGCGGCGATCACCATGGTGTTGTGCAAGAAGTTCGGCGGCGAAGCGAAGGCTTACGACCAGATCGATGCAGCACCGGAAGAAAAGGCGCGCGGTATCACGATCAACACAGCTCACGTTGAATACGAAACAGCTAACCGTCACTATGCTCACGTTGACTGCCCGGGCCATGCTGACTATGTTAAAAACATGATCACGGGTGCTGCTCAAATGGACGGCGCAATTCTGGTTTGTTCTGCTGCTGACGGTCCTATGCCTCAGACTCGTGAGCACATCCTGTTGGCTCGTCAAGTTGGCGTTCCATACATCATCGTGTTCCTGAACAAGTGCGACATGGTTGATGATGAAGAGTTGCTGGAACTGGTTGAAATGGAAGTGCGTGAATTGCTTTCCAAGTACGACTTTCCTGGCGATGATGTGCCTATCATCAAGGGTTCTGCAGTTTTGGCGATCAAGGGTGACCAATCTGAAATCGGCGAACCAGCAATTCTGCGCTTGGCTGATGCGTTGGATTCTTACATTCCTACACCAGAACGTGCAATCGACGGCGCATTCCTGATGCCAGTTGAAGATGTATTCTCAATCTCAGGTCGCGGTACCGTTGTGACCGGTCGTATCGAGCGCGGTATCGTTAAAGTCGGCGAAGAAATCGAAATCGTTGGTATCAAGCCAACTTTGAAGACAACTTGTACCGGCGTTGAAATGTTCCGTAAGCTGCTTGATCAAGGTCAGGCTGGCGATAACGTGGGTGTTCTTCTGCGCGGTACAAAGCGTGAAGAAGTTGAGCGCGGTCAAGTGTTGTGCAAGCCAGGTTCAATCAAGCCACACACCAAGTTCACAGCTGAGATCTACGTGTTGGGTAAAGATGAAGGTGGTCGTCATACACCATTCTTCCAAGGTTACCGTCCACAGTTCTACTTCCGTACGACTGACGTAACTGGCGCGGTTGAATTGCCGGCTGGTACTGAAATGGTTATGCCAGGCGACAACGTCAGCATCACTGTTGCGTTGATCAACCCGATCGCGATGGAAGAAGGTCTGCGTTTCGCGATTCGCGAAGGTGGTCGTACTGTTGGCGCGGGTGTTGTAGCCAAGATCATCGAGTAATAGCTGGATTGAGGATTGAGGAT
>CAISHO010000060.1 GCA_903885165.1 uncultured Nitrosomonadales bacterium | reverse complement strand
GTCCGGACTTGCCCAGCTTCTTGATTTTGGCGGCTTTCAGGAATCCCGGAAGCTCATCGAACACCCGACCTGTTAATGCGGCGAAGGCATCGGCCTGTTCCGCGCCTTTAGTCTCACGATAGAGGGCGAGATTATCCGAAGTGACTGCAAAGCGCAGGCGCAACGGGCGCTCGACGGTGATGCGCCGGTAGCCAAAATCGGTGGTGTTGAATAGCTTGCTGACCCGCGCATTTTCACGGCCATCGTGCAGACGGGCGATGTCGGCGATCTGACCTTCGGAGAGTAACTTGCGCTTGCTGCCCAGCGATTTGCGCATAGGCGCGTGCATCGCCGTGGCATCGATCAGCTGCACCCGGTTTTTCCGGTCAGCCGATTTGTTGTTCGACAGTATCCACACATAGGTGCCGATGCCGGTGTTGTAGAACAGATCGCCGGGGAGAGCCACGATCGTTTCGAGCCAGTCGTTTTCCAGTATCCAGCGGCGGATCTCCGATTCCCCCGAACCCGCGCCGCCGTTGAACAGGGGCGAACCGGACAGCACGATGCCGATGCGACTGCCGCCCGACTCTACAGGCTTCCTTTTGGACAACAGGTGCATCAGAAACAGCAGCGAGCCATCCCCCACGCGCGGCAGGCCCGCGCCGAAGCGTCCGGCAAAGCCTAAGTTCTTCTGTTCGCTAACCACTTGTTTTTGAACATTTTCCCATTTCACGCCAAACGGCGGATTGGCCAGGCAATAGTCGAACTGCTCATTGGGCAACAGATCGTGCGACAGGGTATTTCCGAGCTTGATGTTGCGGGTGTCGTAGCCCTGAATCAGCTTGTCCGCCACCGAAATAGCGTAGGTTTCGGGATTGAGTTCCTGAGCGTAAGGGATCAGCCGCGCATTCGGATTCCATTCATAGACCTGTTCGATCGCGGAAGACAGAAAGCCGCCCGTCCCCGCTGCGCAATCGTACACGGTGCGCACCACGCCATCCCCGTTCAGCGCCTCGTGATCGCTGGCAAAAACCAGCGTGGTAACCAGTCGCACCACATCGCGCGGCGTAAAATATTGCCCTGCATCGTCGTTGGACGATTCGGCAAACTTGCGGATCAGATGCTCGAACACCAGCCCCATCTCGTGGTTGCTGATTTCATTCGGATGCAGGTCGATGGTGGCGAATTTCTGCGCGACCAGATACAGCAAATTGGCGTTCTCCAGCCGGGTCAGCCAGCCGTCGAAGGCGAAATGCTCGAACACCTGACGCGCATTGGCGGAGAACTTGGCGATGTAGTCCTCCAGATTGGCGCGCGTGCTGGTGGAACCGACCGTGCCGAGGCTAAATTCCGAGGTATTGTAAAAACTGGCGCCCGCCGTGCCGGGCAACACCAGATCCAGATCAAGTTGAGTTCCCTGCAGGGCGGCATATTGCTCCTGCACCTGACGGCGGGTCGGCTCCAGTACGCATTCGAGTCGGCGCAGCACGGTAAAGGGCAGGATGATGCGACCATATTCCGAAGGCTTGAATGCGCCCAGCAGCAAATCCGCGATATTCCAGATGAAGGGGGCAAGGTTTTGTTGGCTCATGAACGGCTGTGTCTTATATAAACGCTGTAGCCCGCCATTTTGCAGCAAAAGTCATCGCAGTGCTGCCTGATTGTTGAACGGCGCGCCCGGCGGGGTAACTGTAGGGTGACAAACGTTGAGAATTCTGGGAGCAGAAAATAATAAAGGCAACGTAACCTATTGATTACATTGCCTTTTTATTGGTGGTGATAGGTGGATTTGAACCACCGACCTCAGCGTTATGAGTGCTGCGCTCTAACCACCTGAGCTATATCACCGAAGAGGTCAGTATTATCCAGATTTATCGCTGCGCCGTCAATGGCAAGATACGCGTTTTAACTCATTTCCTGAAAAGTCTTTCTGCAAGGAGATCAATTTCGCGTTCATTCCTTCATCTACATTGTTAATCACGAATCTTTTTGACTTAATCTTGCTGGCTCGTTCGCCGATTTGCGCCGAAGTCACATCTTTCGCCCGCAAGCCTTCCAGGAAGTTTTGCGCCGATTCACGCGACTTGAACACGCCGAGCTGAATCGCATTGAGCCACTCACCCGGCTCCTGAATCACGAACAAATCTGTCACCCCGCGCTCGCGCAACTGAGCAACCTTTTGATTAACGACCGCTTTATCCTTATTCGGCGCGATGAAGACCCAATAACCTATCGTATGCGGAACATCATACTGAACCAGCTTATTGCCAAGCTGCAACTTTCTTAAGGCCGTGGAAAGTTGCTCGAGTTCATCCCCAGAAAACTCACCCCACTCATAACAAACAGGTTTTACCGGTTTGGCGACAACGACCAGCGGTTCGTGTTTAACTGGCTCCGGTTTGACAGGCTCAGGCTTAGCAGGCTCAGCCTTGGTCGCAACAGGAGCCGATTGAACCACCACGGGCGCACTCGCGACAGCTGATTGAACTTCGAGCGGCGGGGCTGCCACAGGAGCGCTTTTCGGTTCGATTTGCAGCACAATCTTGTCCTCATTCAAGGGCGGAGGCACCGGCACGGGTTGTCCGTCACCGAACAAGTCCAGCTTCATCACGGCAAAAAACAGCAAATTGATCGCAAGCGCCACATAAAATACTATCTTGATGATTTTATTCATAATTTTCCATACGCGAAATCAACTTCAATCCTTGCAACACCATATCATCCACGCCCTGCACGGGTAAATTAAGATGCGGCAGCAACAAGCCCGCTGCGCCACCGCTCAATAGCACGGGTGCGCCTGTCGTATTCAACAACGTATATTGGCGCTGTATTGCCCCGCACGTTGCCTGTATCGCGCCACTCAACAGTGCGTCGGCGGTATTATCCGGAAAATCGGCATATTTACCCTCAATCACCCGCAAATTTGCCGTAGCGCCCGTCAGGCTGCGCTGCATCAATGCGATTCCGGGCAAGATCAGCCCGCCGATAAATTCGCCGCGATCAGATAACGCATCAATCGTGGTCGCGGTACCGCAAACAACCACCAGACAGGCTCGCCCGGCGCGATGCCATGCGGCGATGAGCGACGCCCAGCGATCGCAACCTAATTGCTCTGGACGTGCATAACCATTGCGCACACCGCATTGTTCAACTTCAGCGACAATAAACCGGGGGGTAACTTTTAGCGGCGCGCAGGCGGCGATCATCTTTTGGGCTACCTTATCGCCCGCCACATTGCTGATCCAGACTTCGCGGATACCGCAGTCTGTGAAAGCGGTGAAATCGAGACTGGCATCGGTGCTCGCCGCATGCACAGCCGACACCACCCCCTCTTCTACCCGCGCAAATTTAATCCGCGTGTTGCCCGCATCGATCAATAAGCAATTCATCTCCTCATTCCCACTTCTCCGGAATTGAACACCCTGATGCCCTGCGCCGTCTCCAGCAGCAACTCGCCGCTATCGCTCACACCGCGCGCAATACCGATCACCGTCGAACCATCTGGCATTTGCAATTGAATAGACTGGTTCTGCAGGGCGTGATGCGCTTCCCAGTCAGCGCGTAAGGAGGCGAAACCGGCACGAGAAAACGTATCCAAAACCTGCGCCAATTCTTGCAACAGCCGGGCTAGCAACAGATTGCGTTCAGGCGGCGCGGCGCAGAGTTGATCAAGCGCGACAGCCGGTTGTGTAATCACCTGTTCAAGTTTGAACGGCAGCGTGCAATTGATGCCGATACCGATCACCACAACACTCGGGCCGTACATATCGCCCTGCGCTTCGATCAGCACGCCGCCCAACTTACCTTGCGCAGCGAGAATATCGTTCGGCCACTTCAGACCGATATCGACCGCATTGTATCGTTTGAGCGCACGCAAAATCGCCAAACCGACCGCCAGACTCAAGCCGGATAAACCATTTAGCCCGCAATCGAAGCGCCACAACAGGGAGAAAGTCAGCGCATTGCCCAGACCAGAATACCAGGTTCGCCCGATACGCCCGCGCCCTGCAGTCTGCAACTCCACCGCCAGCACGCTGCCCGTAGCCGCACCTGCCGTTGCACGTCGCAACAATTCGGTATTGCTGGAAGCCGCCTGTTGCAGCACTTCAATTTTAAAACGGGACGCCGCATCGCCCAGATGAGCTTGCGCGACATCCGCATCCAGACACTGCCAGGCTTTAGCCAGCCGATAGCCACGACCACGTATCCGTTGCAGCACCACGCCGCATTCTTCCACGGCCGCTAACGAACTGAACACCGTCGCGCGCGACACGCCCAACTGTTGACCCAGCACCTCGCCCGAATGAAATTCGCCATCAGCCAGCAGACGCAACAATTGCCAGGTACGTGAATTCATAACTTAAACGACAAAAGAAATGTGGCGAGTAGTACTTGGCGAAAAACGGCTCCCCACTCACAACTCCCCATTTAATCAGACGTTGAACAGGAAATTCAACACGTCACCGTCATGCACCACATACTCTTTACCTTCGACGCGCATCTTGCCCTTTTCCTTGGCACCCGCTTCACCGCCACAGGCGATAAAATCAGCAAATGCGATGGTTTGGGCACGAATAAAGCCGCGCTCGAAATCGGTGTGAATCACACCCGCAGCCTGAGGCGCGGTATCGCCCTTGTGGATGGTCCAGGCGCGCACTTCCTTCACCCCGGCGGTGAAGTAGGTTTGCAGACCCAGCAAGTCGTAACCGGTGCGGATCAGCTTATCCAGACCGGGTTCATCAAAGCCCAGATCGGCCAAGAATTCGAGTTTGTCCGCGTCATCCAGATCAGCCAGTTCGGCTTCAATCTTGGCGCAAAGCGCCACTACCGGCGCACCTTCTTTGGCTGCATGTTCGCGCAGGCGATCCAGATGCGGGTTATTTTCGAAACCGTCTTCCAGCACATTGCCCACATACATCGCAGGCTTGATGGTCAGCATGCACAAAGGTTTGATGATCTCTTTGTCGTCCTCGCTCAATCCGGCAGTACGCGCAGGACGGCCTTCATTCAGATGCGGCAGCAATTTTTCCAGCACCGTCACCAATTTTTGCGCATCCTTGTCGCCTGACCTGGCCTTCTTGCTTTCGCGATGCAGGGTACGTTCGACCACAGCCATATCGGCCAGCGCAAGCTCGGTCAGAATGACTTCGATGTCAGACAGCGGATCGACGCGACCTGCGACGTGAATCACGTTTTCATCTTCAAAACAGCGCACCACGTTGACGATAGCATCGGTCTCGCGAATGTTGGCTAAGAACTGATTACCCAGACCTTCTCCCTTGGACGCTCCGGCTACCAGACCCGCGATATCGACGAACTCGACGATGGCAGGTTGCATACGCTGTGGCTTGACGATCTTGGCCAACTCGGCCATGCGAGGATCCGGCACTTCAACGATACCGACG
>CAISHO010000059.1 GCA_903885165.1 uncultured Nitrosomonadales bacterium | reverse complement strand
TTGATAATTGTGAATTAGAGGATTACCTAGATTTTCCAGAAAACCTATGGGGAAAATGGAAAAGCGTATCTTATGATGAACTATGCAGTGGAGACATCGTAATAAACCAGTCCCTATATCTGGTTAAGGTAACAAAATTAAATTTATATTTGGCTGCTGTTGGCGGCTGTATAAATCCGCGTCAATGCGGCGCAGTTTTATGGAGCTGACGCACCAGACGGGCAGGCAGCACAAAGGGCACTTTCGTGCCCTTTGCTTTGTATCGTCATCGAGGTGCAAACAATCAGAATGGCGGATCTGCGTTACCGATCTGTTCAGGATCAGTGATGGCCTGAGTACCTCGCTGTTCACGTAGTAAATCCTGCAACGGCAATTGGTAACGTTGCCAGATCACCTCACGTAAATCGTCGAGTAGTTCGATCACCGCCAGCGCCTGTTCAGGCGTCCAGTCTTCCTGAATGAGCAAGGGCATCCCGCGCTGTAATCCCGAGGGAAGTAGCCAAGGTTTCATGATTTTTCCTTTCGCGGTTTGCGGGTGCGCTGCTCAGCACGCTCTTTGGCTTCTTTCAGCCGGTAGGACTCTCCCTCAATCGCGACCACTTCCGAGTGATGCACCAAGCGATCGATCAGCGACACCACACAGGACGCATTGGGAAACACTTCCGACCAGGCTGAGAACGCTTTGTTGGTGGTCACCAGCGTGCTTTTTGACTCATAGCGACGGCTCACCAGCTCAAACAGTAAATCTGCATGGCGGTTTGAATAGGACAGATAGCCGATTTCGTCGATGACCAATAAATCAGGTGTGGCATAGTGACGCAGGCGACGGCGCAAAGCCGCATCGCTGTCCAACGCGGCCAGGTCGCCCAACAATTCACCCGCCGTGGTAAATCGCACCGTGTGCCCGCGAATCAGCGCCTGATGAGCCACGTTCTTCGCCAGCGTAGATTTACCTACCCCATTGGGGCCGACCATCACCACATTGGCAGCCTCTTCCATAAAATCCAGCTCCATCAACCCCTCGATTGCGCCACGATCACAACGCGTCGGCCACGCCCAGTCGAAGTCCACCAACGATTTGAAACGACCGATACGCGCTTCTTTCAAACGCCTCTCCAGACTGCGACGGGTTCGTTCCTCTTCTTCCCACGCAACCAACTTGGGCAACCATTCGCTCGTCACGACCTCAGGCCAATGAGCAAGCACCCCGTTGAGGTGCAGCGCCATGGCGCGTTCACGTAGTTGTTCAGGATTCATCTTTGTCCTCCTTTTTGATTTCGGTCTGGTTGGTGTCGACAAGGGTCAACTGGTCGTAGCTATCCAGTCGATGCGTCTTCACCACGGTATCTCGACGGGCGGCCTGCTCAGATAAACATACGGCCACCGGCGGCGGCTGATTGCGGGCTTCGCGTTGGGTCTCCAGCGCCAGACGCACTGCATTCGGATGCGGCACACCGCGCGCCAATGCCGTCAGCACGGCGGCTTGCACTTCATCCTGACCGTAGCGGTCGAGCAGGCGCAACAGCGATGAGGTAATGGACCCGATGATCTCGCCACGCTCAGCGGCACGCGCCAGTAACTGAATGCTCGCGGGTACCGCCTGCGTTAACCGGCTCATTCCCCTTTGCGCATGCGCATGCGCTTGCGCTTTCCGTTCAATCAACTCGGTGATATGAATCGGTTCCTCAATTTGGCGGGCTTTGTCATAACTGCGCAGATGCGTGGCGACCACCTCTGAACCCTTGAGTATTCTGACCTGCCTCTGGTCAGCCAGCACGGTCAGAGCTTGTCGTACTTGGGTATGTGGCACCGAGTAATCGTTCAGATCAAAGCGCACATAAGGCGTCTTGCCCACCGTCACAATCACCCGTTCCTCTAACGGATAGGGGTTGTCGGGTAAGGCCAGCAGTCGGGGTTGTTCCTGAACAAAGGCTTCCCGGACAGTCAGCGTCTTGTCTTGCGGACATAGCCTGTCGTCAGCAATTCCTGAGCACCAGACTTCCGCCTGACGATTGAGATCATCCAAATCCGTGAAGTGGCGGGCTGGCCAGAAGTTGTCGCGGATATAGCGAATGGCGCGCTCGACCCGTCCCTTCTCGTTGCCGCGTGCCACCGCCACCGGACGAGGTTCATAACGGTAGCGCCCCGCAAATTCAAGTAAGGTCGGATGGAAACGAATCGCATCGCCCTGACGCTCAAGTACCGCACTCTTGAGGTTGTCATACAGTAATACTCTCGG
>CAISHO010000058.1 GCA_903885165.1 uncultured Nitrosomonadales bacterium | reverse complement strand
TGAAATGATGAGCCGGGCGCTGACTAATAAATTCCTGCATGCCCCGACCCACGCGCTGAATCAGGCGCACGGTAAGGACCGGGACAACTTCCTTGAGGTCGTCCATCGCCTGCACCATCTGCACACCGAAGAATAAGCTGGTAGCCGAATGAAACCCAATATTGCGAATAAGCTCGGTCAATTGAGCGAGCGTCTGCTCGAAGTCAATCAACTACTGAGTACCGAAGAAGCCACTAAAAATATGGATACGTATCGCAAGTTAAACCGCGAACGGGCCGAACTCGAACCAGTCGTGGAGCTGTATCACGCCTATCAGGGCTGTGAAAGCGACATCGCCGATGCGCGCGAGCTGGCTGATGATCCGGAAATGCGCGAGTTTGCCGAAGCCGAAATCAAGGAAGGCGAAGCGCGATTAGAACAGCTGGATCGCGAGTTGCAGACGCAATTGTTGCCTAAAGATCCCAATGACGAACGCAGTGTGTTTCTCGAAGTGCGCGCCGGAACGGGTGGCGACGAGGCCGCTTTGTTCGCCGGCGACTTGTTCCGCATGTATTCACGTTTCGCTGAACGCCGCCGCTGGCAGGTTGAGGTGGTTTCGGAGAGTCTGGGTGAAATGGGCGGTTACAAGGAGGTCATTGCGCGTATCGTGGGTGCGGGCGCTTATTCGGTGTTGAAATTCGAATCCGGCGCACATCGCGTACAGCGTGTGCCAGCCACTGAGACTCAAGGGCGCGTGCATACCTCGGCCTGCACCGTGGCGATCATGCCGGAAGTGGATGAGGTCGATGACGTGGTACTCAACAACGCCGATCTGCGTATCGACACCTTCCGCGCTTCAGGCGCGGGTGGACAGCACATCAACAAGACCGATTCTGCCGTTCGCATCACGCATATTCCGACCGGCGTGGTGGTGGAGTGTCAAGATGGCCGTTCGCAGCATCAGAACAAGGCGCAGGCGATGCGCGTATTGTGCGCCCGTATCAAGGACGCTCAGGTGCGTGCACAGAATGCCGAGACAGCGGCCACCCGCAAGAGTCTGGTGGGCAGCGGCGACCGTTCAGAACGCATCCGCACCTATAACTATCCGCAAGGTCGCGTCACCGATCACCGTATCAACCTGACTCTGTACAAGATGGATGCCATCATGGACGGCGATATCAGTGAACTGACCGGCGCGCTGATGGCCGAACATCAAGCCGAACAACTCGCCGCCATGGCGGAAGATGTCAATTTCTAAACACGCGGGTCTGGATGCGTCGTCTATAGAGCGCATTCTTCGCACTGATGCCCGGCGCCTGGAAGCTGCGCTAAGTCTCGATACCAGCACGGCGCGGATCGAAGTGCAGATCCTGTTACAGACGGTGCTGAGCGTCAATAGAGCGTACTTGCTGACTCACCCGGAACTTGCGCTGAGCGACGATGAGCTGTTGCGCTACAGCGGATTGCTGGATCGGCGTCTAAACGGCGAACCGATCGCTTACATTCTGGGTGTACGTGAATTCTATGGACTTGATTTCAAAGTCACGCCCGACACGTTGATTCCCCGCCCCGATACT
This sequence comes from uncultured Nitrosomonadales bacterium, assembly GCA_903885165.1. Classification (GTDB taxonomy): domain Bacteria; phylum Pseudomonadota; class Gammaproteobacteria; order Burkholderiales; family Gallionellaceae; genus Gallionella. The sequence goes on along the minus strand of CAISHO010000058.1, from coordinate 2,926 downwards.
GAATTGCTGGTTGAGCTGGCATTGCAGAAAATCCCTCGCCCACTACCCGCAGGGAGTATCTCCGCCGCAAGCGGCAGCAAAGCTGATCGCACTGGCGAGACAAAAGAGGGTGTCCGACGGGACGGGAGAAGGTATCGTGTGCTGGATATGGGTACTGGCAGCGGCGCGATCGCGCTCACCATTGCGCATGAACGCCCGGAAGCAAGGGTGGTCGCAGTTGATGCATCGGAAGCGGCGCTGGTTGTTGCAGGCGAAAATGCCAAGCAGTTGCAAACGGATAATGTTCGTCTGCTGCACAGCGACTGGTTTTCAGCACTATCTGATGAGCGCTTCGATTTGATTATTTCCAATCCGCCTTATATCGAATCTGACGATGTGCATTTGTCGCAGGGCGATGTGCGTTTTGAACCGATTACTGCATTAGCTTCCGGCGGAGACGGCCTGGACGATATCCGGCGCATTCTAAGAGATGCCAGAACACATTTGGAATCCGGCGGTTGGTTGATGTTTGAGCACGGCTACAATCAGGCGCTGCAGGTGCGCACTTTGATGTTGGCTGCGGGATTCAAAGAAGTCTCATCGGCGCACGATCTGTCCGGAATCGAACGTGTGACTGTCGGTCGCGCTTGACGTTAGCGCTGTAATTCTGGGATAATTCCCGACTATTAAATTCAGGTAATAATCATGACTACTGACATCCAGCAATTCATCCAAACGCAAGTCACCTCCAATCCGGTGGTTTTGTACATCAAGGGTACCGCGAAATTTCCGCAGTGCGGTTTTTCTTCCAGAGTAGTTCAGATTATGAATATGCTGGGCGTCAAAGACTTCCTGGCAGTCAATGTATTTGAGAACCAGTTGTTGGTTCCCGGTTTGGTTGAATACGCCAGCTGGCCGACGTTGCCACAGTGTTATGTCAGGGGTGAATTTATCGGCGGTTGCGATATTCTGACCGAAATGTACCAAAGCGGTGAGTTGAAGCAATTGTTAGGTGACCTGGCGACTGCGGAATAAAGGATCTGTCAATAGGCCAAAGTATCTAGGCCATCAGGCATATATGCCTGATGGTTTGAAACGCATATAGTGAGACTGAGTTCAAGAAAACGCGGTTGGCGACGATCCGGTTTATTAAACTCTCCTCCTTTTCGGGCGACATACAGATCGCCCGCTTTTTTGCCTAGAATTTACTGCCGATTATCTAAACATAGGGGATTTAAAATTAACGACTAATGGGACGATGAAATTCAGTATATTCAGCGCCACATTTCCCCCTGTGCGCCGCCGCAGAGCGCATGCAAACATCGGTGCAGTTGGGCGAGGACTGTTTGAGCACGTGGTCGCGTAGCGAATCGTGCGAGTTCCGCAGCCCCGATGTTCGCAGGTGATCAAGGGTACGCAGCCTAGCTTGCAAAAGCAGGCTGGCGCGGTAAACCGGGGTCGCCTTTTCTTGGGTTACTTTCTTTTGGCGACGCAAAAGAAAGTAACCAGCTGCCGGGCTGCCACCGGCGATAATAAGAACAGAATTAAAGAGCCCAGCTTAAAGCAAGTAGTGTGTTGTTATTTCGCCAGCTTGGCACGGGCACGAGAAATCGCCGCCTGTACCTGATTGGGTGCGGTGCCCCCGATGTGGTTGCGGCTGGCGAGCGATCCTTCCAGAGACAAGACCTGATAGATATCGTCCTCGATCAAGGTCGAAAAATCCTTCAATTCGGCCAGACTGATGTCGGAGAGATCGACGCCCTTCTGTTCGGCAAAACGCACCGCCAATGCCACGGCTTCATGCGCATCGCGGAAAGGTAAACCCTTCTTGACCAGATAATCCGCCAGATCGGTCGCGGTAGCGTAGCCTTGCAGTGCGGCTCTACGCATCGCTTCCGGCTTGACGGTGATACCGGTGATCATGTCGGCGTAGATGCGCAGCGTTTGGTTCAGCGTGTCCACCGTGTCGAACAAAGGCTCTTTGTCTTCCTGATTGTCCTTGTTATAGGCCAGCGGCTGACCCTTCATCAGCGTGAGCAGGGCGATCAGATGCCCGTTGACGCGGCCTGTCTTGCCGCGCACCAGTTCCGGCACATCGGGATTTTTCTTTTGCGGCATGATGGACGAACCGGTGCAGAAGCGATCCGCGATGTCGATGAAACCGACCATCGGGCTCATCCATAAAATCAGCTCTTCCGAACAGCGCGACAGATGCGTCATGATGAGCGCAGCACAGGCGGTGAATTCGATGGCAAAATCTCGATCCGATACGGCGTCGAGCGAGTTTTCGCATACGCCGTCAAAACCCAGTAAGTCGGCAACCATCTGGCGATTGATAGGATAGCTGGTGCCGGCCAAGGCGGCTGCGCCCAGCGGCAGACGACTCACACGCTTGCGGCAGTCTTGCAATCTTTCTGCATCGCGTCCCAGCATCTCGTAATACGCCATCAGATGATGCGCAAAACTGATAGGCTGAGCGACTTGCAAATGCGTGAAGCCCGGCATGATGGTGTGCGTGTGATGCTCGGCCAGATCGACGAAGGATGATTGTAAGTTATTGATTAGCAATAATAAATCATCGATCGCGCTACGTAGATAGAGGCGCACGTCGGTCGCGACCTGATCGTTGCGGGAACGACCGGTATGCAAACGTTTGCCCGCATCGCCGACTAAGGTGGTCAGGCGCTTTTCGATATTGAGATGGACGTCTTCCAGGTCCAGCGACCAGATAAAGTTACCTGCGACGATTTCGTCCTGAATGGCGCCCAGTCCGCGCCGTATGTCAGCCAAGTCCTGTACGCCGATGATGCCGCATGAACTTAGCATCTGCGCGTGAGCGAGCGAACCTTGGATGTCGAACAGCGCCAGCTTCTGGTCGAAATCGACAGAAGCGGTGTAGCGCTTGACCAATTCAGCGACAGGCTCAGAAAATCGGCCCGACCATGTC
>CAISHO010000057.1 GCA_903885165.1 uncultured Nitrosomonadales bacterium | reverse complement strand
GTCATTGATGGCACGCGGCGCTTCGGAAATGGTTATTTGCTTCCGGCAGGTCCTTTGCGTGAACCCATCTCGCGCCTGAACAGTGTCGATGCCGTGATCATCAACGGCGATCAGGGCATAAGTAATTTCAATAATCAGTATATGATGAAGCTATATGGCGATCTTTTCTACAATCTTCGCCATCCTGAAAAAACAATCTCTATCAGTCAGTTAAAAGTATTAAACACGCATGCTGTCGCGGGTATAGGCAATCCGCAACGCTATTTCGAGCATTTAAAGGCGCTCGGACTGACGGTTACACCGCACGCCTTCCCCGACCACCACCCCTATCAGGCCGGTGATCTGGCCTTTAGCGCGTGCGATGCACTACTCCTGACTGAAAAAGATGCGGTAAAATGTGCCGCATTCGCTGATGATAGATTTTGGGTGTTGCGAGTTGACGCCCAAATTGATTCAGCCCTGACAGACCACATAATGCGAAAGATTGCCACACATGGATGCAAAACTGCTTGAAATTCTCGTCTGTCCTCTGTGTAAATCTCAACTGATCTACCACAAGTCAGAACAGGAACTCATCTGCCGTGCAGATCGCCTGGCATTTAAAATCGCCGATGGAATTCCGGTCATGCTGGCCGATGAGGCGCGTAAACTGACGCCCGAAGAAGCCGAAGCGCTCAAGTAATCATGCTCGCTTTTCACGTCGTTATACCAGCACGGCACGCCTCCACCCGATTACCCGGCAAACCGCTGCTGCCTATATCCGGCAAGCCTATGGTGGTGCGCGTCGCCGAACAGGCGGCTAAAAGCGGGGCACAGCAAATCTGGATTGCTACCGATTATCATGCGATCGCCAATACGGTACATGAACACGGCTTCAAGGCCTGCATGACGTCCACAGCCCATACTAGCGGTACGGATCGAATTGCCGAAGTGGTTGAACAACAAGGTTGGAACGATGACACTATCGTGGTGAATGTGCAGGGCGATGAGCCACTGATACCGCCTGAACTGATACGCGCAGTTGCACAGCATCTGCACGACCACCCGGAATGCGCCATCGCCACCGCCAGCCACGCCATCCACGATACGGCATCGATGAAAAACCCCAATATTGTCAAAACGGTGCTGGACATTAACGGCAACGCCCTCTATTTCAGCCGCGCTCCCATCCCCTATCCGCGCGATGCGTTTGCTGCCGGTGAAGAGTTACCAACCGACATGCCGGTATTGCGTCACATCGGCATATACGCGTATCGTGCCAGCTTCCTGCGCGCCTACGGACAACTAGCGCCCACACCGGTCGAACAATACGAATCGCTGGAACAATTGCGTGCGCTGCACTACGGCTACAAAATCGGCGTGGTGATTGCCGCCAACGCCCCGCCTGCCGGTGTGGACACCGAGCAAGATTTGCATGACGCAAGAGCCGCCTTTGAAAAAACAAAACAGACTTAAGACGTAAGTTTTTAGCGACTGAAAACACCATCGATACACGTCCAGCCATTTACCATTTACTTTAAAGAGGAATCACAATGAGAGTCATACTGCTAGGCGCACCGGGTGCAGGCAAAGGCACACAAGCCAATTACATCAAAGAAAAATTCAGCATCCCGCAGATTTCAACCGGGGACATGTTGCGTGCGGCAATCAAAGCCGGTACACCGCTGGGCATTGCGGCTAAATCTGTGATGGATGCCGGCGGGCTGATCTCAGATGACATCATCATCAATCTTGTCAAAGAACGCATCAAAGAGGCCGACTGCGCCGAGGGCTTCCTGTTTGACGGATTTCCGCGCACCATCCCGCAGGCACAGGCAATGAAAGACGCGGGCATTCCAATCGATTACGTGCTGGAAATCGACGTGGCCGACGCTGAGATTATCACCCGAATGAGCGGAAGACGTGTGCATACTGCTTCCGGTCGAACTTATCATATTGCATTCAATCCGCCCAAGGTCGCAGGCAAAGATGACGTCACCGGCGAAGACCTGGTACAACGCCCTGACGATACGGAAGAAACGGTACTTAAACGCCTGACGATCTACCATGAGCAAACCCTACCGCTGGTTGAATATTACAAAGCTTGGGCAAAAACCGGCGAGGCGAATGCGCCAAAATCCGTCAAAGTAGCCGGCGTTGGCAGCGTGGATGGCATACGCGATCAACTCTTCGCCGCGCTGGCGAGCTGACATGACCAGCAAACCCGTCCTCACGCTGGAGGACGCAAAACGGATCGCTGCCGCAGCGGATGCCGAAGCCGTGCGCCACAACTGGCGCGTGGTCGTTGCGGTGGTAGACGATGGTGGACATCTGCTTTATTTACAGCGTAACCACGAAACGCAATTCGGCAGTGTGGAAACGGCAATTGCCAAAGCCTATGCGGCGATTGCCTTTCAGCGTCCAACCAAAAGCTCTGAAGATGCGGTGATGAGTGGACGGCTGATTCACCTGGCGCTGCCTAGCGTGATTCCAGCCGAAGGCGGCGTACCGTTGCTGATAGACGGAATCGCTGTCGGGGCCCTTGGGATCAGCGGTGTGCGCTCCCCAGAAGACGGCCTCATCGCAGCAGCAGGCCAAGCCGCACTACAGAAAAAAGATAGTCAGTAATCTATTGATGCTGGAAAAAAGCCACGGCTGCGAAAAATCGCTCCGTGGTTTTTTGTGTTAGAGACTTACAGTGGCGCGCGATAATGATCCTGCGTCATCAAATCGACACCACAAGGCAATTGCTCAATCCAGTCCAGGAACTGGTTGACCATCTTTTTACCCTTGAAAGACTTACCGTGCTGAGGCACGATCATTTCCACATCCATCTCACGCACCATATTCACCCAAAAACGACAGATTTTGTTGGAAATCATATAGCGGCGATGAAAGCCCTCCATGGTCTTCAAATGCGCATTGAAATCCGTGACAGGGGTATCTGCTTCGGTATGAGAAACGAGAGAGGCGCCCATGTCACCTGAGAAAAGAATCTTACTGATCGGGTCATAAAACTGAAAGTTTCCTTCGGAATGCATGAAGTGGGCAGGAATCGCTTTTAATACACTGTTCCCTAACGAGAAGTTCATTCCCTGATCAGGAATCGAGACAATACGCCCCTCTGTTTTACCGGCAGTACAAAAATGCGGTACAAAACGCGACCACAAGGCTGAAATTGCCACCTTACAGTTGGAATGTATCATCCACTTATTGATAGAGGCAATAATATCCGGATCGGCATGAGATGCCAGAATGTATTCCATATTTTTAGATGGAACGTACTGTGCCATTCCCATCAACAAACCGTTGAACGTCATGTTGCCGCCCGGATCCAGCAAGGCGGCGTGGCCATGATCGACAATCAAAAACTGGTTGGATTGCACTGCAACATCACCGCCTTCATCAGACAAATCATCAAACATGATGCACATGTGCTTGCCGTCATTGAACAATTCGATTGCCATATCAGACTCCCATTGATTAATGTTTTGCAATCATAACCGAATATCTCTGCAATTTAATTGATGAAGGTCAAAAGCCGGCAAATTAAACAGGGAATAGCCATACAACTTTTCGGCCTTATACTGCTATGATTACAAAGTCAGCATATTCTGACGGGCAAGATGGTTTTGGCAATTCAACTCATGGGGGTGAAATTATGTCAGGTGGTCTGAGCTTTGCACTGTTGTGCGCCGTGGTGGCAATTTTGTATGGCGCTTTTTCAATTAAATGGATTTTAGCCAAACCGACCGGCAGCGACCGAATGCGAGAAATCGCCGCCGCCGTACAAGAAGGGGCTCAAGCTTACCTTAACCGACAGTACACCGCCATCGCCATCGTAGGTGCAATTCTGCTGGTCGCCATTTACCTGGCGCTGGGCGGAAAAACCGCTGTCGGTTTCGCACTCGGTGCCGTTCTGTCAGGACTTACCGGCTACATCGGCATGAACGTTTCGGTACGCGCCAATGTCCGCACTGCAGAGGCAGCCAAGGATGGTCTCAACGCCGCGCTGAATATCGCCTTCAAGGGCGGTGCAATCACCGGCCTGCTGGTCGTGGGCTTAGGGCTGCTGGGCGTGGCAGGTTACTTCGCCTTCCTCACCATTTCCATGGGCGTCAGTACCAAAGAAGCGACCGAGGCCTTAGTCGGTCTGGCCTTCGGCAGTTCGCTGATTTCCATCTTCGCACGACTCGGCGGCGGTATCTTTACCAAAGGTGCAGATGTGGGCGCCGATCTGGTGGGTAAGGTGGAAGCCGGCATCCCCGAAGATGACCCGCGTAATCCAGCGGTGATTGCCGACAACGTCGGCGACAACGTAGGCGACTGCGCCGGTATGGCAGCCGACCTGTTCGAAACCTACGCCGTGACCATCATCGCCACCATGCTATTGGGCGGACTATTGATTACCGGCTCACCGGAAGCGGTAATTTATCCGCTGGTGCTGGGCGGTTTTTCCATCATCGCCTCCATCGTCGGTTCCTTCTTCGTGAAGGCGCGTGACGGCGGTAAGATCATGAACGCGTTGTATCGCGGCTTGATGGTCGCGGGCGGTCTGGCTGCCCTCGCCTTCTACCCCATCACCACCACCATGATGGGCGATGGCGTGATGATCGACGGCCACCTGGTCTCCTCGATGAACCTGTATCTTGCGACCCTGATCGGACTCGTATTGACTGCCGCCATGGTGGTCATCACCGAGTACTACACCGCGACGGAATACAGCCCGGTACGCCACATCGCGCAAGCCTCCACCACCGGCCACGGCACTAATGTGATCGCGGGTCTGGGGGTATCGATGAAAGCCACCGCAGCGCCAGTGCTTGCCGTCTGCGCGGCCATTTACGGCGCTCACGCTTTAGCCGGTCTGTACGGTATCGCCATCGCCGCCACCTCGATGTTGTCCATGGCGGGCATTATCGTGGCGCTGGATGCATACGGTCCGATCACCGACAACGCAGGCGGTATCGCCGAAATGGCAGGGCTCGACGAGAGCATCCGCAACATCACTGACCCGCTGGACGCCGTGGGCAACACCACCAAGGCCGTCACCAAGGGTTACGCCATCGGTTCGGCAGGACTTGCAGCCCTAGTGCTGTTTGCCGACTACACCCACGCGCTGTCCACCAATCACCCGGGTTTGACGTTTGACTTGTCCAACCATATGGTGATCATCGGCCTGTTCATCGGCGGTATGGTGCCCTATTTGTTCGCTGCAATGGGCATGGAAGCGGTCGGTCGTGCTGCGGGTTCCGTGGTTGTGGAAGTTCGCCGCCAGTTCAAGGAAATCCCAGGCATCATGGAAGGCACCGGTAAACCTGAATACGGCACTTGCGTGGACATGTTGACCAAAGCTGCGATCAAGGAAATGATCGTACCTTCATTGTTACCGGTCGCAGTTCCAGTCATCGTTGGCCTGACGCTGGGTGCACAGGCATTGGGTGGCGTGTTGGTAGGTGCCATCGTCACCGGTATCTTCGTGGCCATCTCGATGACCACCGGCGGCGGCGCATGGGACAACGCCAAGAAATACATCGAAGAAGGCAACTTCGGCGGCAAGGGTTCTGAAACTCATAAAGCCGCTGTAACCGGTGACACCGTTGGCGATCCCTACAAGGACACCGCCGGCCCTGCAGTTAATCCTTTGATTAAAATCATAAATATTGTAGCGCTGCTGATTGTTCCTCTTCTTTAACATTGTGGCGGAACGCCCCGCGAGGGGGCTTCCGCCCTACCCAAAAAATTTATAACGAAGACAGCAGCACGTTCTCCCGCAGTTTTTTCAGTTGATCGCGCAGTGTGGTGGCCCGCTCAAATTCTAGGTTTTTGGCTGCAGCCAGCATCTCTTTTTCCAATCGATTAATTTCTTTGGCTATTTGTTTTTCAGTCATCGCCAGATATTTTGCCTGCTCCTGAGCGGCTTTCTGATTACTGCGCGCATCATCCAGTTCATACGTGCCTTCGATGATATCCTTAATGCGCTTCTGTACCCCCTGCGGCGTAATCCCGTTGGCAAAGTTATGCGCCACCTGTTTGATGCGGCGACGCTCGGTCTCATCTATCGCGCGGCGCATCGAGTTGGTAATCCGGTCGGCATACAGGATGGCGGTACCGTGCAAGTGACGCGCAGCGCGCCCTATGGTCTGAATCAGCGAACGCTCAGAACGTAAAAAACCTTCCTTATCTGCATCCAGAATCGCGACCAGCGAAACCTCAGGGATATCCAATCCTTCGCGCAGTAAATTAATCCCGATCAGCACATCGAACATACCTAATCGCAAATCTCGAATAATTTCAACGCGTTCCACGGTTTCGATGTCCGAATGCAGATAGCGCACCTTGATGCCGTGTTCGGACAGATAATCGGTCAGATCCTCTGACATCCGTTTGGTGAGCGTAGTGACCAACACCCGTTCGCCAACCTTAATGCGCTGATTGATCACCGACAGTAAATCATCTACCTGATTGATGGCTGGACGCACTTCGATGATCGGATCGACCAGTCCGGTGGGTCTCACCACCTGCTCGACCACCTGGCCTGCGTGTTCCGCTTCATACACCGATGGCGTGGCCGAGACAAACACACTCTGGCGCATGATGTGCTCGAACTCGTCGAACCTCAACGGACGGTTATCCATCGCGGACGGCAGACGAAAACCGTAATTCACCAGATTCTCTTTACGCGCCCTATCGCCCTTGTACATTGCGCCCACCTGAGGAATCATCACGTGACTCTCATCGAGGAACATCAGCGCATTGGGCGGCAGATAGTCAAGCAGCGTGGGCGGCGGATCACCGGGGTTACGTCCCGACAAATGACGGGAGTAATTTTCAATTCCTTTGGTAAAACCGATCTCGGTCAACATCTCCAAATCATGCCGGGTACGCTGCTCAATGCGCTGCGCCTCAACCAGCTTGTTTTCACGGATATAGAATGCAATGCGCTCGGCCAGTTCCACCTTGATAGTCTCTATTGCCTGCAAAACCGTCGCGCGCGGCGTGACGTAATGGCTGGAAGGATAAACGGTATAGCGCGGCACTTTTTGCTGTATGTGGCCGGTTAAGGGATCGAACAAGGACAGCGTTTCCACCTCATCGTCGAACAAGGTGATGCGCAAGGCCAGTTCGCTGCTTTCCGCCGGAAACACATCGATCACATCCCCTCTGACGCGAAACCTGCCGCGCGTAAAATCGATGTCATTGCGCTCGTATTGCATCTCAATCAGGCGTTTGATCACATCGCGCTGGTGCATCTTTTCGTTATTGCGCAGATGCAGAATCATGCCATGGTAATCGACCGGGTCGCCGATACCGTAGATCGCTGACACCGTCGCTATGATAATGCAGTCCTCGCGTTCCAAGAGCGCCTTGGTGGCCGACAAGCGCATCTGCTCGATCTGCTCGTTGATCGCCGAATCCTTCTCGATGAACACGTCGCGAGACGGCACATAGGCCTCCGGCTGGTAATAATCGTAATAGGAGACGAAATATTCCACCGCGTTTTCCGGGAAGAAATCGCGCAACTCGGAATACAGTTGCGCCGCCAGTGTCTTGTTCGGTGCCATCACCATCGCAGGACGCCCGCAGCGCGCAATCACATTAGCCATGGTATAGGTCTTACCAGAGCCGGTCACGCCCAGCAGCGTTTGAAATGCAAGGCCGTCGTTGATGCCCTCGACAAGTTGTTCGATGGCTGTGGGCTGATCGCCCGCAGGCTCAAATGGCTGATGCAGACGGAAGGGACTATCGGGAAAAGTTTTGATGTTCATGCCGCGTATTGTACGGGCTGTGGCAACGGTTTGCCGGCTATTAAAATATTGGTAGGAATGCCGCGCCGGCCAGGGAGGGCCGAAAACCGACGCGGGCTTGAACTAATTACAGGGATGTACTGAAAGAGGCGACAGTAGGAATAGCGGCGATGACAGACAACACACCTGCCACAACCCAACGCGCAAAATAGGCAACTGAAGAATAAGCTTTTTTCATTTTTACACCTCTAGAAATTGAAATACCCATGCATTTCAGCACATCATTGTTACAGTATGAAGCAACGACGGGCACAACTCAGAGTAGTGAAAAGCTAAATAGTTCCCAACCAAATTACTCAACTACAAATTCAGCGCGCTTAATATTCAACTCCAAATAAAAAACCCGCCGAAGCGGGTTTTTTATTGCATCAAAATTACCAATTACTCAGCGATAGATGCGCCATTCGTCTCAGGCGTCGTCAGCAATGCCTTCATGGACAGCTTCATACGACCGCGATCATCCATTTCCAGCAATTTAACACGTACGACCTGACCTTCTTTGAGGTAGTCGCCCACGCTGTTTACGCGCTCGTGTGCAATTTGGGAAATGTGCAGCAAACCATCTTTACCCGGCAGGATGTTGATCAATGCGCCGAAATCCAACAATTTAACCACTGGACCTTCGTAGATCTTACCAACTTCAACGTCCATGGCGATGTCTTCGATACGCTTCTTAGCCAACTCACCCGCTTCACCGTTCACACTGGAGATGGTGATATTGCCTGCGTCATCGATATCGATCGTGGTACCGGTTTCTTCGGTCAGTGCACGAATCACCGCACCGCCCTTACCGATCACGTCGCGAATCTTCTCAGGGTTGATCTTCATCTTGATCATGCGAGGTGCAAATTCAGACAACTCGATGCGAGCGCCGGACATGGATTCCTTCATGATACCAAGGATGTGCATACGGCCTTCTTTAGCCTGACTCAGCGCAGCTTGCATGATGTCGCGTGTGATACCGTTGATCTTGATATCCATTTGCAAAGCAGTGATCCCGGTTTCGGAACCCGCCACCTTGAAGTCCATATCGCCCAGATGATCTTCATCACCCAGAATATCGGTCAACACGGCAAAACGGTTACCTTCCTTGATCAGGCCCATCGCGATACCCGCAACATGCGCCTTCAAAGGAACGCCGGCATCCAGCATCGACAAGCAACCGCCACAAACGGAAGCCATAGAACTGGAACCGTTTGATTCGGTGATTTCTGACACGATACGAACTGCGTAGCTGAAATCTTCTTCGTTAGGCAATACGGCAACCAGTGCTCGCTTAGCCAGACGACCGTGACCGATTTCGCGGCGCTTAGGCGTACCTACGCGACCTGTTTCACCGGTTGCATACGGAGGGAAGTTGTAATGCAGCATGAAGCGATCAGAATACTCACCTTGCAAGGCATCAACCTTCTGTGCATCGCGCATGCTGCCCAAGGTTGCAACTACCACCGCTTGCGTTTCGCCGCGCGTAAACAAGGCAGAACCGTGCGTACGTGGCAGTACGCCGTTGCGGATAGTGATTTGACGCACGGTGCGTGTATCGCGACCGTCGATGCGAGGCTCACCGCTCAAGATTTGACCGCGAACGATCTTAGCTTCCAACGCGCCGAACAATTCGTTAACTGCATTCTTTTCCAGATCAGGCGAAACAGCAGCCATCACCTTGCCATGAATCGCAGAGATCGCATCGGTACGTTCTTGCTTAGAGCGAATTGCATAAGCCTTTTGCAGATCAGCTTCAGCCAGTTCTGCGATCTGAGTGATCAACGCTTCGTTCTTGGCAGGAGCAGCCCAATCCCAAAGCGGCTTACCGACTGCATCCGCCATTTCGTTGATGGCAGCGATCACAGCCTGGAACTGTTCGTGACCGAACATTACCGCGCCCAGCATAATTTCTTCAGACAATTGTTGTGCTTCGGATTCAACCATCAACACAGCACGGTCGGTACCGGCAACCACCAGATCCATTTGCGAAGTCTTCAATTCTGTCGCGGTCGGGTTCAGGATGTACTGACCGTCGATGTAACCCACGCGAGCCGCACCGATAGGACCGTCGAAAGGGATACCGGAAATCGCCATCGCTGCCGACGCGCCGATCAAAGCCGGAATATCGGCATCGATTTCGCTGTCGGAAGACATTACTGTCGCCACGATTTGTACTTCGTTGTAAAAACTTTCAGGAAACAAGGGACGCAACGGACGATCAATCAGACGGGAAGTCAGAATTTCTTTTTCGCTAGGACGACCTTCGCGCTTGAAAAAACTACCCGGAATCTTGCCGGCCGCGTAGGTTTTTTCCATATAATCAACAGTCAGCGGGAAAAAATCCTGCTCAGGCTTGGCGTCTTTACGTCCAACCACAGTGACCAGCACCACGGTATCATCCAGACTAACCAACACAGCGCCACTCGCCTGACGGGCGATTTCACCGGTTTCGATGGTCAACTGATGCTTGCCGAGCGTGATTGATTTTTTGAAATAACTCAAGATAAACCTCTTTAGACATGTATGACACGCAATCGCATCACACTAATATAGACGATAGAAACGACACGGGCCGCAATTGCGACCCGCTGGGTAATACTATTTACGGATAGACAAACGTTGAATCAAAATTTGGTAACCTGCTTCATTCTTGCTTCTCAGATAGTCCAGCAACTTACGGCGACGACTAACCAGACGCAGCAGACCGCGACGTGAGTGGTGATCCTTAGCATGATCCTTGAAGTGACCAGTCAGGTAGGTGATGCGTGCGGTGATCAGCGCTACTTGAACTTCCGGAGATCCGGTATCATCTTTTGCACGTTGAAAGTCTGTAACGATTTGCGCTCTTTGCGCGGCTGTAATTGCCATTGGTTTTGCTCTCCTAAAAAAAGTTCCACATTGTACTCTTGAATGCTGCTACTGCTCAACCACTTCGTTAATACTAAACTTGCATTTCGATTCGTTTGCCTGGCTTCGCACCCCTCGCTGCGTTCTCCCCGCTTGCGAGATAACCAGCGACTAGCCCGTTAATGGGCTTAGTCAATTGGCTAATCGTTTCATCAGTGGATTGAGGAGAGTGGACGAGCATGGTTTCATTATTCGTTAAAACTAATCCACCATGCCCGGCAAATTCACGATTGCGGCCTGCTTAGCCACACCCGACATCAGACGTTCAGCAGAAATTCGACGTCCATCTTGCAACCCTACTCCCACGAAGCCTTCCGGCCCGTATAAGGCGATTTTGCCATCGGCCAAGCCTGTTGCGATAGATAAACGCTGCCCTTGTGCCATGCGTTTAACCTGCACTGCATCTAAATTCAGCCTGGGCATACCCGGTATCAGACTCACTAAAGGCATCACACACGCATCGCGCGATTCATCGGTCATCTCGAGCAGCTGCGGCAAACTAAATGCATCAGTCAGATTCAAATGCGCGATCGCGGTACGACGCAAAGCAATCAGATGCGCACCGCAACCTAAGGCAGCACCGATATCTTCTGCCAGGGTGCGCACATAAGTGCCTTTGCTGCAACGGACAGAAATTTCCATCTCAGAGCCCGTCCGACTATTCACCATCAATTCATGAATCACCACGCTGCGCAGCTCACGTTCTATGGTGATACCCTGTCGAATATAGTCATAAAGCGGCTTACCCTGATGTTTTAACGCACTGTGCATGGGCGGCAGTTGCTGAATTTCACCGCGAAATTTTGCAAGCACAGCCGTCAAATCAGCATCGGTAAAACACACCGGTTTTTCGGCGGTGATTTCACCTTCCGCATCGCCGGTCGTGGTGGTTTGCCCCAGACGCATCATCGCGGTATAAGTTTTATCCGCGTCGAGCAAAGAATTGGAGAATTTAGTGGCTTCACCGAAACATATCGGCAGCAAACCGGTCGCCAGGGGATCGAGCGTACCGGTATGACCGGCCTTTTCAGCCTGAAATAATCGACGCACCTTTTGCAACGCATCGTTTGAACTGAGTTCCAGCGGCTTATCGAACAGCAGCACGCCGTCGATGGCACGCCATTTATTCCGGTATTGCGGCTTACTTTTCGTCAAGATGGAAATCGCTGGCGACAGCCTGATCAATCAATTGCGACAAATGACTACCGCGCTCAACGGACGCATCGAACACGAAGTGCAACTGCGGCATGATGCGCAGCTTGATACTGTGAGCCAATCGACTCCTCAGAAATCCTGCCGCACGATCCAGCCCTTCCTGCGCTTCCGCGTGTTTACCATCCATACGGGTAAAAAATATCTTGGCGTGAGAATAATCACCCGCCACCTCTACACCGGTGATGGTCACCAGTTTGACGCGCGGGTCATTAATTTCCAGGCGCACCAGCTGCGCGATTTCTCGTTGCATCTGCTGCCCGACACGATCTGTTCTCGCAAAATTAGCCATTACAGAGTCCGTGCAACCTCAACAATTTCATAGGCTTCCAGCTTATCGCCTACTTCGAGATCGTTGAAACCTCTGACCGACAAACCGCACTCAAAGTTGGAGCGAACTTCTTTCGCATCATCCTTGAAGCGCTTCAACGAATCCAATTCGCCTTCATGGATCAGTTGCGTTCCGCGCATCACGCGAACTTTACAACCGCGCTTGACCACACCTTCGAGCACCATACAACCGGCAATCGTACCCACTTTGGATACGACAAATACCTGACGCACTTCAACCAACCCTAAGATGCTTTCACGCTTCTCAGGTGCCAACATGCCGGACAAGGCTGTCTTGATATCATCTGCCATCGCATAAATGATGCTGTAGTTGCGAATTTGCACACCACATGACTCAGCCAACTTACGAGCAGGCGCATCGGTACGTGTGTTAAAGCCAATCAAAATCGCCTTGGAAGCCAGCGCGAGATTGATGTCTGACTCATTGATCGAACCCACACCGCTGTGTATCAGGTTAACCTTCACTTCATCGGTAGATAACTTCTGCAGCGTTTGTGCAATCGCTTCAGCCGAACCCTGTACGTCAGACTTGACGATCAACGACAGCGTGCGAACTTCGCCTTCCGCCATCTGATCAAACATATTTTCCAGCTTGGCTGCCTGCTGCTGAGCCAGTTTAACACCACGGTATTTACCCTGACGGAACAAAGCGATTTCACGCGCACGTTTCTCATCAGTCAGCACCATCAATGCTTCACCGGCATCCGGCACTTCAGACAAACCTTGAATTTCAACCGGAATCGATGGGCCCGCTTCCAGCACACTCTTGCCATTTTCATCCAGCATAGCGCGAACACGACCGAACACAGAACCGATCAAAACGGCATCACCGCGTTTCATGGTACCTGACTGGATCAGCACAGTCGCAACCGGACCCTTACCCTTATCCAGACGCGCTTCAATCACCAATCCTTTGGCATTGCAGTCGCGAGGCGCCTTCAATTCCATCAATTCAGCCTGCAGCAACACGGCCTCCAGCAACTGATCGATACCCTGACCGGACTTGGAGGATACTTCGACAAACATCGAATCGCCACCCCAATCTTCAGGAACCACACCTTCGGTGACCAATTCCTGCTTCACGCGTTCGATATTAGCATCTGCTTTATCGACCTTGGTGATCGCAACCACCAGCGGCACGTTACCGGCTCTGGCATGCGCAATCGCCTCCTTAGTCTGTGGCATCACGCCGTCATCGGCCGCGACGACCAGAATAACGATATCGGTAGCCTTAGCACCGCGTGCACGCATCGCTGTAAACGCTTCGTGACCCGGGGTATCCAGGAAAGACACCATACCGCGTGGCGTTTCAACGTGATAAGCGCCGATATGCTGAGTAATCCCGCCCGCCTCGCCCGAAACAACGCGGGTACGACGAATGTAATCGAGCAAGGAAGTCTTACCGTGATCGACGTGACCCATGACAGTCACAACCGGCGCACGAGGTTCCAGCGCCACATCGTGATGCACTTCGTCATCCATCAGATACGCATCAGGGTCATCCAGCTTCGCCGCCTTTGCAACGTGTCCCAATTCTTCCACCACGATCATTGCCGTTTCCTGATCCAGCACCTGATTGATGGTGACCATCATACCCATCTTCATCAGCACCTTGATAATCTCCGCTGCCTTTAGAGACAGCTTTTGCGCAAGTTCCGCCACCACGATAGTTTCAGGAATCGCCACTTCACGGACTACCGCTTCAGTTGGCAAGGTAAATGCGTGAGCGGCTTCATCCGCAACATGCTTGCCGTGACGACCATGCTTAGGCGCACGAACCGGCACGGACCAGGATTTTTCCTTAGTCGCTACTTTAGCCACGGTGCGAGCAGGTGCCTTAGCAGGTGCGCGCTTGGTTGCCTTATCGTCACGAGCAACAGGTGCCGCTTTGACTTCAACCTTAGGTTTTCTATCCGGTCTCTCAACCTTGTCACCGGGACGCATCGCGGGCTTATGCAAAGTACCATGCGCCTTCTCCTGTTCGACCGGTTTAACATGAACCGGTTTCTCAGCAACAGGTTTAACCGGAATATCAACCTTAACCGCTACAGGCGCTGTGACCAGCGCGGACAGATCTACACGCGGCTTTGCTTCAACCACTTCAGCAACCACTTCTACAACGACCTCCGCTTTCTGCTGAACAACGGGAGGTGCCACGGGCGCTTCAGCCTGAAGCAATTTTTCAGAGCGACGCTTATTGAACGCCTGACGTGCCAGCAATTCCGCTTCCTGACGCGCAGCCAACTCAGCCTGCAACTTAGCCTCCTGTTCACGCGCCACCAACTGATCGTTGCCAAGCACTTTAATTTGCTCTGCACTAGTCAGGATAACCGGAGCAGTCGCCTGAACTGATTCAATCGACATAGGAGCTACGATACGGCGCTTGCGAACTTCAACTTGAATAGTGCGCGCACGACCTGAACGATCAGAACTTTGAATCTCCGAAGTTTCACGACGAGTCAGTGTTATTTTTTTGGCGGAATGGTCAGCACCATGCGCCTGACGCAAATGCTCAAGCAGCTGCGCCTTATCCTTTTCAGAGACAAGATCCGTCGCGTTTGTTTGAACGGAACCAGCTGCATGCAACTGTTCCAACAACAATGCTACCGGCAGGTTCAACTCAGCCGCAAATTGTGTTACATCTAATTTTCCCATTACCATCCTTTAAACAACTCTAATCATCTCAACGGAGTTAAAAACTCCTGCGGCGATTAGCCACTGCGATGCGAGGCAGCCACTAACTTACCAACTGCCCGAATTTCATTCACCGCACTACCGCAACGTTTTTAAATCCACATCACACAAACCAGGGAGCACGTGCCGCCATGATCAACGCATTTGCCTTTTCACTATCCAGAGCGGATATTTCAACCAGTTCATCCACATCCAGATCCGCTAATTGCTCCTGGGTATTGACACCCTTCGCTGCAAGCACCTGCGCCAACTCATCGCTCATGCCATCGAGTTTAAGCAAACCATCGATACCGTGCTCCAACTTCTCTTCGCTGACCAACGCTGCATTCAATAACGCATTTCTGGCGCGACTACGCAACTCAGTCACCGTTTCTTCGTCGAAGGTTTCGATTTCCAGCATTTCTTCTACAGGAACGTAAGCTACCTCTTCCAGTGTCGCAAAACCTTCCTGCACCAGAATGTCAGCCACTTCTTCATCGACATCCAGCTTATCCATGAAAATCGCACGAGTTTTGACGAACTCCTGATCATGCTTGTCCTGAGCTTGACCTACCGTCATGATATTGAGCTCCCAACCAGTCATTTCGCTGGCCAATCGCACATTTTGACCGCCACGACCAATCGCCTGAGCCAGATTCTCTTCTTCAACCACTACGTCCATGCTGTGACGATCTTCATCCACCACGATGCTAGCCACTTCAGCCGGCGCCAGTGCGTTGATCACATAAGTTGCAGGATCTTCCGACCACAAAATAATATCTACACGTTCGCCCGCCAATTCATTGGTGACGCTCTGCACACGAGAACCACGCATACCGACACAGGTGCCGATCGGATCGATACGTTGATCATGTGATTGCACAGCGATTTTGGCACGAGAACCAGGATCGCGGGCAGCACCGACGATTTCCAGCAAATTCTCTTCAATTTCAGGCACTTCCAACTCAAACAACTTGACCAGCAAATCGGTCGAAGTGCGGGACAAAATCACCTGAGGACCACGTGGACCACGATCTACGCGCAACAGATGTGCTCTGACGCGATCGCCGATACGCATATTTTCCTTAGGAATCATCTGCTCACGAGGCAACAGCGCTTCGATTTTACCAAACTCAACGATCGCACTACCACGTTCCAGACGTTTAACCGTACCGGAAACCAGATGTTCTTTACGATCCATAAAGTCAGCCAGAATTTGTTCGCGCTCAGCATCACGGATTTTCTGAAAAATCACCTGCTTAGCAGCTTGCGCTCCGATACGACCAAAGTCGATTGACTCCAACGTCTCTTCGATAAAACCGCCCAATTGTGCTTCAGGATCACGCTTTTGCGCTTCTTCCAGCTTGATGTGCAAATCAGGCGTTTCAAATGTTTCGTCGTCCATCACCTCCCAGCGACGGAATGATTCAAACTCTCCGGTATTGCGATCAATCCCGACGCGAACGTCAGCTTCATCATCAAATCTCTTTTTGGTGGCCGATGCCAACGCAGATTCCAGAGCTGCAAACACGACTTCCTTGTCTACGTTCTTTTCACGTGACAACGCATCTACCAGCAACAAAACTTCACGACTCATACCATTCTCCGGCTATTTATTCGCATTCAAACTGCGAGCATTAAATTCAAAAAGTCGGCACTAAGCGTGCCTTGTCCACATTGGCCAATTCTATTTCGACCGGGACACCATCCACATCTATTTGCAACATACCTTCATTCACCGCACCGATGATCCCGACAAAGTTTTTCCTGGTCGCGATCGGCATACGCAGCTTGAGCTGGGCCTTTTGACCGGCAAAGCGAATGAAATCAGCCTCTTTTTTAAGCGGCCTATCCAAACCGGGAGAGGAAATCTCAAGCCTATCGTAATCAATATTCTCAACCGTAAACAACCGGGTCAATTGATTACTGACCAATTGACAGTCCTCCACGCAAATACCTTGCGGTTTATCGATAAATATACGCAACAGGCCTCGGCCCGAGCGCTCAACATCCACCAATTCATAGCCCAAACCACCTACCGTTTGCTCTACCAGCTTAATCACATCCATGTTCTAGACCCACAAATAAAAAACGGGCTCTAAGCCCATCTGTAAACTGGTCGGATTATAGCAAAACTTACCAGTAAAAGGAATTAGCAATCCACAGTTTTATGCGCCACTGGTTAATATTTACCGGTTTAAAGGATATTTTTTGCTTAGGAAACTACCTTTTTTGCCCAAAAACTCGATTAATCACCCGCACAGCGCGGGGAAAAACAATTCGAATCAACGGATTTGACTAAAGGCCTTAGTCGAAACACCCTTAAAATAGCGATAAAACTTCCAGGCTCGCCAACCACCGCGGAGCAGCAGCGACAGCCCGTTACGCCGCACCAGAAATAGCGCAGCGACACCCCCGACTAAAACCGCATGTCCACGCACAAAGCTGAATATAACCCTCGCACGATCAGCATAAAGCAGCGCCGGTTGCCACTGGCTGCTAAACTCAGTCATTTGAACGCGCTGATCAGCGATTTTCGCCAGCAGCTTCTGGCGGCGCGCCATCAAGTCATCTCGTCGCATCACTTCCATCCAACTGCGCGCTGTCTTTCGCCAACTCAGCCAAGCTCTCCGAGAACAAGGTAGATTTTCGCTGCTTAATCCTCAGCAGCGCATAGGCCAGCAGCATTCCAGCTACAAGAAACAACCCGCCTGCCCCACCCAAAACGGCGAGACGATGCGTATCCCAAAACAGTGCGACGACAAAAACCGTCAGCAACATCACGGCCATGCCCAAACAAAACAGCGTCAGCAAAAAATAAAGGAGCATCCGCTCCCAATGCAGACGCTCCTCTTCTAATTCATTGGCCAGCAGTTGCAAGCGGGTTGAAGCGACGGATACCAGCGTGGACAACAATCGCTTGATTGAAACCAGCAGCCCCAAATGCGCTTCGGCCATTGCTTAACGTCCGCGCGAAATCAGCATACCGATGACCAACCCGATCCCGGCACCGATACCCACCGCGCGCCACGGATTATCACGCACGTATTCGTCCGTCGCCCTGGCAGCCTCTCGTGTCTTCTCCATCATAGCCTCTTCTGCTGCCACCAAATGCTCTCTTGCCATTGACACGCTATCTTGAATACGCTCACGCGCAGCACTCACCTTTTCTCCTGCCTGCGCGGCCGTCATGCGTAATAATTCCTCCGCATCAGACACAACAAGCTGCAAATCCTGCATCAACTTTTCTTTGCTGGCGTCACCTTCTGATCCGGTAAATCTGCTATTCATCATATTCTCCTAAAAAGTATAAAAGTACTGCGATTAATCCGCTAAAAAATCAAAGCGCGATGAAGTCCGAAAACTTCAATGTCCAGGGATCGGTATTTCCATTCAACCCCTTGCCAATGCCGAATTGCAAGGAATTCTCCTTACCTTCATATTCTACCGTACCAAACAGGGTGCGCGTGGTAAACCAGCCTATCCCGTCAACCGTCATGGCTTTTGAATGCGCCTGGTACAACTCCATCCCCGCCCAGGTCTTATCCGCCACCTGATTGATCAACTTACCGTCGAGCGAGTAGTCGACCGCCATACTACCCAGACCATTCGCTGTTCCATTGGCGATAAAGGCATTGGTCGCAAAATGCCAATCCGGCGTACGATAACCGCCGATCAAACCGATATCCCACACCGTTTGGCCGTAATCGAATTTCTGAGTTGTTAACAACAGTGACGTGGACGCCCCCCAGTAGGCGTAAGTTGTCCTGCCCGGTTCACCCTGCGCGATCCAGGTAAGGCGTCCGCGCGCACCGGCAAAACTGGTCGTGGAGACACCCGCATTACCTTCATGCACAATGGGCGCGCTCACCGCAAGCTCGACGTTATTAGGCAATCCATAGGATAACGAGGGCGTAAGACGCAAGCCGTGATTATTCACCACCTCATTCTGGTATGACTGGGTCAGACTGGAACCTCGCGGCGTCGAATTGGCGTGAATATCGAAGGACAACTCCCCTTCGTCATTGATTTCATCGGTCAAAATACCGATCACATCAGGCAATTCGGCGTGAGCTGCTGCCATCGGCAACATAGTTAAACATAATCCAGCATATAAATTTCGCGACAGACTATTCATAGTAATATTCATATTCAATTAGATACGGGTGAAAATATAATCGCCACCCGCCAGCGAGGTCATACTCAGTTCAAGATCATGATCCAATGCTACCGAGAGTACCATGTCATCAGCGATCCAGCACTGATAAAGCACCGTCGAAATCAGATTTTCCCCCGCCGCTTCCAGCGGGATAGCGCGCAATTTGGCAACCGCCTCCAAAGCGCTCCAACCGGCTGCGAAATGACGGGGCCGGTCAATCTTGGGCAACTTCAGATATGCCTGGTAGAGTTGAGCGGGAAAATAACAGGCAGCAACCGTATCAATATCATCTGTCAGTATCACCTGCTCCACATCGACGCCAATTTTATCGTCAGGACAGACAGCCACGGCAAAGTATCCCGCACGACGCGAAAGACTGTAATTCACCTGACCAGCACCTTCCAGCAACAAAGCGAGATGCATATGGCTTTGCAAAAGACTGTTGCGTTCCGTTTGCGACTGCACCCGCTCAGCCCTGCGACGCAGGTGGGTAGGCAAATCGCTGCCGTCGTCCGCTAAGGACGCCCGGCCAAACACCACGGTCGCCGGCAAAACTTAGTCCTGCGCCAATCGCTGTGCCGGGATCCCTTCCCAGTTGGAATTAGCAGGAATAACTTCAGCCTTGAGAATCAAGGACAATGAACCGACTCGCGCCTGTGCCTTAACATGGGCTTCATACAACACGATGGACCTGACACCTACATCCACCCCTGAATCAATCTTGAGCTTTGCCATTTTCATGATGCGATCCTCGAACAGATGCGTCTGCAAGGCAACCAGCTTGCCGATACTCACATCATCGGCGATTTCAACCAGATCAAACTCAGTGACATAAATCGATTCGCAATAGACACGCTCACCCATCTTCACGCCGAACAGACGCATGAAAGGTGCCAGAAATGGCGTGCCAGCTACCCACATCAGCAACACCACCGAGGGGACATTTTCATAAATCCCCGTGATCATTTCGCTGCGCCAGACAAAATTGGACCAGATAGGCTTAATATCCGGAACATATTTCCCAACCGCCACCCACTTCATCCCGGCCACCGCCAACGTCAACGCGACCGCCATCAAACCCGACATAAGCGGCGTGAGCAGATAAGTCCACACCAGTGACTGGTGCAAGATGAAGTCGTAAAAGATGAAAATATTAATCGATAGCCCTGCCATGGTAATGGCTGACGGCAAGATAACACGGAAAAATTCCACAAATAATCTCAATGCATACATAGACTTAGGTGGATTAAAGGTCGTTTCTTCCCCGAAACCTTCCACCACCTGACGCCTAGGCAAGTACATCGCCGGAGAACCCAACCAGGAGGTCCCCGCCTCCATGAAGTCGCCATTCGGTTTGGACATCACGCCCAGCAAGGTGCCGTCCTCCATCGTGCCACCGGAGGGTACCAGCGAACCATTACCGACAAAGGCGCGCTTACCGATATTGGTCTGACGTATCACGAACCAGCCGTTATGAAAGGTCGCCGCACCCAAGGACACCTGATCGGCCACAAAACTGTCATCGCCGATATTCAACAGGCTAGGATCGAAACAAACCAGCGTGGACACTTCTGCACCGCGCCCGACCTTCACCCCCAGCATGCGCAGCCAGAACTTGGCATACAGCGTGGCATACAGCGAGTTGTTGTACATGATACTGGTGGCAGTCAGCCTGTCGATCACCCATTTCCTGAAACCAATGAAAGAATGTATCTCGTATTTTCCCTCAACCAGATTCGGTTCCGCCAGCCACTTGACGATGGCAATCGCCGTACAGTTTAAAATGACATACATGAAACCGGCCGGAATCAGGGCTGCAAAAAATCCCAGCACCCCGTAGTCTTCCCCTCCGACGATGATCAAGATCATGGAGGGCAAGGAGGTAATGATGGGCAACAGATACAGCAGCGGAATGGCAATCATCGCCGCCAGATTCCACAACAGAACCTTAGTGCGTATTTCCGGCGCGCGTTCGGCGCTGGTCTGCGACAGACCTTGCGGACGATGTGGCACGGCGCGTGCAGGAGAACCCTCCCAGTAACTACGCTCCGGAATAGTGGTACGGAACGGCACCATGGATTGTTCGCCCAACTGGCTACCCGCCATCATACGCGCCCCGTGATCGATCACGGAACCATTGCCGACATAGGTATCGTCCGCCAGATGGATCGGTGTCAGTATCAGCCAACCGCCGCTGATTTCATGCGGATCGACCTCTACGTTGTAACCAATACTAACGTTATTCCCCAGCGTCACCAGATCGGGGAAAAACTGTGTACCGATATAACAGCCGTGACCAATCTTATTGCCCATCAAACGCATATAAACATTGATCAAACGCGTGGAAGTGAGCAGATACCAGGGAATCAGATGCATGGTTTTTTCCACTAGCCAGAAGCGCAGGAAATACGTACCCCAGAGTGGATAACGACCTGGCTTGAATCGCCCGATCACAGTCCATTTGATGACCAGCGGCAAAACCAGAGACATGATAAATATCAGCCCGACACTCACACTAGTCAGTTTCATCCAACCCACAAAGGTGTCCGGCAACGGGCCCATCTGCACGTAGGTCACAAAAGGCGCCGTCAGCAGTATCGACATCAGGAACAGCCCGATCATCTGATAGACACCCGCCGTCCACACTTCAGTATTGGTCGATCGGCGCATGGTCTTTAAGCGCATTTCCTGAATACCGTGTTGCGGAGCGGTGGCCTTTTCAGCGATATAGCAAGCCAGTTGACGTATCGTCGGATTGGCATACAAATCACGTATCGACATATCGCCGTAACCTGGAACCTCACGTAGGCGCGATACCACCCGCGCCGCGAACAGTGAGTGACCACCCAGATCATTGAAGAAATGCGCGGTGACAGACACCTCCTCGGCACCGAACACCTCAGCCCAGACCTTAGCGATAATCGCCTCGCCCTCATCAGCCGCGTACTCAATCACACCGCGCGAAGTGACCAGACGTTTGGACAATGGCCCCGGTAACTTTGCGCGATCCGCCTTACCGCTCGCCAGCGTGGGGAAATCCGCCACCCATTCAAGGTAGGCCGGCACCATGTATTTAGGCAGCTTCTGGCACAGCAGGCGGTAAATCGCATCGTTCTTGTCGTGATCAATCACCGCGCCTTCACGTGGAATCAGATAGGCGACCAGCTCAACCACGTCCTCGGCACGCTTACCTTGCCAGGGATTGACCAGCACGTTCACCACATCACCATCTTCCAGCAGTACGCTCTCGATTTCCGCCAACTCGATACGGTAGCCGCGTATCTTGACTTGCGTGTCAATGCGCCCCATAAATTCGATTTCGCCGTTAGCTCCGATGCGCCCCAGATCGCCGGTTCGATACATTCTGATACTGTTATCTTCCGGATCTCTGACGAAGCGCAAAATATTTTGATCTTCACGGTTGATGTAACCCATCGCCACACAGGGACCGGCTATACAGATTTCACCCGCCTCCCCCTGCGCCAGCAATTTCAGATTTTCATCACGCACATCGATGCGGTAGGTCGGCAAAGGGATGCCAATGGTCACCGGCTTATCCATGCTGAGCTCAGTCCAACTGGCCGTGATGGTGGTTTCAGTCGGCCCGTAGGTGTTGAGGATGCGACGACCCGGCTTGATCCAGCGCTGCGCCAAATCGCGCGGACAGGTTTCACCGCCCAGAAAAATCAGCCTGAGCCGTACCACATCCTTACTGATGGTAGCCAGCAGTGTCGGCACACTGTGGAACACGCTGATTTTATGCAACTCAAGAAAACTGGCCAGACCCGAACCCACTCGATCAGAAGGATCGGTCGAACCGGTCACCAGCGTGGCCCCCGCTATAAAAGTTGGAAAAATCTCATCGAACGAGAAGTCGAAGGCGATGGTCAAGCCCTGATAGACGCGATCGTGCTGATTAATGCCGTAGATGGGTGGAACGACCGTCAGGTAATTACAGTAATTACCGTGATTGATCCCGACGCCTTTAGGTTTACCCGTGGTGCCGGACGTGTAGATGATGTAGCAAAGTCGATCCGCATCGGTGATACCGGCTGGACGCTCCCCGCTTTCAGCTTGTAAAAATTCATAATGCCCGTCGACCTCGAGAATTTTCATCCCATCCAGATGGCGAGTCAAATGTCTCAAGCCGGACTCGGTCAACAGCACCTTAACTTCTGCGTCTTCGCAGATAAATTGCACGCGATCGGACGGAAAGGATTTATCCATCGGCACGAAAGTCGCATTCGCTTTCAGTACCGCCAAAATACACACGTAACTGTCGTAAGACGGGGACAACAGTATGCCTAAACGATCACCGGCTTTAATGTTTTGGCTATTAACCAGATGATTCGCCAGACGATTCGCGTCACGCTCCAAATCGGCATAACTATACGATATTCCATTGCTGACAACGGCAAGACTATCGGCATAACTGTCGGCGCTGGCCTCAAAGAACTGCTGAACTAGGGTATTCATTAAATTTTCCGTTGCAATATTGGACAAAAAACACCTTTTCTCTCACCAAAAAGGCATTGATAAATACTAAAAAAACGATCATCCAGCAGCAAACGGCCTGTCGAACAAATAATTCAACCTATTGAATATAAAAATACTATTTTAATAATTACGCGAAAATAGCACAACGCAACACCGATTCAATACTATCAGAATGCAGCAATCACTGCACAAGGTCGCTCTAGCACCTCCGGTTGCGCGCAAGTCTAGTCAATTTACGCCGATGAAGCATCTGATTTACATTCAGTTACAAAATTTCGAATCCTGTCGCGGCACAATGAAAAAACCCTGTAAAAACAGGGATTAATTCAGTAAAACAACAACATCACTTCTTAATTCATTCCCACTCGAT
>CAISHO010000056.1 GCA_903885165.1 uncultured Nitrosomonadales bacterium | reverse complement strand
TGATCGATCTTGTCGGTACTGCGATGAATCAGATTACCGGCACGACGTGCGGCCTTCACCGCGATGTTGAGCATGGGATGCATAACGACCTTCTTTATAGTTTAATGAGCGAGAATTCAGCCGCCTATTTTAATTGGAAACAGGATTTATATAAACAAAATCATCTAAAAAAGCGAATTTGAAAATATAATTCTTATTATTCAATTGGTTGCAATTTTATTTTCCTTCGGGTGCGACTGCCCGCAAAGGGGGAGTGAGTGAGTTCTGATAATTTTGCGTTGCCCGGGGAGAATTCATTCGACCAAAACAGGGTTTTTCATTTATGATCCGTAGCTAATATACTGGGCCTACGGTCTTATGGATGGTGTTTTGGACAATCTAAAGTTATTCGATCATGTGCGTGTGGTGTTAAGCCATACTACTCATCCGGGCAATATCGGAGCGGCTGCCCGCGCGATGAAGGCGATGGGTTTGCGTCATTTGTATCTGATCAATCCGCGCCACTTTCCCGATCCGCAGGCACATGCGATGGCGGCAGGTGCGGACGATGTATTAGAGAATGCGGTAGTGTGTGCCTCAATCGATGAAGCCTTGCAGGGTGTGGTGCTGACGGTCGGTATGACGGCTAGAGTGCGCGACATTTCCAACGAAGTGAGTTCGCCGCGTGAGGCGATGCCCCAGGTTTTGCAGCAGGCTGCAACCCAGCCGGTGGCGTTGTTATTTGGCACCGAGATGTCCGGGCTGACCAACGAGGAAGTGAGCCGTTCTCAGTTGCTGGTCAATATCCCTGCAAATCCTGAATTCTCCTCACTGAATCTGGCCGCTGCGGTGCAGGTGATTTCCTATGAATTGTCGGTCGCCAGTGAGACTTGTCAGCCGGTGGTGCAACAGGCTCAGCCTGCCGCGCATCAGCAGGTAGAAGGTTTGATGACGCACTTGGAAAAAACCCTGCACGAGATCGGTTTTTTCACCACGCAGAACCCGTCGCGCATGATGCAGCGGCTGCGTCGTTTGTACGCCAGAGCCAGGCTGGAATCCGACGAAGTCAACATTCTGCGCGGCATCTTGAGTGTGACAACCGAGTACAATGCACGCCTCAAAATCCGTTTTCAGCAGGAACAGAGCAAAGATTGATGATATTTAGAAATATCAAGGAAGATATCGCCAGCGTCTTCGACCGTGATCCGGCGGCGCGCACCACGTTTGAGGTGTTGACCTGCTATCCCGGGTTGCATGCGCGGCTGCTCCATCGCTTGAGTAATAGTTTGTGGCACGCCAATATGAAATGGCCAGCGCGGTTTTTGTCCTATTTGACTCGTGGTTTCACCGGTATCGAGATCCATCCCGGAGCGACCATCGGACGTCGATTTTTTATCGATCACGGCATGGGCGTGGTGATCGGTGAGACAGCTATCATCGGCGATGATGTGACCCTGTATCACGGGGTTACGCTGGGCGGCACCTCATGGCGTCACGGCAAGCGCCATCCGACGCTGGAGGATGGTGTGGTGGTGGGTGCAGGTGCCAAGATACTCGGGCCGATCACGGTCGGTGCGGGTGCCAAAATCGGCTCGAATGCGGTGGTGGTGAAAGATGTGCCTGCCGGGGCTACAGCTGCCGGTATTCCCGCGCGCATCCTCGATGAAGAAAAGAAGAAGACGGCTGGTTTTGATGCCTACGGCATCGGCAACGATCAGAACGATCCGGTTTCAAAAGCGATACACGGATTGCTAGGCCACAGCGTCACAGTGGACCAGCGCATCGACTTTATTTTGCAACAACTTGAAAAAATGGGGGTGAGCGTGGAAGAAGAGCGCGCCACGGCAGATAAATTTGACCCTAATCATTTGAACAATATAGTTGATTAAATTATTCGGGTATTATAGTATTTGCTCCTGTGATGTTCGGCGTCAGCCGAAATGTGAATAAACCATTATGAATCGAGAGCTAACATGCGCTTAACCACCAAAGGACGTTTTGCAGTAACCGCAATGGTTGACCTGGCAACGAACGGCGGACGCGGTCCGGTCACGCTGGCATCTATCAGCGAACGCCAGAAAATTTCACTTTCCTATCTGGAGCAGTTGTTTGGCAAACTGCGCCGCAACAATCTGGTTGAGAGCGTGCGCGGTCCCGGTGGCGGCTATTATCTGGCCAGAATAGCCACCAAAATCAAGGTGGTCGAAGTGGTATTGGCGGTCGATGAGCCGTTGGATGCAACCAACTGTGGAGGTCAAGGTAATTGCCAGGACGGCAAGCCGTGCATCACCCATGACTTGTGGGAAGGTCTGAATGAAAAAATTCACGAGTATCTGGAGTCGGTCAATCTGCAACAGTTAGTGGATGGGCAGAATAAATCCGCGTCGGCCATTATGCCGATTACCATGACTAAACAGGCGTTCAGATAAGTTCAGCTCTGAGATTAAGGAAAACGATAATGAAGTTACCCATCTACATGGATTATTCTGCGACGACACCGGTTGATCCGCGTGTGGCTGCAAAGATGATTCCCTATCTGACCGAGAAATTTGGTAATCCGGCAAGTCGTTCTCATGCCTTTGGCTGGGAAGCGGACGAGGCGGTTGAGCTAG
The DNA here is from genome assembly GCA_903885165.1 of uncultured Nitrosomonadales bacterium. GTDB lineage: Bacteria > Pseudomonadota > Gammaproteobacteria > Burkholderiales > Gallionellaceae > Gallionella. The sequence goes on along the minus strand of CAISHO010000056.1, from coordinate 19,332 downwards.
CGCGCGCTCAAGTTGCATCGCTGGTGAATGCCGACCCTAAGGAAATTGTCTGGACGTCAGGGGCTACCGAGTCGAACAACCTCGCCATCAAGGGCGCTGCGCATTTCTATCAGGGCAAGGGTAAACATATCATCACCATGCGCATTGAGCACAAGGCGGTGATCGACACGGTACGTGAGTTAGAGCGCGAAGGTTTTGCGGCTACCTATCTTGATCCTGAACCCAATGGCTTGCTTGATCTGGAAAAACTCAAAGCGGCGATCCGTCCGGACACGATACTGGTATCAGTGATGCTGGTGAACAACGAGATCGGCGTGATTCAGGATATCGAAGCGATCGGTGAAATTTGTCGCGAAAAGGGTATCCTGTTTCATGTGGATGCGGCGCAGGCAACCGGTAAAGTATTGATTGATCTGCAAAAATTAAAAGTTGATCTGATGTCGTTCTCAGCGCACAAGACTTACGGCCCTAAAGGTATCGGTGCCCTGTATGTGCAGCGCAAACCGCGTGTCCGTCTGGAAGCGCAGATGCACGGTGGCGGTCATGAGCGCGGTATGCGTTCCGGCACGCTGGCGACGCACCAAATTGTCGGTATGGGCGAGGCATTCCGTATCGCGCAGGAAGAGATGGCAACCGAGAATGAGCGCGTGCGCATGTTGCGCGATCGTCTGATGGCAGGTTTAATGGATATGGAAGAAGTGCATCTGAACGGCGATCTTGAACAGCGTGTGCCACACAACCTGAACCTGAGTTTCAACTTTGTCGAAGGCGAATCGCTGATCATGGCGATCAAGGATGTTGCGGTATCTAGCGGATCAGCTTGTACATCGGCAAGTTTAGAGCCTTCTTATGTGTTGCGCGCCTTGGGTCGCAGTGATGAGTTGGCGCACAGTTCGATTCGTTTCACGGTGGGACGTTTTACCACCGTAGAAGAAGTGGATTACGTGATCGCGTTGATGAAGAGCAAGATCGATAAGTTGCGTGAATTGTCGCCGCTTTGGGAAATGTACCAGGACGGCATTGATTTGAACACCGTGCAGTGGGCTGCACACTAAAAGCAGTTGTTAGACGTAAGTCGTGAGTTGCACATCAACTTACAACTAAGCACTTACGTCTTACGTCTGCGACTGATAAGGAGCACTAAAATGGCATACAGCGAAAAATTATTGGATCATTACGAAAATCCACGCAACGTCGGTTCGTTCGGCAAGGATGACGAAGGTTTGGGTACCGGTATGGTCGGCGCACCGGCTTGCGGGGATGTGATGAAGTTGCAGATCAAGGTCGGTAAAGACGGCATCATTGAAGACGCAAAATTCAAAACTTATGGTTGCGGTTCGGCGATTGCGTCCAGTTCTCTGGTGACCGAGTGGGTCAAAGGTAAGACGGTGGAGCAGGCGCTGGAAATCAAGAATACGCATATTGCCGAAGAACTGGCCTTGCCACCGGTGAAAATCCACTGCTCGATTCTGGCGGAAGACGCTATCAAGGCGGCGGTGGCCGATTACAAGGCTAAGCAAGGTAAGAATGTTGAAACTGCAGCCTGTACCGGCAGTTGCTAAGGAGAAGAATGTGGGCGTGACATTGTCTGAGGCGGCAGCCAACCATGTGAAAAATTTCATTGCCAAGCGTGGTCGCGGTATCGGGCTGCGCATCGGGGTGCGGACCAGCGGATGTTCGGGCATGGCGTATAAGCTGGAATTTGCTGATGCGCTGGATGCTGAAGATTTGCAATTTGACAGCTTCGGCGTGACCGTGCTGGTCGATGCCAAGAGTCTGCCCTACATCGAAGGTATGGAACTCGATTACACCCGTGAAGGATTGAACGAAGGCTTCAAGTTCAATAACCCGAATGTGAAGAACGCCTGCGGCTGCGGCGAGAGTTTTCAAGTTTAACGGGCACTATAAACAAGTCATCTCTAACCATGAAATTATCATGCCCGTTCCCCTCATCCGAACCTTGATGAAGAAACTAGCCATTCGACTTAACTGGCATACAACGCCAGTTAAGTCGCTGCTTATCCCCCGCTCGCGGGGGAAGGGACAAACGTTGCGCTACGCGAGATTTTAAGTTTAATGCAGTCATTTGATTTTTCGAAAGATTTTTTCAATCTATTTGGATTGAATCGCTGTTATCACCTGGATAGTGCCGGGCTGGAGGTTCAGTTTCGTGCTTTGCAGGCCCGGGTGCATCCCGATAAGTCAGCGCATTTGTCTGACGCTGAGCAGCGGCTCGCGATGCAGCGCTCCACGCTGGTGAATGAAGCCTATCAAACATTGAAAAGTCCGATCAGGCGGGCGCGCTATCTGTTATCGCTCCACGATGTGGATACACAGGAAGAAACCAATACGGTGATGCCGATTGATTTTCTCATGGCGCAGATGGAATTACGCGAAGCGGTGGAAGCTGCACTGCAAGCACAGGATATCTCGGCGCTGGATGAGCAGGCTGCACACTTGACGACCGATACGCGAGCGCTCGAAGCTGAACTCGCGGAACAAATCGATACCGTACAGAATTATCAGGCTGCGGCAGGTCTAGTGCGCAAGCTGCGTTTTATGGAAAAACTGGCGGAAGAAATTGCTTCCGCTTACGACGAACTAGACAACTAAAAGACTGGATAGTGGATAGTAGGTAGTGGAGGGTATGCCGACTTCCCATTCTCCACTTCCCACTCGCTACTCCCCAATTAAGACTCACTACTTGACATGGCTTTACTACAAATTTCCGAACCCGGTTTAAGCACGGCCCCGCACCAGCACAGACTGGCGGTAGGCATCGATCTTGGCACGACTAATTCTCTGGTCGCGACGGTCCGCAACGGGATCAGCGTGGTACTCAATGATGAAAACGGTCGTGCAATGCTGCCTTCTGTGGTGCGCTATGCGACTGATGTGGTGGTCGGTGAAGCCGCACAAGCCGCGCAGAGCGATGATCCGGTCAACACGATCGTCTCGGTCAAGCGTTTTATGGGGCGCAGTTTAGCCGATATTGGCGATACCAGTCGTTTGCCTTACCGCTTCGTGGATACCGGTTCCATGTTGCAATTGCGTACCGTAGCCGGGGTCAAGAGCCCGGTAGAAGTGTCAGCCGAAATCCTCAAGGTGTTGCGCCTGCGTGCCGAAGAGTCGCTGGGCGGTGAGCTGGTGGGGGCGGTGATTACTGTGCCGGCCTATTTCGACGATGCACAGCGTCAGGCGACCAAGGATGCCGCAAAGCTGGCTGGCATCAATGTGTTGCGCCTGCTCAATGAGCCGACGGCGGCAGCGATCGCCTACGGTCTGGATAACGCCTCGGAAGGCGTGTATGCGGTCTACGATCTGGGCGGCGGCACCTTCGATATTTCCATTTTGCGCCTGTCGCGCGGCGTATTCGAAGTGTTATCGGCCAACGGTGATTCCGCCTTGGGCGGTGACGATTTCGATCAGCGCATCCATTGCTGGTTGCTGGAAAAGAATCAGTTGTCCGTATTGAGTCCTCAGGATACCCGGTTGCTGTTGACGCTGGCGCGCTCCGCCAAGGAACAGCTCACCGAACATGTTGATGCGCGCATCACGGCGGTGTTGTCCAGCGGCGAGATCATCGATAACGTCATTACGCGTACCGACTTCCAAGAGATGTCGACCAATTTGATTCAGCGCACCCTGCAACTGATGCGCCGCGCCTTGCGCGATGCCAAACTGGGCGTGGATGAAGTCAAAGGTGTGGTGATGGTAGGCGGCGCTACCCGCATGCCGCAGGTACAACACGCGGTGGGGGAATTTTTCGGGCAAACGCCACTCACTAACCTCGATCCGGACAAAGTGGTGGCGCTGGGCGCGGCGATACAGGCTAATCTGCTTGCGGGTAACCGTAGCAGCGACGACTGGTTGTTGCTCGACGTGATTCCGCTCTCGTTAGGGCTGGAAACCATGGGCGGGCTGGTCGAGAAGATCATTCCGCGTAACAGTACGATACCGACCGCGCGAGCGCAGGAATTCACTACCTATAAGGACGGTCAGACCGCGATGAGTCTGCATGTGTTGCAGGGTGAACGCGAACTGGTGAGTGATTGTCGCTCGCTGGCACAATTTGAGCTGCGTGGTATTCCGCCTATGGTGGCAGGCGCGGCACGCATCCGGGTAACTTTTCAGGTTGATGCGGACGGATTACTGAATGTGGCGGCGCGCGAGCTGGGAAGCGGTGTAGAAGCGGCAATCGTGGTCAAGCCTTCCTACGGTTTGTCGGACGCTGAGATCACGCGTATGTTGCAGGATTCCACGCAGCATGCACAGGATGACATGCAGGCGCGCGCACATCGCGAGCAACAGACGGAAGCGAACCAATTGCTCGATGCGGTGCAGAACGCGCTGGATCAGGATGGATCATTGCTGAGTGAGTCGCAGCGTTCGGAGATTGAAAGCCGCATGACAGCTTTGAAGGTTACACTGCCTTTGGCTGATCATCTGGCCATCAAACGTGCGGTGACCACCTTGAATGACGCGACGGTCAGCTTTGCGCAGGCACGTATGGACAAGAGCGTGAAGCGGGTATTGTCGGGCATGAATATTTCCGATCTGGAAATCAAATAACGGAATCAAAAAATGACGCAAATTATCGTATTACCGCATGAAGAACTGTGTCCCAAAGGTGCGTTGCTCAACGTGAGTCCAGGTATTTCCATTTGCGATGCACTGTTACAAAACGGTGTGGATATCGAGCATGCCTGTGAAAAGTCCTGCGCTTGTACCACTTGTCATGTGATCATCCGCGAAGGCTTGAATTCACTTAATTCCGCTGAAGAGCTGGAAGACGATATGCTGGACAAGGCGTGGGGGCTGGAGCCAAATTCCCGTTTGTCCTGTCAGGCGCTGGTGGCGAATGTCGATCTGGTGGTGGAAATTCCTAAATACAGTATCAACATGGTGAAAGAAGGCTAATATGAAATGGGTAGACGTACGCGACATCGCCATCGCGCTTAGTGAAAAATTTCCGGACATCGATCCGGCCACAATACGTTTTGTCGATCTGCACAACAAGGTGGTCGATCTGGACGGATTTGATGACGATCACAGTCATGGCGGTGAAAAAGTGCTTGAAGCGATCCAGGCGACCTGGATCGATGAGGCTGAATAATATGTTGAATTTATTGGGGAATATTTCAAATCGTTGGCTCTATCTGGCGGGCGCATTGTATGGCTGCGGATTGATGGGTTTTGGTCTATTTCTGCAATACGTGAAACATCTCGATCCTTGTCCGCTTTGTATGGTGCAGCGTGTTTTTTTTATCGCTATTTTGGGTGTATTCGCCCTTGCTGCATTGCACAATCCGGCTCGTTTGGGTAAGAAGATTTACGCTGCCGTGATCGGTTTGCTCGCGTTGTCAGGTGTGGGCGTTGCCGCACGTCATATCTGGATACAGTCTCTGCCGCCCGATCAGGTGCCCGCCTGTGGCCCGGGTCTGGACTATATGCTGGAAACCATGCCGATGGCCAATGTGCTCAAAGAATTGTTGCACGGTTCCGGTGAGTGTGCGGTGAAAGTATGGAGTTTTCTGGGATTGGGCATACCTCAATGGTCTCTGCTCTGTTATCTTGGATTAGGCGCATGGGCAATCTTGATCGCATTAAGAAATAAATCCTGATTGCTTCAAGCTGTTTTGCGTTGTTTTACACCTCAATCCTCGATTATTTCTGTCGTAAATATTTCAGGTAAATTTTGTGACCAAGGCTAATGGCTTCCATTAGAAATTTAGCTCCAATGGAAAAGCTCGATTTGACGGTCGATGAAAATGCAGGGGGGAGTGTATGGAAGGTTTCGATGCGCAACGTTTGGCTGAGGTCGCCGAGTTGCTGGGCGACAGCGGGATGCTGATGGACTTGATACAAACCATGCGTAAGGAATTTGCCGGTGTACCCGATGAAATTCAAAATTTACTTGTTCAGGGTGATGTGATAGCAGTGAAGCAAAAGTTACATTCCCTCAAAGGGGTTGCTGGGAATCTAGGGGCTGTGAAGATACAGGAGGCAGCGATGGTGATGGAGCATAAGCTGGAGGGTGGTGCCGATATTGCCGCCGAACTAAAAATCCTGGCTCAGGTCTGGTATGCTTTCGAAAAGATAAAAATAGGCTAAAAATTAAATATATATTAAATGAATAAGCCGGCATAGCCGGCTTATTCATTACATCAGACTTGAAATGCTTATTTTTCCGACAACCGTTCTGCGGCACGAACTGTATTGGCAACCAGCATGGTGATCGTCATCGGGCCTACACCACCCGGAACCGGGGTGATATAGCCTGCGACTTCTTTCACGCTGGCAAAGTCCACGTCGCCGCACAATTTGCCATCGGTGTTGCGATTGATACCCACGTCGATCACTACCGCACCTGGCTTAACCATGTCGCCGGTAATGAAGTTAGGCCTACCGACCGCTGCCACCAGAATATCAGCATCCAGCGTGTATTTAGCCAAATCCACGGTCTTGGAGGTGCAGATCGTCACGGTCGCGTTTTTGTGCAGCAACAGCAGCGCCATTGGTTTACCGACGATATTGCTGCGACCGACCACCACCGCGTGTTTCCCTTCGATCGCGATGCCGGTTTTTTCCAGCATTACCATCACGCCGTAAGGCGTACAAGAAGGGAAAGGTGTCTCACCTGTGACCAATGCACCAACATTCATCTGATGAAAACCATCGACATCCTTGTCAGGATTAATCGCCTCGATCACCGTATGCGAATCCAGATGTTTAGGCAGTGGCAATTGCACCAGAATGCCGTGGATCTTGGGATCGTTGTTCAGTTTTTCGACTTCGGCGAGCAACGCTGATTCCGTCGTGTCGGCAGGCAGTTCCACGTGGATGGAATACAGCCCAAGTTCCGCGCAGGCGCGTACCTTGTTGGCCACGTAGACCTTGGAGGCCGGATCGTTGCCCACGATGATGACCGCCATGCCGGGCGTAATGCCGCGTGCAATCAGGCTATCTGCACGCACCTTCCACTCGGCACGCACCTGCATAGCGATGGCTTTGCCGTCTATGATTTGCGCGGTCATTATTTTTCCGCGATGGATTTTTTGTAGGCCGCAAGACCATTAATAATTTCGGTGTGCGCAGCTTCAACGCCTTCCCAACCCCTGATCTTGACCCATTTGCCTGGCTCTAGCGCCTTGTACAGTTCAAAGAAGTGCTTGATCTGTTCCAATGTGATCTTAGGCAGGTCTTCGTAAGTCTTAATTTCGTGGTAGAGCGGGGTGAGTTTGTCGACAGGAACCGCGATGATCTTGGCATCGTCGCCACCTTCGTCACTCATTTGCAATACGCCCACTGGACGGCAGGCGATGATCGCGCCGTGTACGATAGGGAATGGGGTAATGACCAGAACGTCGACTGGATCACCATCGTCAGCGATGGTTTCAGGGATGAAGCCGTAGTTACAAGGATAGCGCATCAGGGAGCCGATGAAACGATCTACTACCAGTACGCCTGAGGCCTTATCCACTTCATATTTGACAGGATCGGCGTGTTTGGGAATCTCAATGATGACATTGCATTCATGAGGTAGTTTATTTCCGGGGCGTACGTTCAGCAAGCTCATAGTGACTCCTTAAGAAAGTTAATAATTAAAAACAGCTTTATTATAAGCGATGCCGGACGCTGTCGCTGCGCGGAATTGCGTTAAAATGATGGGACTTTACTCAAGGAGATGGCGCAATGACAACGCAAGCAAAACTTATCGGTAAAATGGTTATCGGCCAGTCAGGCGGTCCGACCGCTGTGATCAATCAGTCTTTGGTCGGCGCCATTCTGGCTGCACGCAAGCAGGCGAATATCACAGGGATTTTGGGTGCGCGCCACGGTATTGCCGGGATCATGAAGGAAGACTTCGTCGATCTGACTACGCAGAGTATTGAACAGCTCGAATTGGTTGCGACGACGCCGGCTGCTGCGTTAGGTTCTGTTCGTCTCAAACCGGGCCGTGCTGAATGTGAAAAAGTCTTTGAGGTGTTCAAGAAAAACGATGTGCGTTATTTCTTTTACATCGGCGGTAATGATTCAGCCGAAACGGCGCATATCATCGCCGAGATGGCCAAAGAAGCGAATTACGATTTCTGTACGGTACACATCCCCAAAACCATCGATAACGATTTGCGCGTGACTGATCACTGCCCGGGTTATGCATCGGCTGCGCGTTTTGTTGCGCTGGCTTTTATGGGTGACGACAGAGACAATAATGCCTTGCAGGGGATCAAGGTCAACGTGGTGATGGGGCGCAGCGCGGGTTTCCTGACCGCAGCCGCCGCATTGGCACGTCAGGCGGAAGGCGATGGCCCCCATCTGATCTATCTGCCGGAGCGTGTTTTCAACGTCGAGTCTTTCCAGCAGGATGTGCGCGATGTGATGGCGAAATACGGTCGCTGCGTGATTGCGGTTTCCGAAGGCATTACCGACAAGGACGGGAATCCGATTTCGACTAGTGGTGAACGCGATTCGCACGGCAATATCCAGTTGTCCGGCAGCGGTGCCTTGGGCGATACGCTGGCCGCGCTGGTCAAAGAAGCCTTCCCCGGTCAGAAAGTGCGCGTTCGTGCCGATACTTTTGGTTATCTGCAACGTTCGTTCCCGACCATTATCTCTCCTGTTGATTCCAGTGAGGCGCGCGCCGTGGGCGAGTATGCAGTGAATCATGCGGCAACTACCGGTGAGCCAGGATCAGTGGCGATTCGCCGTTTATCTAGCGTGCCTTATACCAGCGAATGTTTCATCACACCTTTATCGACCGTGGCACGCGTCGCGACCGAGATGGGCGATGAGTACATCAATGCCGCGGGTAACGATGTGACCCAGGCGTGGATCGATTACGTCGCACCTTTGGTGGGCGATCTGCCGAAAATCGGCCGTTTGTAAGTTTTAGTATGACCCGATCAACCGGCGCAGGCCGGTTTTTTGGTTTTATGGATTCAATTTGGAATAAATGTAATGACGCATCAGGTTTCTGTTCTGTTTGTCTGCATGGGCAATATCTGCCGGTCTCCCACGGCGGAGGCGGTGTTTCGTCACTATGTCGAGAGTGCTGGCTTAACTGACGCTATTTTTATCGATTCGGCAGGTACACACGATTATCATATCGGTCACGCACCGGATTTGCGTTCCCAGCAGGCGGCAGGACAGCGTGGCTATCAGATGAATGGTCTGCGCGGGCGACAAGTTGATAAGTCTGATTTTGAGCGTTTCGATTATGTGCTGGCGATGGATAAGGCAAACCTAGCGATATTGCAATATCTGGCGCCGCGCGGTTGCAAAAAGCACGTACAGTTGTTTCTCGACTATGCACGTCATCACAATGAAGAGGAAGTGCCCGATCCTTACTATGGCGGAGCGCTGGGCTTTGAGCATGTGCTGGATATGGTGGAAGATGCCGCGCAATCGTTGCTACAACACATCAGACAGAACGATTTGTAACTTGTGATTAATAAGTAAAAAGCCGCACAATCTTTCGGTTGTGCGGCTTTTCTTATTGCTCGAGACTTAAACCTTAGGGTTTTGTGTTTCGATTTGTACTAGTGGTTCATTTTCTACATATACCTCAAGCGGACGGGCACGGCGACGATTAACTGGCGCCGGTCTGGCTGCCGGTTCTTCGTTGATCACAGCGACTTTGCTCGCCACGGTCTCGATTTGCACTAGTTCAGATACCGGTGCAGTCGGCTTCGGGGTCTCGACGACAGGAGCCGTGGTAGTAGTAACCACTTCAACAGGAGCTGCGACTTCAACAGGGGCGGCTACAATGACTTCAACCGGTGCGGCTACTTCGGCAACAGCTTCGGCTGGTGCAGCCACTTCGACTGCCACCGCAACAGGTGCTGGAGCAGCTACCGGGGCAGCTACCGGAGCGGCAACAGGTGCGATCACCTCAACAGTGCGGGCCATATTGCTTGGCATTGCCACATACTCTGTCGGCTTGCGCGGCGCTTCAACGACGGACGTACCTTCTGCTGCGCCTTCAGTCTCTTGACCTGGAACCACTTCGCGTTTTTCACGTTCGCGACGACCACCGCGACGACCGCGACGACGAGCGCTGCTCTTCTCAGTCTTTTCGGCTTCCGTTTCACCTTCACCTTCAACGGGCGCCAGAATGACTGGTGCTTCGATGACGGGTTTTTCTTCTACAGGACGCGGTTCCGCAGCTACTTTTGGCGGACGTGGTGGACGCGGAGGACGTGGCGGCCTAGGTTCAGCAGGCGTCTGTTTTTCAACTTCTGCTGGCTTTTCAGTTGCACGTTCCGGTCTGTCATTGCGATCGCGACGTTTGCGGTTGCCGCCTTCACGGTTGCCACCCTCACTGCGTTCAGTACGTTCAGGCTTGTCATTTCGACCGCGTGGAGGGCGAGCAACAACGGGGGCTACAACAGGCTTTTCAGGTGCAACCAGCGACTTGAACCAGCCGCCGATCTGACTGAGCAGGCCGGGTGCAGGCGCTGCGACAACGGCTTGTTCGGTTTTCATTGGGGCCGGTGCAACAGGCGTAATGCCCTTCACGGCAGCCTGTGCGCGTACACCCTTTTGTGGTTCCTGTTCAGCCTTATTCTCTTCCGGCTTCTCGACCAGCGTGTAACTAGGCTGTACAGTTTCGCCGCTCAACTCGTCTTGACGCAGACGGTTGATGGTGTAGTTCGGCGTTTCCAGATGCGGATTAGGAATCAGCGTGATCGGCACTTTCAGGCGTGACTCGATGCGGTGCAGATCGCTACGCTTCTCGTTGAGCAGGAAAGTGGCGACATCGACCGGCACTTGTGCGTGGATAGCGGCGCTGCTGTCCTTCATCGCCTCTTCCTGAATGATGCGCAGGATGTGCAAGGCAGAAGATTCGGTGCCACGGATATGGCCGATACCGCTGCAACGCGGACAAGTGATGTAATTGCTCTCGCCAAGCGACGGTTGCAGGCGCTGACGGGATAGTTCCAGCAGGCCGAAGCGTGAAATCTTGGCAGTCTGTACGCGGGCACGGTCAAAACGCAGTGAGTCGCGCAGACGGTTTTCCACGTCGCGCTGGTTCTTGCTGTTTTCCATGTCGATAAAGTCGATCACGATCAAACCACCCAGATCGCGCAAACGCATCTGACGGGCAATTTCTTCGGCGGCTTCCAGATTGGTATTGAAGGCAGTCGCTTCGATGTCCGAACCCTTAGTTGCGCGTGCCGAGTTAATGTCGATCGCAGTCAGCGCTTCGGTATGGTCGATGACGATCGCGCCGCCCGATGGCAGACGCACTTCGCGTGAATGTGCCGATTCGATCTGATGTTCGATCTGGAAACGGGAGAACAGCGGAACATCGTCAACGTAACGCTTGATGCGATTGACGTTGTCCGGCATCACGGTGCTCATAAAGGCGTGCGCTTGTTCGTACACTTCGTCGGTATCGATCAGGATTTCGCCGATTTCCGGATTGAAGTAGTCGCGGATGGCGCGAACCACGAGCGAACTTTCCAGATAAATCAGGGAAGGCGCTTTTTCAGACTTGGCCGCATCAGCAATCGCCGTCCACAGTTGATTCAGGTAGTTCAAGTCCCATTGCAGCTCTTCTTCGTTGCGACCGATACCGGCGGTGCGAGCGATGATGCTCATGCCTTCCGGTACTTCCAGATGAGACAATACTTCGCGCAGTTCTGCGCGTTCGTCCCCTTCGATACGGCGTGAAACACCGCCACCGTTAGGATTGTTAGGCATCAGAACGATGTAGCGACCGGCCAGACTGATAAAGGTCGTCAGCGCCGCGCCCTTGTTGCCGCGTTCGTCTTTTTCTACCTGAACCAGCAGTTCCTGGCCTTCTTTCAGTGCTTCCTTAATCGAAGGGCGGCTAGGACAACCGGGTTGGTAAAACTGCGAAGAGACTTCTTTGAATGGCAAAAAGCCGTGGCGATTTCCGCCGTATTCTACAAAGCAGGCTTCGAGACTAGGCTCGATGCGGGTGATAATGGCTTTGTAGATGTTGCTCTTGCGTTGTTCTTTGCCGGCAATTTCAATGTCGAGGTCGATGAGTTTCTGACCGTCAACAATGGCGACACGGAGTTCTTCCGGTTGTGTCGCATTGAATAACATGCGTTTCATTTATATTTTCTCCCGCGCTCTGACACGGGAAAGATTCAAGCTACTGGCATTTCGGCGTAAGTGAGGAGCAATCGTGCGAACAGCGTATCAGCATATACAAACGGTTGGTCAAATAGGTTCTCTGCGAGTAGTTGGTCTTATTGTTTTGGGTCGCGTGGCATTCGTTGTGCACCGTGGGGGGAGTTCCTGGATTCTTGCGCCTCTGTGGCGGCAATCATCTGGCTCAACCAGCTATGGTGTTACAACTCGTCTGCCCCGTTACGGAATTCACAGGTGCTTTGAGCGCGTAAATCAATTACTATCACTGCTGGTTCCGGTGAGTGATATTAACCGGGCTGCGGTTGGCGGGGGAGGCGCTTGGCGCCATTGCTTTTGCCAACGATATAACTCGCTACTTCTAAAATATTATCTGCGAAATTTACGAAATTTATAAAACAAATCAACAGCTTGCATACGTCCGTCGTTTGACGGGGAACACTGTATATGAATTTGTTTGTGTTTATTCGTGTATTTGCGAGCCGATGTTCACCGAACATCATTCCTGTCTACTGACAGGCCGACTTGCATAAACCAATTCGTGGACAACTTCTAGGTTAGTATGAACGAATCAAAAAATCTCGGCGGGAATATATCCCAAACTTACCCAATCCAAAACGCGCGAACGGCGAAGTATAAGCATAATGAATAGTTTAAGCAAAGAATCTGTCACATTCCTCACAATCGACGAGAGCGGCGAGGATCAACGCATCGATAACTTCCTGTTTCGCCACTTGAAAGGCGTGCCAAAAAGCCACGTTTATCGCATCTTGCGCGGCGAAGTCAGGGTGAATAAAAAACGTGTCGATCAGACCTATCGGTTGAAAATGGGCGACCTGCTGCGCATCCCGCCGGTGCGTGTGGCGCAAAAGGAGGAAGTGGAGCCGGTTTATATTCCGGCGCTGGAATTACCGATCATCTACGAGGACGATGCGCTGGTGGTCATCAACAAGCCCTCCGGTTTAGCGGTGCACGGCGGCAGCGGGGTGAGTTTTGGTGTGATCGAACAGATGCGTCGTGCCCGTCCTCAGGCCAAATTTTTGGAGTTGGTGCACAGGCTGGATAGAGAGACCTCAGGCGTGCTGTTATTGGCAAAGAAGCGCTCCGCGCTGACCGCGATGCATGAAATCATGCGGGAGGGAAATAGCGACAAGCGCTATCTGACGCTGGTGCTGGGACAATGGAATAACGTCAAACAGCATGTCAAATTGCCGCTGCACAAGTTCGACACTCCGCAGGGTGAGAAGCGCGTGATGGTGAAGGAGGGCGGGCAGGCCTCGCACACGATCTTCTGTTTGCAGAAAAACTGGCCAGCCACGACGCTGCCAGCCTTCAGCCTGCTGGAGGCACATTTGAAAACCGGGCGTACTCATCAAATCCGTGTGCATCTGTCGCATCTGGGTTTTCCGATTGCAGGCGATGACAAATACGGAGACTTTGCGCGCAATCGCGAGCTGATGAAAAATGGACTGAAACGGATGTTTTTGCATGCGCACAGCATTGCGTTCAATCATCCGTTAACCGGTGAGGCAATGCAGATCAGTGCGCCGCTGCCACCTGAGTTGGCCAGTTTTGTCGCAAAGCTGGATGGCAAGCTTGGTGTAGCGCATCCTGAGTCTTGAGTTGATGAGTGATGAATACTTCGGGTAATCAGTTGGGGCAGACCCGAGCAGTCTGCCCTTGTTGTTTTAACGGTTTCGGGTTTTGCTCAAAAATACCGTGACTTCTTCTCGATCGTGGTAGAGCTGTTTGGCGACCATCTTGTAGCTGATGCCGTCCATATTCAGTTTGTTGCGGATGCCACCCAATGCCGCGTCCAGTGCCGCAACGCGTTGCTTCATCGGTAGTTTTAGATTGAAAATTGCATGTTTGCACCATCCCTGTACGAACCAATCGCCGATAAGTTCGGCGACTTTGGCCGGTTTTTCAACCATGTCGCAGATCAACCAGTCCACCGCCTTGCGGGGGGCGAATTTGAAGCCGTCCTGCATCAGATGTTCAACCAGCGGATGATTTGCCAGCACACCCTTCATCGGGCCGTTGTCCACCGCAGTCACGCGTATGCCGCGTTTAACCATCTGCCAGCTCCAGCCGCCGGGCGCGGCGCCCAGATCGACCGCAGTCATGCCTGAGCGCAACAAGCGCGTTTGTTCACTTTTATCAAGAAATACGTCGATGGCTTCCGCCAGTTTTAACGTGGAGCGGCTGGGTGCTTCTGCTGGCATGGATTGGCGGGCGATCCCCATGAGTTCGGGCGAGCTGTTGTATTGATCGCTGGTGCCGATCAATACGGAGGACTTGTCCGGGAAAAACAGGTGCAGGCGCGGCAACTGCTTATTTTCAGTGGGGCTATTTTCAGTTAGGCGTCCCTGTTCGCGCAGCGCCTCTTCCAGCAAAGGGCCAAAGCGGCGGATGAAGGCTGATAGCGTTTTTCCGTCGTTGGTGTCAGGTACCTCCAGCCAGAGAGCCGCGAAATTGCCGGGCAGTGCGGCAATGGCGGTGAGTATTGGCGTAAGACGATCGCGTTCGGGCAGCGTTTCTATGGTTTGATGCAGGCGGATTAACTGGCGGGCGAAAATCAGCTCGCGATAGTCCAGCGTTTGTTCGTTGATGGTCACCATAGCGTAACCTGCATCCAGCGCAATATCAGGTTGTTCTGCTAGTACCGGGCGTTGTGAGCGTGCATGCGCCACCGCTTCCTGCGCGCAATCGATTTCAAAACCGGCGCGGCAATAGATCAGCCAGTTGGTCGTCGGGGTATTGCCGGTGTGCACAGTAGTGCGCGGCTTCACGGACTCCTTGCGTGCAGCGGCTTGGACGGGGGCGACGTTCAAATCCAGCAGGCGGGACAGCTTGGTGCCGACCCGGCGCGGTTTTGCCGGTTCAACTTTTGCAACGGGTGCGCGTGGCCTGCTAGTTGCAGGCGCTGCGCCTCGACGCGGTTTGTTTGCGTCTGCTCTGGGAGCTGATCTATCCGATGTTGTTCTGGGAGCTGCGCGGTCGGGCGTCGTTCTGGAAGCGGTACGGTCAGGCGCAGTTCTGGACGGGCGCGCAGACTCAGGCTTGCTCGAATCGCTTCGTGATTTGGCCGCCGGCCTGTTTTCGGCGCGAGACGGTGCATCGCTTCGGCTTTCGTCGCGCGGTGAGCTATCGTTGCGTTTAACGGCGTTTTTCGCATCGGTGCGACGCGGCTTGGCTGTTTCGCTGTTCGCGTACCCGCCCTGGGCTTTCTTTTTTGATGTTTTTTGCATAACCCGTATTGTGGCACAGGTTGGGGACGAGGGCGCTAAGATGGTAACATCGCCGCTTTGACTATCCCGAAATAGCAATGAGCAAACGTTACGACTTAATAGTGTTCGACTGGGACGGCACGCTGATGGACTCCACAGCGATCATCGCAGCTTCCATACAGTCCGCCTGCCGTGATCTGGATTTGACCGTGCCCGACGATGAAACTGCGCGTCATGTGATCGGTTTAGGCTTGATGCAGGCGCTGCGTCACGCAGTGCCCGATGCACCGGACGCGATGTATGAACCGCTGGTTGCACGCTACCGCCATCATTTTTTGTCGCAGGATCAGGCTATACCTTTGTTTGACGGCGCGCGCGAGACGATTGTCGAATTGCATGAAGCCGGCTACCGTCTGGGGGTTGCGACGGGTAAAAATTGCGCGGGGCTCAATCGCGCGCTCGAATCGACCGGCCTTGGACGTTACTTTCATGCGACCCGTACGGCTGAACAAACCATGTCCAAGCCTAATCCTGCCATGCTGTTTGAACTGATGGATGAATTGGCTGTCAGTGCAGAGCGCACGTTGATGGTGGGCGACACCACGCACGATCTGCAACTGGCGCTGAACGCCGGGGTGGATATGCTGGCGGTCTCCTTTGGTGCGCATCCGGCCGATCAGTTGCTGGCGTTAAAACCGCTGGGCCTGATGAACGACTTTGCGCAATTGCGTACCTGGTTAAAGGATAACGCGTAGTTTGTAATAAATTGATTATTAAGGAATAAAATGTCTGAGCAAAATTGGGAACGCGGTGTGCTGGAAAAATTGGCGATGTCGGCCATACAGGAGCAGCGTCGTGCGCGTCACTGGGGCATATTCTTCAAGGCGCTGACCTTTGGTTTTTTGTTTTTCATGCTGTTCATCATCATGGGTTGGTCCGGCAAGAGTGAAACGGCGTTGAGCACGGGCAAGCATACGGCGTTGGTCGATATGCAGGGTGTGATTGCATCGGACAGCGCGGCCAGTGCAGACAATATGATTCCAGGCCTGCAGGAGGCGTTCAAGGACAAGGGCACGCAAGGCGTGATACTGCGCATTAACAGTCCGGGCGGAAGTCCCGTGCAAGCAGGACAGATCAACGACGAGATCCGCCGTTTGCGGCTTAAGTATCCGGCGATTCCCCTGTATGTGGTGGTCGAGGATATTTGCGCGTCCGGCGGCTATTATGTGGCGGCGGCAGCGGACAAAATTTATGTCGACAAGGCTAGTCTGATCGGTTCGATCGGCGTGTTGATGGATGGCTTTGGTTTTACCGGAACGATGGAAAAACTGGGTGTGGAGCGTCGTCTGGTGACCGCAGGAACAAACAAGGGTTTTATGGATCCGTTCTCGACTATGCGTCCCGATCAACAGGCGTATGCTAAGCAGATGCTGGCACAGATTCATCAGCAGTTCATCGCTGTGGTAAGACAAGGACGCGGAAAACGTCTGAAGGAGACGCCGGATACTTTTAGCGGTCTGGTGTGGAATGGTCAGGCCGGCGTTGAGATGGGCTTGGCGGACGGTTACGGCAGCGTCGAATCGGTGGCGCGCGATGTGATCAAGGCGGAAGAGATCGTTGACTTCACCGTCAAGGAAGGTATTGCTGACCGTTTGGCGAAACGCTTCGGCGCGGGTGTGGTCAGTGCGGCAGGCTTTTCAGCCAAGAGTGCCATGACGCTGCGGTAAATTAGGATTGAGACCGCAAGGGTCTTCGCCTAAAAACATAGTCGCGCTTTGCGCTCGTTGTTTTGAGCGAAGGATTCAGCGCAGCAGGGGTTTTAGCACTTGCAGCACGTTGCGCATGATTTGCGGTTGCGAGGCGGCGGTCGGGTGCAGGTAATCAGCCTGAAATTGTTCTGCCGGGACGCCGTCGAGTAAAAAAGGTAGCAGCGGGACGCGGCGTTTTGCTGCCAGTCTGGGAAATATGCTCTGGAACTGAGTGATATAGGGTTCGCCATAGTTGGGCGGTAGCTTCATGCCGACCAGTGTGGTGCGTGCATGTATCTGATTAATTTGCATTAATATTTCGTCTAAGTTGCTTTCGATATCGGCTGTGCTGAAACCGCGCAGCCCGTCGTTGGCACCCAGCTCCAGAATGACGATCGCCGGGTGATATTGTTCCAGCAGTTTGGCGATACGTTGCCGTCCGCCCAGCGCGGTTTCCCCGCTGATGCTGGTGTTGATGATTTTATATCCGCTGCGGGTGCGCTCGAGTTCGGTTTGTAGCAGGCTGGGCCAACTCTCTGCCACTTCGATGCCATAGCCGGCCGACAGGCTGTCGCCGAACACTAGTATGTTTTTCGCGGCAGCAGGCGTAGGCGCGGCAAAGGTAATGCCGGGCAATGCGCAGGTCAGCAATATCAAAGCAAGCCAATTTAAAGGTAATTTTTTCATGACAGTGATTGTGCAGGCGGTGAACCTCACTAGGCAAGTGGTAAGTGGTGAATTACCCCTGGTGATACTCGATAAGGTGAGTTTCGAGGTGATGGCGGGGGAGAGTCTTGCCATACTCGGTGCTTCCGGTTCGGGTAAGTCGACCTTGCTGGGTTTGCTGGCAGGTCTCGATTTGCCCAGCAGCGGCAGTGTGATGTTGAACGGACAAGATTTGTTTGCACTGAATGAAGACGGGCGTGCGCGTTTGCGCGGCGAGCTGGCGGGTTTCGTGTTTCAGTCGTTTCAATTGCTGCCAGCGCTGACCGCCCTGGAAAATGTCATGCTGCCGCTGGAATTGCGCGGTTCGCCTGATGCGAAACAGCGCGCCACGGAGTCGCTGCAACAGGTAGGTCTCGCCTCCCGCGCGCATCATTTGCCCAAACATCTCTCCGGTGGCGAACAGCAGCGGGTCGCGCTGGCACGCGCCTTTGTTTGCCAACCTAAAATCCTTTTCGCTGATGAGCCGACAGGCAATCTGGATGCCGCGACCGGGGCGCAGGTTATAAAGTTATTGTTTGAATTAAATCAATTACAAAAAACTACGCTGATACTGGTCACGCACGACGAAGCGCTGGCTGCGCGTTGCGGAAAACAGTTGCGTCTGGTTGCCGGACGGGTCGCGAAATAATATGTTCCGTTTATCCTTTAATCTGCTGCGCCGAGACTGGCGATCGGGGGAGTGGCGCGTGTTGATGCTGGCGCTGGTTCTGGCGGCGGGTAGTCTGGCCACAGTAGGTTTGTTTGCCGACCGCGTGCGTATGGCGCTGTCGCAGCAGGCCGCCAGTTTACTGGGCGCGGATTTGCGTATCACCTCAACTCGGCCTGTTTCTACCGATTATCGGGCGCAGGCGGTGGCGCGCGGCTTGCGTGTGGTGGAGAGTCGCACTTTCCCCAGTATGGTGTCGCAAGGCGGTCGGGTGTTGCTGTGCGAAATTCAGTCGGTGGAGGCGGGCTATCCATTGCGAGGCGAGATAGTTGTAGGTCGTGATTCATCCCGACAACCCTCCTTTCCCGCAAGTGGTACGGTCTGGGCGGATGAGCGATTGATGCGGCGCTTGGATTTGCGGGTGGGCGATGCAGTGGGTGTCGGTGCGCGTCAGCTTCGCGTGGCGGCGCGGGTTGTAAAAGATGTCGATCAGTCAGTCGGCTTTGCCAGTTTTGCGCCGCGTGTATTGATGAATGACGCAGATCTGGTGTCGACCGGTTTGTTGCAGGAGGGTAGTCGCATCTCCTATCGCATGATGTTCGCGGGGGATGCCGTGCAGATGGCGGCATTTCGCGTTGCGCTGCGCTTGACCGTCAATGAGAAAATGGAAGATGTGCGGGATGCTAGGCCGGAAATTCGCACGGCATTGGAACGCGCCGAACACTTTTTAGGGTTGGCTGCGTTGACTTCTGCCATTCTCGCCGGGGTGGCGATTGCGCTGGCTGCTCGCCGTTATGTGGCGCGGCATCTGGATGGTTGTGCGGTGATGCGCTGTCTGGGCGCGCAGCAGGGGCAG